>CAKMKG010000004.1 GCA_927441425.1 uncultured Bacillota bacterium | reverse complement strand
CTTTGGACGCTTGACATAAAAAAATCAACGGCAGTTCCCCCAGAGGAAGTCCGGATAAACTTATCAAATGTAATTAATAAAATTACTGATGGGAGTAAAAGAACATGGACATATCGAGGTAAAAAAGAACAATCTGATTCTAGTATCCATTTATGGAATAGGATAACAACACGGGATGATGCAATCTTATATGTAATTAATCGTGACTATCCTTTGGTGGATGGGATAATTGCTGTGTATCCACAATTAAAAATTCAAATGGATACTTTATTATCACAAATAGAAAGCACATTGCCGTTAAATTCATTATTTATGGACTTAACAAATGATGAGAAAATTGCAAATGAGACTATCTATAATGATTCGACAATTATTAACTTATTACGATCAATACTAACTTCTTATGATTCTGAAACCTCCCAAACAATGGTAGAGAATCTCTTACTAGCTGATCCTTTTTGTGAATATGAAATTGATATTCGCGATGCGATTGAGAAAGGTGAATTACTATGATAAGGAATGCTGAGATACTATCGGGTATGATTATTGGTGCAATAAACGCAAAATACGAAGATACTCTGCCTACACTTGAGCAACTAAGTGAGGAAGCTGAAATTATTCGTAGCAATTGTAGTAATGTTTATCCAATTACTGATACCGAATTTAACATATTAATAAAAACACTTAGAGAAACTATTCTCGTTTCAATTGGAAATCAACATTCATTAAAGGGGGTCGATATCAATCATCAATCATGGTATCCAATGAATAAAAATGATGGTTTTTATTGGAACAGGTATAGAAAATATTTAGAAAGTAAGAAAAAATGGAGTACAGAGGTAACCAGAAAATTAAATGCTACAACGAATAGCATAATGGATGACCTTGGAGATCCAACAAATCCAAATATATTTTTCAAGAGGAGAGGACTACTTCTTGGCGATGTGCAATCTGGCAAAACGGCAACATACACTGCAATATGTAATAAGGCAGCAGATTGTGGCTACAGAGTGATTATTGTTTTAGCCGGTTTGATGGAGAATTTACGTTTTCAAACGCAAGAACGCCTAGATGCAGAATTTGCAGGCAGAGAAAGTAAGTATGCGCTGGATACAAAAGCCGATCAAACTATAAAAAATAAATCAGTAGGTGTTGGCAAAATCGGCCCATTTGATCCTGAAAAAAGAATTTCGTGTTTTACTTCTGTTAGTACAGACTTTAATAAGGCAGTGCTAAAAAGTAATGATTTAACCTTACGTAATTTAAAGGGAACTGCGCTGTTTGTTGTTAAGAAAAATAAAAGCATACTTAATAATTTGCATAAATGGTTAGTTGAGAATAATGCTGATGAATTCAATAAAATTGACTTGCCCCTCCTTCTGATTGATGACGAAGCAGACAATGCATCAGTCAATACAAAATCTGAAGAATCAAATCCCGCAGCGATAAATATTGCGATCAGGAATATCCTAAATAGTTTTACACGATCTTCTTACCTTGGGATAACCGCAACACCATTCGCGAACATATTTATTGATCCCCAGACCCCAGACGGATTGCCAGATGACCTTTTCCCTGAACACTTCATTACGGTTTTACCAACACCATCTCATTATATTGGAGCAGATGCAATTTTTGGAATAGGGTACGAGGAGGATTGGCATATCAGATTAAATGCTTCTTACTATAACTCAATCATAGAGATAAAAAATAATGAAATGATTCATTATTTTCAATTCGGACATAAAAAAACATTAGTCGATGACCTTTACGATTTGCCGGAATCATTAGTAGAGGCTATATTGTATTTCTTATTATCGACAGTAGTCAGAGATTTACGCGGAGATGATTGTGAACACTGCTCAATGCTAATTAATGTCAGTAGATTTACCGATGTACAAAATAAAATTGCGGAATTAATTGAAGAGTGGATTAAAAGAATTAAGTCGGATGTTGAAGATTTTGCTAAACTGCCAACTTCAAAGTCTTTGGAAATAAAAAATATACAGCTATTAAAAGCTATTTGGGACAAGTATAATTTTGAAAAAATTGCTGAAATAAATTGGGAGTTATTGCTAAATGAATTCCTATTTGATTCACTTAAACGAGTAGAAGTCCGAGCTGTGAACCAATCAACAGGTGCAGCGAGCCTAAATTACTATGCATATAAAAACATAGGATTTAGGGTAATTGCAGTGGGGGGAAATAGCTTGTCTCGAGGATTAACACTTGAGGGACTCTGTGTCAGCTATTTTTATCGCAATACGATGATGTATGACGCATTACTGCAGATGGGACGTTGGTTTGGTTACAGGTCTGGCTATGATGATCTTTTTAAAATATGGATGGCCGAAGATGCTGTTGATTGGTATGGTTTTATTACCGATGCAACTAATGAACTTAAAGCTGAATTAATGAGAATGGAAAAACAACATCAAACGCCGGAAGAATTTGGACTGAAAGTCAGACAAGATCCCAACTCATTAATTGTAACTGCAAGAAATAAAATGCGTACAGGTACTACGGTAACTCGCCCTATAACTGTCTCTGGAAGGCTCTTAGAAACCCCTAGATTAAAGAACCGCCTTGAAGTATTAGATAAAAACGAGGAGGCATGCAAGCAATTTATTTGTTTAATAGATGGTATTGATGGCGTTGAAAGAGAAATTAATAATAGTCCACGTGCTATATTATGGAGAAATATATCTCAAAAATATATCGTTGATCTAGTCCGCTCCTTTGATACACATGTATGGCATTTAAATTTTCAATCACAGGCATTAGCCGAGTATATTGAAAATAATAAGGATATTTTAGAAAAATGGGATGTCGCAGTGCCTTTTGGTTCTGTTAAGGAACCATATATTTTAAGAGGAAAAAATGACAACATAATTATTGAGCCAGAATTACATGTAATTAAGGAAGATACAAGCATGCTTCGTGTGAGTGGTACACACGTTAAAGTTGGTGCTGGAACGTCAACTCGAATAGGATTGAGTTTTGAAGAAATAGAGCGTATTAAAAATGATGTAGCAGAACGTAATAAAGGCAAAGAAGATAGTGATAAAGAAAAGATTTCTGATCGTACATATCTGATTAAGGAGCGCAAACCAATTCTTATGATCCATATAATTAAAACTAAGCCAGAAAACGATGAACATCCTTTAATTAAATGCCCGATGTTCTTATTTGCGCTTGGACTTGGATTCCCTGATTTAGGCAAAAAAGAAAAAACTGCAAATTATGTGGTAAATATAAATGAGTTAAAAAATTGGATTGATATTGATGATGAGGATGATGAAGATGATGACATTCAATGAAATGAAGGAAAAATGGAATGCAATGCCATTTTATGCAAATGCGTTTCTATTGCTGGATGGAAGTCATCCGATCGAATTCAATATTGGATATGAAGAGCTTCACCAAAAAACTTTATTGATAATGAACTTCGGTGAAATAAAGGAAATTCCATCATCAAAGGCAATAATAGCTCGAAATTATCAATATCCAGATGGGAGCTGGGTTCTGTCATTTCGTCTTGTTAAAATTGACAACGAAGAAGTATTTCTGCGGTTTTGTTGGGATATAATTGAATCTTCACGAGAAGATTATAGAAATAAATATCAGTTTATAATTGACAGATATAATAGGTGGTTGAGGCTAATGGAGCATAAGAGACCAGATATTATGGACTTAGCACTGCAAAAGGGACTATTGGGAGAACTTTTATATCTCTTAGAATTAACTGAAAATATTGGAATCGATAAAGCTGTTAGAAGCTGGGCAGGCCCCGATGGTGCAGATCAGGACTTTATTTATGATGATACATGGGCAGAAATTAAAACTATTTCTCCTTCAGCAGAACGCATTTCGATATCATCTTTGGAACAGTTGGATAATAATGAAGGTTCTCTTGTTGTTTATTTTATTGAAAAAACAACGCCTGATAATTCAAAGAGTTTTTCATTAGACGAGATAGTCAATAATGCAAGATTACTTGTAAATAACAACATAATTACTGGTGAAATTTTGGAGCTTAAGCTTTTTCAATATGGATATAAGGATTTAGAGGACTATAAAATTGAAAAATATTTCTTATGCAAAAAACAGGAATACTATATTACAATTTTTTTCCCTCGTCTAATAAGAGAAAATGTAAACAGCGCAATTGTAAAAGCAAAATATGAGATAAGCCTAGCTGCAATTGAGTGTTTTTTAAAGTAGGAGGGATACATGGACGCACATGAATTTCGTAGAGATTTTTTGGAAGAAGTTAAAGCTACTGCAGTTGCAGATGGATCAGGTTCATCGGCAGCATTTGTTAGTATTTTTACTGATTATTTGATTAACTCAGATATGATTTCGGATTTTACTCACTCGTTTTATACCGGAACTGGTAAAAATAACCGAAAAATTAGAGTGGACGGTTATGTGATCGATGAGTTTGATTACACTTTTAATCTAGTGATTGCAGATTATACAGGTAATGAAGATAGAGGCGTTTTAACAAAAACCGAGACTATGCAATTATGTGATAAAGTAATATATTTTATTGAGGAAGCGAAAGGAGCTAAACTACTAAGAGATATCGAGCCTAGTACGCCTGCAGCAGATCTAGTTGACATGCTGAGATTCTATAATAACAAGGTTAGGAAATATAGGATATTTTTATTGACAGATGGGTTTATGAGTGAACGTATTAATGTAATTGAGGCAAAAGACATAAATGAAGTACCGGTTGAATGCCAAATCTGGGGCATAGAAAAATTATTTAGTGTATGTTGCTCTGAAATCGGCCGCCAGAATATCGAAATAGATTTTAAAGCATACTCTGATCTGGGAATTCCATGCTTAGAAGCCTCGGATATATTTAATGATGATTATCGTAGCTTGTTATGTATCATGCCAGGGAAAGCACTAGCAGATATATATGATTATTATGGAAGTCAACTGCTTGAAGGCAATGTTCGGTCATTTCTATCAACTAAAGTCGCTGTAAATAAAAAAATAAGAGAAACTATTTTAAAAATCCCTGAGAAATTCTTTGCATATAATAATGGTGTCTCAGCAACTGCTATGGATTTGAAAATTGAAACTACGTCAAAAGGCAAATACATCACCTATGCAAAAGATTTTCAGATAATTAATGGTGGCCAAACTACTGCTTCATTATCAAATGCACGACACAAAGACAAGGCTGATTTAAGTAAAATATTTGTGCAAATGAAATTAACTGAAATTGATTCAAATTCTGATAAAACCAGTGAGTTGATTAGAAACATATCACGTTCGTCAAATAGTCAAAATAAAGTCAGCGATGCCGATTTCTTTTCAACGCATCCTTTTCATATCAGAATGGAACAAATATCAAGAAGATTACTTGCACCCACAATAGGCGGTGTGCAATATGGAACAAGATGGTTCTATGAAAGGGCGCGGGGACAGTATTTGCAAGCACAAATGAGAATGAGCAAATCTGCGAAGGCTAAATTTGTTATCCAGCATCCCAAAAAGCAATTAATAACAAAAACGGATTTAGCTAAGGTGAGAAATACGTGGAGTGGGTTGCCCCATGTTGTAAGTAAGGGTGCTCAAACTAATTTTTTACGCTTTGCAGATATCATAGATGAAGCTTGGTCGCAAGGTGATGGAAAGTTCAATGAGCTTTATTATAAAGAATCTATTGCTCTAATGATTCTTTTTAAACATACTGAGTATGTTGTGTCTCATCAATCATGGTTTGAACAAGGTTATAGAGCAAACATTGTTACATACTCACTGGCTTTCTTGCACAGAACCATTCGTAATCAATACCCGGGATATGATCTTGATTTACAATTAATATGGAATCGTCAAGAAGTGCCTGATATCTTAACAAATGAACTTGTTAGAATAACAAAATTAATATTTGATATCATCACAGATCCCAAAAGAGAAACAATTAATGTCACTCAATGGTGTAAGAGAGACAATTGCTGGAAACGTGTTCATGACAGCGTATTTTTATTAAATAATAACTTTAAAAAAATTTTAATTGATAAAAATGAAGAAAAAATTGCAGAGCGCGATGCAAAAAAAGATCAACGAATTATTTCAGATGTTGAATATCAGAAAAAAGTTCTTGAATATGGATCTGAATTTTGGAGGCGTGTAAATGAATTTGCTCTGCTTAAAAAATTAATATCGCCAGAATCAGAAATTGCCTTGAAATACGCGATGCAAATACCAGAAAAGATGCCGAATGCATATCAGAGCATAAAATTACTTGAATTATTAGATAGATCTGAATCAGAAGGGTTTAAAATAGATGAAAGAAACTAAAAACAATAAATTTTCAATAATAGATTTATTCGCTGGTGCGGGTGGCCTTAGTTTGGGATTTTACCAGACAAATAGATTTGATATAAAAGTTGCTTTTGAAAACAATCCAAATGCCCAAGCAACATATATTCGCAATCACCCGGATGTAGAGATGTATAATGATGTGAACAGAGCAAATTACAGTGATATTATAAAGAAATTCGGTAATATCGATGTTGTAATTGGTGGACCTCCATGTCAGGGATTCTCGAATGCAAACCGGCAGAAAAATCATGCTGTTAATAAGAATAATGATCTTGTTAAGCAATATATCAAAGCAATAATTGAGCTTCAGCCCGAAGTATTTGTATTAGAAAACGTTAGTATGCTAAAATCAGACACTCATCGTTTTTATATGGATAGCAACGATAAGCAGATTGTAGCTAATTATAAAATTCCAACAACTATCTCGGAGATAGTACTGCTTGAAGAAAAATATAAATTTGACCATGTATCAGAGATAATTAAGGATTATAAACTCATAGATAGTTTTTTGTGGGATGAGAAAGCTTATCTGATGATTAATATTATCTATAAAAATAAAAAGAATAAAATAAAGTTGCTTAAATCCTTGGATAGGTACAGAGCAAAGTTAATATGCTTAGCAAATCAAATTATTATTACAAATGATAAAAATCACTATATTAAAGATATTAATGTGAAAGCTGCAAATGCAATACTTAAATATTTTAGTAACAATATAGAAGCGGAAGAACTTGTTAAAGAGCTTGAACAGCCAATTATGGTACAGCGAATGCTTGGTAAATCCAAAGAAATATTTGATAACCATCTTGTTGTAGAAGAGTATCAATTTGAAAAGGATATAGTAGCAAGTATTAAATCTTTCTCTGTATATGATTATATAAAATACATACTTGGATCTAAAAGTAATGGGTATGTCCTTGACAGCGGTATTTTAAACGCAGCTGATTTTGGTGTTGCGCAAAAGAGGTTAAGATTTGTTATAATTGGTGTTAAAAAAACAATCAGTGAAAAAGTAAACTTGCCAAAAGGTTCTGTTGAACCTAGTCAATATGCAACGGTGTGGGACGCGATTTCTGATATTTCAAATTTACCTCCCAAGTATGAGATTGATTGCGATGAAGGAATAAAGTTAGAGGATGTTTCTGAAGAAATAAGTACCTTAGGAAAGAAACTAAGAGATTCCGGAAAGCTATATAATCATACCATTACCCATACAAGAAAAACCGCACTTGAAAGATTTGCTAAGTTGAAACAGGGACAAAACTTTCATAATCTGGATAAATTAATGAAAGAAAGTACATATACTAATATCGAAAGGACTCAGAACACTATTTATCTCCGCCTTAATTATAATGAACCTTCTGGAACCGTGGTCAATGTCCGTAAATCCATGTGGATACATCCGGAACACAACAGGGCCGTTAGTATCAGAGAAGCGGCTAGGTTACAATCTTTTCCTGATAGCTTTGTATTTTTAGGAACAAAAGATTCTCAATATCAACAAGTTGGGAATGCGGTACCGCCTATGTTAGCGAAAGCAATAGCAGAGGAAATATCGCGCTTGCTAATGATTAATAAATAGATATTTAAGGATGATAACGATGGATAATCATTCGAAAAAAGTGCGTAGTTATAATATGTCTCAAATACTTAGAAAAATACCAAACGTGAAGAAGCTGTTCGAAAATATTTTTTCGGAAAGGATTTAGATCTAAAAATGCTAAATCGTTACCAGGGGGCCCTGATATTGTCATGCCGAAATATAAAACAATTATTTTTGTAAATGGATGCTTTTGCATGCTCAAGAAAATTGCCCAAAATTTGTGCGGCCTTCATCTTATACTGAATATTGGTGGAAAAATTACTTTCAAATATACTGCGTGATAAAATCAATATTAAAAGCACTTGATAGTTTGAGATGGGAAGTTATTACCATATAGGATTGTGAATTGAAAAAACAATTAGTAAATGAACGACTAGAAAAATTGATTTCTGAAATTATAATAACAGAATAATTAAGCTCAAAGCTCGACTAGTTTACTTTTTTTCATGTAGAAGACTTCTGAAGGTATTGATTAGGAATAGCTATGAATACGATAGTACATTTAAACGCTAACATCCTCCTCGCAGGCATAACCCTAAAAGACCACGCCGAACCAGAATCCAACAACATGGCGCTCCATGCCTGCGAAAATACGGAAAATATCATAGAAAACCGCAAGAAATTGGCGGCTTTCTTAAACTGCGGGTTGGAGGATTTCGTCTGTGCTTATCAAACCCATAGCGCTAATTTCCACAAGGTGACCCGTGCAGACAAAGGTCGGGGATCGGATACGATGGAGGCGGCGATTCCGGATACGGACGCATTGTATACCTTCGCGCCGGGGCTGCTATTGTGCTGTTTTACCGCGGACTGTGTCCCGCTGATCCTATATAGTGAAGTGGATGGGCTCGTCGGCGTGATCCATTCCGGCTGGGGAGGCACGGTGAAGGAAATTACGCGGAAGGTGCTGCAGCATCTAGATCAAATAGAGCACTGCAATCCGCGTGATATACACATTTCCATAGGCCCGGCCATTAGTCAGGATAAATTCGAAGTCGATGAGGATGTTTGCAATCGGTTCAAGGCTCTCGGCTATGCGGAGGAATTCATATACTACAACGTAGGAACCGGAAAGTATCATATTGACAATCAGCTGGTGGTGAAGAGGCAGTGCGAGCTGCAGGGCATTCCGACAAACCAAATATCTGTTGACCGTACCTGCACCTACACCAGCCCAGATTGCTTCTCCCATCGTAGGGATAAGGGTGGCGGAAGACACATGAGCTTTATAATCAGAAAATAATTTGGCTCCGGTGAGATTCACTTATACTTGGGAACTCTTCTTTGTGTAAACCTTTACCAGATGGGTATTTTATAATCATAAACAGTTATTGGGATATCTGAAAGGAGCAATCAATGAAAACAGGAAAAGAATATATTGAAAGCCTGCGAAAGTTGAATTTAAACGTATACATGTTTGGTGAAAAAGTGGAATCCCCGGTGGATCATCCCATCATCATTCCTTCAATGAATGCGGTGGCAATGACCTATGATCTGGCACTGGACCCAATGTATGAGGATTTGATGACGGTAAAATCCCACATTACGGGAGAGAAAATAAATTTATTCAACCATGTGTTCCAAAGCAACGAGGATCTTGTAAAAAAGGTGAAGCGGCAAAGGATGCTGGGTCAGACAATGGCCTGCTGTTTTCAGCGATGTGTTGGGCAGGATTCTTTCAATGCGGTCTACAGCACGGCCTACGAAATCGATAAAAAATATGGCACCGACTATCAGGAACGGTTCATTCGGTTCTTGACGTATGTGCAGGCAGAGGATCTTGTTGTCGATGGTGCAATGACGGATGTCAAGGGTGACCGCGGACTTTCTCCGAGGAATCAGAAGGACCCGGATCTGTACCTGAGAGTTGTGGAGAGAAGACCTGACGGCATTGTAGTCAATGGCTGCAAGGCACACCAAACAGGGATCGTAAATTCCCATGAAGTCCTATGTATGCCCACCATCGCCATGAAGCAGGAGGATAAGGATTATGCGCTTTCCTTCGCGGTTCCTTCCGATGCGCCGGGAATCACCATCATCTATGGCCGCCAGTCCTGCGATACCAGAAAAATGGAGGGAACGCAAATCGATGTGGGCAACAGCGAATTCGGCGGGCACGAGGCGCTAATTATCTTTGACCACGTCTTTGTACCAAACGAGAGGGTGTTCCTCAACGGAGAAACGGAATTTGTCGGGACGCTGGTGGAACGGTTCGCCGGACATCACAGACCGAGCTATGCGTGCAAATCCGGCGTGGGTGATGTGCTCATCGGCGCGGCTGCATTGGCTGCAGAGTATAATGGGGTGGCAGGGGCTTCCCATATCAAGGATAAGCTGATTGAGATGACGCATTTAAATGAGACAATCTATTCCGCCGCTTTGGCTTGCTCCTATGAAGGTGCGCCAACACCTTCCGGGGCTTATCTCATCGATTTGCTTCTGGCCAATGTATGTAAGCAGAATGTGACGAGATTCCCTTATGAAATGTGCCGCCTTGCGGAAGATATTGCGGGAGGGCTCATGGTGACCCAGCCCTCGGAAAAGGACTTTAGAAGTGAGGCGGTCGGCCATTACATTGAAAAATACCTCAAAGGTGTTGACTCGGTTCCGACGGAACACAGGATGCGTATCATGCGCCTGATCGAAAACCTCACCCTTGGTACCGGGGCTGTCGGTTACCGTACCGAATCCATGCACGGAGCTGGATCTCCTCAAGCACAACGGGTTATGATCAATCGGCTGGGGAACTTTGAACATAAAAAAGAACTGGCAAAACATATCGCAAAGATACAAGAATAGGCCTGATTTCAGCCCTATCAGGAATGACAAAAAAATACTCCGCTGACAGGATTGTCAGCGGAGTATTCGATTTATTTCGTTTCATCAGGGATTTCTATTTAGATTACTGCATTGCTTGGATTTCTACTGGCAATTTCGGCCATATATGCTTCCCGACTGATCGTCGCATGATTCACCATGTCGATCAATTCTATTTCGGTGTAAGCATACAACTGAGTACTGTTAACGATCTCTTCACTGCGGGTGTTCACCGGAAGCTGGACGATGGTTGCATTTAATTGGCTCGTTTCGTCCTGCAAGGAGCTGTTCTCACTCTGGGTTTTGTATTCCAGATAATCACGGCTCAGATCAAGGGTGTCATACTTTGAGGATACACTCGTTTCAATTGCAGTGTTTTGGCCTCCGGTTACTTCTTCGGCAGACTTTACTGTTTCGCTCTCCAGCTTACTTGCCGATGCAGAATTGGAAGACTGCGTTCTCACAACACTCGATATTATTGCATTCATAGCCATCTCTCCTTTCTGATATTTTCATCAAAACAATCATGCTGCCGCATACTTGCTGACCTGTGAAACGGAATAAGGCTAAGGCAATTACAGGATACCTGATTGCACAAAACCTATTTACTTCAGTTATTTTTCGCTACACACATCTTTTTTGATTTTCAATATCGCAGGATCTAGAGTTAGCCATACACTATATCGTCTGTATCAGTGAAAACTTTAGGGTCATCTACAAAAAATTACCAAAAAAATAACAAGCAAGCTGCGTCTACAGCGGGATTATCGCTTCCTCCCAATATTTAACATAGGCTTAATACAGAATTTACATTTTTTAGATAATATAAAAGAAAGAGAATGGTACCGCCGAAGTAATGAAGATTTGAGGAGATAAAAAAATGTATGCAGTAATCGATATTGGATCCAACACAATGAGACTTTCCGTCTATTCCATACACGACAATGAAATTAAGCCCATGTTTCATCGCAAAAATACGGCTGCATTAATCAGCTATGTAGATGAAAAAGGCTGCATGACAGAACGTGGGATCAATAAAGCCATCTCGGTTTTATTGGGATTTAAAAAAGTAATTGAAAACGTTCGAATTCAAAATGTTTACGTAATTGCTACCGCATCCTTTCGAAATATTCAGAACCGGCAGCAGGCAGTCGATGCAATCAAGGAAAGAACCGGGTTTGATGTGAATGTCATATCGGGAGAGGAGGAAGGCGTCTGCGGATTTATCGGAGCGGCTTATAACGTGGAGATTGACTCCGGCCTTCTAATCGATATCGGAGGCGGAAGCACAGAGTTCGTTTTTTATAAGGATAAAAAAATATGCAGGACTTATTCTATTCCTATGGGATCTTTGAGCCTTTATGCAAATTTTGTGTCCGGGCTGATTCCTACGAAGGGTGAATATAAAATAATAAAAAAATATGTCAGAGCGCAGTTGGCGGTCATCGAGGAGGGAGAAACTCCTACGGCAATATTATGCGGTGTAGGGGGAACAAATAGAGCGGCATGCAAGCTCAGCAACGATTATTATGATCTCCCGCTGTCCAACCGGAGTCTGAAGCCGGAGCAGATCAAAACGCTGTTGAGGTCTTTTTATGACGATGAGGACGGCGTCGAACGGATCCTACGCGTCGTACCGGACCGGATTCATACTATTATACCGGGCATGATTCTATTAAGGACCATCGCAAAACGTTTCAATTGTGAGAATATAATCGTCAGTGAATACGGTGTCAGAGAAGGCTACTTAATCAAGACGGTGATCGGGTGGGAAAATGGAGAAGAGGGATGATCCGGTGAATAACTCCTATATGCAAAACAGAGAGCTGTCATGGCTGAGGTTCAATGAACGGGTTTTGCAGGAAGCACAGGACCCGGAGGTCCCTCTTTTTGAGCGACTTAAATTTGTATCTATCTTTTCTAATAATCTGGATGAATTTTTTATGATTCGGGTCGGGAGCATTTTTGATCTGTATGCAGAGAACGGAGCCGCAGTCATAGATAATAAATCCGGGATGACTGTGAAGGAACAGCTGAAGGTCATCTACAAAGCAGTACGGACTTTATATCTACAGCGTGATATGACTTATACCGAAATCAGACGGCTAATGAAAGAGCAAGGCATTCATCATTTGGCCTTGAGTGATATAACCGAGATGGAGAATGAATACCTGAAGGAGTATTTTTCACGCTATATTCTGCCTGTTCTGTCTCCTCAAATTGTGGACAACCATCATCCCTTCCCGTTTATTCCAAATAAGAAACCTTATATTGCCCTGCATTTAGAGAACAAAAATAAGGCTTATTTAGGGTTGATTCCTGTTCCGAGTACTGTACCGGAGCTGATATTTTTCCCCGGCGAAGAGATCCGTTTCGTTCCTTCGGTCAAAATCATCAGTGAGTATTCAGATTTTGTTTTTAATATGTACGCGATAAAGGATAAAAATATTTTTTATGTGACCCGTAATGCAGACATCAGCATGGAAGATCAAGATATCGATTTGATCGAGGATTTTAGGAGTGTCATGAAAAAGCTTCTGAAGAAAAGAAAGAGTCTTGAAATTGTACGTGTTGAGTTTGAGAAAAAAATCAGTGGGTGGCTGAAGGATGCCTTATGCAGCAAACTGAACGTTGAACAAGAGCAGATATTAATCAGCAGGACACCGATATCGATGAATTTTGATTCGCTGATTGCCGGAATTATTGACGAGAAGCAGAAGAGGAACTATTACTATAAACCATTTCAGCCTCAGCCTTCCCCTGAAATTTCTGCACATGAAAGCGTGATCGCCCAGGTATGCAGAAAAGATATCGTATTATCCTATCCGTATGAAAGCATGGAACCATTCCTCCGGATGATCAAGGAGTCTGCAGAAGACAGCAGCGTTGTATCAATCAAGATAACCATATATCGCTTGGCCCAGAGGGCGAAGTTGGTGGAGTACCTTTGTGCTGCTGCTGAAAATGGAAAAGAGGTTGTGGTTCTAATCGAATTGAGGGCACGGTTTGATGAACAGAACAACATCGACTGGTCCGTACGGCTGGAAGAAGCCGGCTGCAGGCTGATTTATGGCATTGGAGAGTATAAGGTACACTCAAAGGTATGCCTGATCACAAGAAAAGTCTTTGGCGACTATATGTATATAACACAGGTTGGCACCGGAAATTACAATGAGAAAACCACTGAGCTTTACACGGATTTCTCTCTCATGACTGCAAATCAGGAGATCGGCAGGGATGCGGCAAATTTCTTCAAAAACATGACAATATCCAATCTATCCGGAGAGTATAAGCACTTGTTGGTTGCTCCAAACAGTATGAAAAATCGGATCATAGAACTGATTGAAGAAGAAACCGCGAAGAAAGAAGAAGGTAGGATTGCGTTCAAAGTCAATTCTATAACGGATTTTGAGATTATTGAAAAATTGAAGGAGGCATCATGCGCCGGAGTGAAGATCGATCTGCTCGTAAGAGGGATATGCTGCATTCTGCCCGGTATTGAAGGCGCAACCGAAAACATTAATATAATAAGTATTGTTGGACGCTTTCTGGAGCATTCCAGAATATTTCGATTTGGCATCGGGGTAGAACAGAAGCTGTATATTTCTTCGGCAGATATCATGACGCGAAATATGCAAAGGCGAGTTGAGGTGGTCTGCCCGATTTACTCTGAAGCAATGAAAGATAAAATCAATGAGCTATTCGATAGCATGTTTTATGATACGGAAAAAGCCAGAGCCCTGCAGAAGGATGGAACCTATCAAAGAAGACCGGAGAATCTGAACCGAATTAATATCCAGGAATTGTTTATTCAAGATGCTAAAAAAAGAGCGAGAGTGCTGCCCGAACCGGAAAACAAAATAATGAAACGGATCTTTCCATTTGTAATATACCCCTTCATAAGGGTTGATCGTGTGATACGGAAACTGAGAAAAGACAAAACCCATGAGAATCGGTATTGTCAGGAATAATTATTGCTGTATAATATAAACTGTAGTAAGTAAATATACCAACTGATTTTGCAATTAAAGGGGATTAGAGAAATGGAAAAGAAACTGTACAAATCATCAAACGATAAAGTTCTGGCCGGCGTTTGCGGCGGTATGGCGGAATATTTCGCCGTCGACACTGTGGTCGTTCGTCTTGCATGGGTCGTGTTTACCCTGGTGGGGGGAGCGGGGCTGATCGCATATATCATCGCGGCGATCATTATGCCTGCCAATCCGGCATACAGCTCGATTGAAGACAACTATACCAGACCGGAAGATCCCGGCACCAGATCGGAGAGGAAAAACAGCAGCCGAAGCACCTCTGTTGTGCTTGGCGCAATCCTGGTCCTTTTTGGTGCATTCGTGCTGGCGAAAGACCTGATCCCATGGATTCCAAAGGATATTTTCCTTGCCGCCATCCTGATCGGCCTGGGGATTTTCTTTCTCGTAAGAAAAAAGTAAGCAGAATAATTCTTTAAGCGACATATATGTCGCAAAATGTAATACTGCCAAAATTTAAAGGGTATGATAAAATAACGAAGAAATAAAAATAGCGACACAAGTGTCGCTATTTGGTTATCTGTTCATATCATCAGCATTGGTTTTAATTTGATCCTATGATATTTTTCGCTGTTTTGCAGCAGACTGCTGACGTTTGGTTTATCGCTGAGATCACTGTAGGCAATGATGATTTCAATGTCCGATGTCAGAAATATCTCATTGGCGAAGATGGCAGAGCAGGATAGAAGCAGGTCATTCCACAAATCTAGAGAGGTATCCTTGTAGTAAAGGATTAATGTAGGAAGAAAGCCTTGTTTCTGAAAGTCGGAGAAATTGGAAGCGAGATTTTGTAGATTGGTTTTCTCATCAATGCGGATGCAGATCTGATGAACTTCAAGCCCTTTCGAGGGACTGGTGGGTGTGTTTCCCAGACTCACCCCATATGCGGGCTGTTCAGGGATCCAGGTGCCTTTTGTTTTGACGCTCAATGGATTGATAGCAGCCTTGTATGGGGTATCATCGGTGTTGCTCTTAATCAAATTTTCCATCTTGTCAATGACATCTTCCACCCGCAGCCGCTGAAAAAGACTGATTTTTGCGATTTCAGGCTGATAGATCTTTCGGTATTCGGAAGGGGTATGGAGGAACCATTTTTTAAAGTTGCTCGTATAATATTTGATATCGGAAAACCCGCATCGGTCTGCAATCTCAACGATGGAAAGTTCGCTGTCCAGTAAAAGTCTTTCCGACCGGTATAGTCTGATATAAGTCAGGACATCCTGAAAACTGCTGGCGCCTACCTGTTTAAAGAGATGGGTAATATACGACTTGGAGTAAAATTCATTTTTCGATATGTAATCCATCAGGTTTTTCATTTCATAGTGTTCGCAAATATAACGCATAATCTTATAGTATTTTTCTGTTTTGTGATAACCCGCGTTCCAGTTCCTGCTGTAATAGTTTTTCATATCATATTCGTTGACAAAGATCCAGAGCAGTTCCTCTGCCGTCTGTTTCATATTCTCGCAGTAGGCCTGATTATGAAGACTTTGCTGATTTTTGGCAAGATGCAGCAACAGGTTTGCAATCATTCTGCGAAGAGTCTGGGTTTCATTTTTGTATTTCACCAGATCAAAGGACTCGCAGGAAAAAAGAACATAGTCCAGATAGGGAATCGGTTCTTGATAGCTTTTCATATCAAAGTAAAGGCTGGCCGCTTCGCATTTCGAGTCGCTGGCATAAATGGAATGGGAGTCCTCCGCATTGATGACGATATAATCACCTTCCTTCATATCGAACTCCTCGAAGCTGACCTTGACATGGGCGCTGCCGCTGAGCAGGATGAGCACTTCAACCACACCTACATGGCAATGCAGATGGTAATGACTTACTTTATACGCGTCGTAGGTGATTGGCATATCCTGAACAAAAGGAATCGTTTCCGTATACATGACCAATGCTCCGCCTTTTCTGTTTTCTTTCCTATACTATATATGATTCCTTACAAAGATTCAATCAGAGCGATCTTCAGAAATGTATGGTGCCGCTACAGCTCGCCGTAAATCACTTCGCCATCAAAAATTACGGCATCAAATTTGATCTCAGAAATTTTAGTGGGATCGATATTGAAAAAATCGTTGCTGATGACATTTAGATTAGCAAGCTTACCAACCTCAATGGAGCCCATTTTATCCTCCCAGCGAAGCTGACGTGCGCCGCTGATGGTGTAGCCTTTCATAAGGGTTTCTCTGGACAGACGGGCAGATTCCTCTGGACGTAGGCTTCCGGGGTAGACTGTAGGGTCGAGAGGGAATTCCGGATCGACACGGGTATGGGCAACCTGCATGCTGAAAAATGGGTCTGCTCGATGTAGCTCGTAATAGGTGACCACATCGCTGGAGAAGGCAACCAGAGCACCACTATCGATGATGGGATTAAACTGATACATCCGATTCCACTTTTCTTTGCCGATAAAAGTCTGGGCCTCTTCTCCGAAGTAACCGCCGGACCAGTGGCAGGACCAGTTGATGGTGATCCCCAATTGAGCAGGACGGTGCATGTCGGCGGGATCGACCAATTCACAATGGGCGAAAATCGCCTGGATGATCCACTTCTCACCGCGCTGTGCTGCTTCTTTCTGTGCAGCCTCCACCGCATCACAACCCACACGGAAAGCCCGGTCTCCCACCATATGGATTTGGATATCCAAACCTTCTTGATTACAGAGCAGGAAACAGTTTTTCAGCTCTTCCGTTTCCATCTTAATCTCCCCAAAGTTTGACCTGCTGGGGTCGTTGAGATGTGGAGACAGAAGAGCGCTGTTGCCGCTTTCGTTGGTGCCGTCCAGAAACAGCTTCAAGGTATTGATTTTGATATGCTTGCTCGTATATTTCTTCTGATAGGCGCGTAGCTCAGCAATTTTCTCGGGAAGGTCTTCATAGCTCCAGAAGCGGACAATGCCGTCATAGTAAACATTGAGTTTTCCCCTTCGATCCAGCTCGGCCATGGAAGACAGCTGCGCCTCTCCTTCCAGAATTCCTTCCCCTATTGCAGTAATTCCGTGCTCGGTGAGGAAACAGAAGAAATTTCCCATCAGCTCCGGGGTCAAGTCCATGGGAGGCACCCAGCCTATATTTTTGTAGAGTGTCTCAGCAAAGCGCATATGGACATATTCCTTCAGCCATCCGGTCGGTTCACCGTTTACATCTCGTACAAACATTTCAAGGCCGGGGACAGGATCGGGGGTGTCCTTAGTTACCTCCATCATTTCCAACATCTTGCTGTTTACCCAGTGGAGATGATCTCCGAAATCCTGACACAGGCAGGGCCTATCGGATATCGCCGTGTCAAGGAGCTCCTTTGTGGGACCCTTGTCACCAAACATACTGGTGGGATAGTACTCAAAATAGAGGAAGGGTGCTTCTGATACGGGATGGTTTTGTGCATATTCCTTTACAAAGGCCAGCAACTCATTGACATCCTCCGTCCATGGCAACTTGATATGCCAGGAGCTTTGAGAGACCATACCTGGGTGGGTATGGCTGTCTATGATGCCAGGAATGACCATCTTTTCTTTCATGTTGAAGACCTCAGCATCACCTGCGACCGCTTCCCATTTTGTCTTGTCATTGCTGCCTGCATAAGCGATCGCACCATCCCTGATCACGACGGTTTCCGCCCATGGCTCTGCAGCATTGCAGGTATAGATTTTCGCATTTGTCAAAACCATATTCATAGCAGGGCTTCCTTTCTTTATGGCAGCATCCATGTGAAGGATGCTGCTCTAATCCATTTCTTTAATAGGCTAGCCGGCCATCTTCCACAGCCAATCGTCCGTTGAGGATGACCATGCGTAGATTCTCGGCATTGTAAAGTACATCGGCGTCCCGGGTGGGATCCATCTTTACAACAAGCAGATCCGCATTTTTACCTGCTTCAACCGTGCCAATCCTGTGGGACATGCCCAGGGCTTCTGATGAGGTTAGTGTCGCGGCTTTGATGGCTTCCGGCACGGTGAGCCCGGAGCTGACAAGGTATTTAAATTCAAGTGCGCTGTATTCCCCATATTCGGTAAGGGGCTCATAGATCGTATCCGAACCCAGTGCAATCTTAACGCCTTTTTCCCTTGCCAGTGTAAAACTATCCTGAACCTTTTTTATAAATCCCTTGCCATAGTCCACATCAGGCTTACTGTCAAACTCCCTGTGAAAGAAAGCATCGGGGCGGATTTTCTTTGGCCGATCAGAGGAAGCTTCCGCTGCCGGGCAAAACTCAGTGAACCAGCTTAACAGGATGGCCAGTGTTGGAACTAAAATCATATTTTTCCGGACCATTGCCTCGGCACATTCCTCGTCAAGGCATTCTCCATGCTCAATGGTATCCACCCCGGCATCGATGCAGATCCTGAGAGACTCAGTATTTTCCACATGTGCGCAGCAGAGGGTGCCCTGTATCATATGGGCCTCCTGCACGCACATTTTAACTTCTTCCAGAGAGTAATGGGTATCGGAATTCCGATCATGGGGCCAATTGTCACCGCCGCTGGCCCAGATTTTTATCTGATCTGCACCTTCTCTGAGAATTCTCCTAACAGCTTTCCGTATCTCTTCGGGACCGTCGGCCAGGACGCTCCAGAAAAGTTCCTGTTGATTAAAATTTTCAGTGTACTGATAGGCATCGCCGTGGCCTCCGGTTCTAGAGAGCCCCGGACCGCAGGCGATGATTCTTGGACCGGGAAGGATGCCATCGGAAAAAATTCGCTTCAAGTATAAACCGTTCCAGGAGATGTCTCTTACGGAAGTAAAGCCTCGCTTCAGCAGCTTTTGGGACTCGTAGACGGAACGCATCCCGCGAAGCAGCTTTGGCTCCATAAAAACCTCAAGCTCCTGCCATTCATAATCCGCACGGCCTCCTGCCAAATGTACGTGGGCATCGATGAGGCCGGGCATGATGTAATGACCATCAAGGGAAAGTTCCTGAACGTCCTTTTCTTTTTTATATTGCTTCATTGTCCCAACTTTAACGATTTGATGATTCAGCACATGAACAAACATGTCATATGCGGGCCAGCCGCCGTACCCGTCTACAATACTGACATTCAAGAGAACATAATGATTCGATAAGGTTGTCATCATTCCTCTCCTTAAACCGGTTCTTCCAGCTTCATTTCCGGCGGTAGCTCCTGAAAGCCTTTTGTCTTGATGGCCAGATAAACGACGCCGATTGCAAGCCAGATGGAGCCCAAGATTTTGGCACTGTTTTCAATATTGATGAATACGACGATCAGAGTGATCATGCCGAGGCCGGGAAGGATTAGATACTTTAGCGTATTCTTACCACCCCGCAGCTTTAATTTTATGTAATAGTGAAAGATAACCGAGAGATTTACCATAAAGAAGCCGATTACCGCCCCAAAGGAGATCAGGGAAGCGGCACCGAACAGATTATCCTGGTAGAACAGCGCCGTCATGGCGATTGCAGTAGTCAGCAGGATATTGTTGACCGGCGTTTGAAATTTCGGCGAAATCCTGCCAAAGAATTTTTTCGGCAGAATGTTATCACGGCCCATACCGAGCAGGATACGAGAAACCGCAGCCATACCTGCCATGGCGCAAATAAAGCTTGCAAAGTTATCGGTAATGAAGAATACATTCCCCAGCCAGTCTTCTCCCATTTGCGGAAACAGCTCGAAGATGCCCGAGTCAACGTCTTCCAGCTCCGCATAAGCCATAGGCCACGCGATCTGTGTGAAATAGGAGGTGATGAGGAAGAGAATTCCGGCACCGATGGTGACGCCCATAATGGCTTTTCCCATTACTTTTTCGGGCTCCTTGGCTTCCTCCGCCATGGTTGATACCGCATCAAAGCCGACAAAGGAAACGCAAAGAACGGCGGAAGCGGTGAGGATATTGCCCAGATCGAAGGTTTCCGGATTATAGATGGCTTTGCCGACGGTTAAATCTGCCGCGCCTCCTCCGCCAACTACGTACTTGGCGATGACGATAATAAGCAGCAGAGTGAAAGCAAGCTGCGCTGCGATGATGACGGTGTCGATGATACTGGCAGTTTTCATTCCGATGATGTTGATCAATGCACTTAGCGTTGCAACTACAACTACAATCGCCCAGATTGGAAGGATCGGAAAGAACTCATTGATATAAATACCTAATAATAAATAGCAGATCATTGGAAGAAGCAAGTAGTCCAGCAGCATGACCCAGCCGGTTAAAAAGCCTACATGGGGCTGAACCGATTTGTTGACATAGGTATACGCCGATCCGGCAACGGGATATGCTTTTACCATCTGGACGTAGCTGAATGCAGTAAGGAGCATGACGACTCCGGTAATGGCAAATGCCAGGGTGTACATACCGCCGGTCAATTCGGTAAAAATCCCGTAGTAGTTAAACACTACCGTAGGAGCCAGGTAAGCCAGTCCGAACATGATCAGCAGCGGTAGGGATAGTGTTCGTTTTAAAGTAGTACTCTTATTGAGGTCGCTCATTATGATTCCTCCTTTTTTCATTTTATATTTCCAAGTCTACTATATAGAAAACAATAATAGTAGGCGTATTCTGCTCATGACAAATGACAATCTCGCTGAAATTTTAGGCAAAATTGGAGAATAATTATAAAAAAAAACTGCATAATATCCTTGAAACGTAAGGGAGGCGATGAAATGAAGAAATTCAAATGCAACTGCATTGAGGATCAATTTACAAGACCGGATCAGGTCTTTGTCGGATTTGATGAAAAATCAATCGGCTCGATCCTATGTGCTTACCGGCCGAAGCAGAAGGTCACGCTCAGAAGCGTGAAATTAGAAGTGAACTACTGTCCGAAGTGTGGAGCGAAGCTGGAGGACTATTGACCCATCAATGCCTCGAACGGAACTGTTAACGCATTTTTCGAATAACATCTGCCATCTTTTCGATCCCATTTTCCAGCGACACTTCCTCTGCATAGGAGTAGGAAAGACGGATCGATTTGTTTTTTTGAAAATCATAAATATTGCCGGGATTGATGAGGATCTGCTCTTTCAGCATACGCTGGAACAATTGATCGGTGGGGATATCCACCAAAAGCTTCAACCAGATATAGAAGCTGCCTTTCGGCACATCCCACTGGGCGAGGCCACGAAAGTGCTTTTCCAGCAGTGATAAGGCAAAATCCCTGCGAAGCTTCAATTTATGGCGAAGATCAATCAGATATTTGTCATACAGCCCGCTGGAAAACAACTCTGCCAGAGCCCATTGGGAGAGGGAGCTTGCTCCGTAATCAATCTGCATCTTTACATCCCCCAACCGCTCTACAACAGATTCGGGACCCACCAGCCAGCCGATACGTAAACCCGGGGCCAGGGTTTTGGAGATGGTGCCCAGATAGAGGATCATGCCATGGTGATCCATAGTCTTAAGGGGCTTCGGAGGCTCTTCCTCCAGCCACAGCTCTCCATATGCGTCGTCCTCAATGATTGGAAGGCGGTGATTGCTGCAGAACCGAAAAAGCTCCTTCCGTCTTGTTTCAGACATCAAAGTACCGGTTGGATTGTGAAAGGTTGGAATCGTATACAGCAGGGCATCTTCCATATCGACCGCCGCTTCATTCCTGCTATTTTCTGTTTGATTGCCGATATCCCAGTATTGGATCCCATCCCGATCCATTGGGATCCCGGTCAGCTTCATTCCTGCTGAAGGAAATACCTGAAGAGATTTCAGATAGGAAGGGGATTCTGTATAAACTACGGATCCCGGCTTTAGCATGCAGACAGAAATCAGCTGCAAGGCTTGGAGGGAGCCGGAGGTGATCAGGATGCAGGAGGGATCGGCATCAATGCCTTGCTTTTTCAGCCGCAGGGATAATGCCCGGCGCAGTTCCGGCAAGCCTAACGGACCCAGATAATTGAGAGAAGGGAAGCGATCGGGTAGCTTTTGAAGTACTTCGCGCATCATTTCCGCAGGAAATAGATCCGGAGACAATTCCCCCGTACCTAAACGAACAATATCCTTTTCAAATTCCAGTTTGTTGATCATCTGGACCGTCGGTACATTTTCCTGAAAGGTACCGGCTCTCAGATAATCTCCCCAATCAGGCGGAGCGTTAGACATGAGCACGGACCAGGTATTGCTGGTGACCATTGTACCCTTGCCCGTAGTGCCCTCAAGGATTCCGTAGGAGCATAATTCCTCCAGAGCTCTGACAACGGTACTTCTGTTCACGCTAAAACACTCCGCCAGAAAACGCTGGGACGGCAGCTTGCTGCCGATTGTCCAGTCTCCGGATGATATTTTCCTGTTGATATAATTCACGATTTGCTTGTAAACGGGCTCTTTGCTGTTTTTATCGGGCAGCCAGTCTATGGCGAGCTTTTGTCCCTCTTTTAACACCTTTGGCGTCCTCTTCCTTCCATTTATAGTCTAATGTCACCGCTAGCCAGGATTGTTGCGCTGCCACCTACCTGTATCTTCACCTTGTCACCATCGGCTGTAAGCCGACTGATGATCTTCGAAGGTCGATCCATGGCCTCGCCCTGAATAAACAGAGTTTCCGCGCCGGGACTGAGGAGTCCATTTCTATATAAGTAATAGGTCAGCGCCCCGTTGGAGGTGCCCGTAGCCGCTTCTTCGTCAATGTCATAAAGGGGAGCGAAGTTTCTGCAGTGAACAGCACCGTCCTCCGTATTGACGGTAAAGGCGTGTACCCCCACCACTTCATATTTTTCCGAGAGCTTTGACAGGGCGGGAAAATCCGGTGTGATGGCAGCCAGTTCTTCTTCGCTTCGAACAGGCAGTATGATGTCGGGCAGTCCGGTGGAAATCATCTCGGGGATCAGGGCTCCCTGATTTTCCTCGCTGATCCCCATTATGGCATACAATTCCTGCAGCGCTTGCTTCTCGGTGATTTTGCCGATGGCATGGGGGGCGCCCATATCCATCAAGATGGAACCCATGGAAAGATCAATGTTCAAACGCCCAGCCAGCGTGCTGCAAACAACGGAGGAACCAAATTTTACGAGGCCTGCATCCGCCAGTGCAAAGAAGGAGCCGATGGTAGCATGACCGCAGAGATCCACCTCTGCTGCAGGAGTAAAGTACCGGATATGAAACTCCTTATCCCCCGTTTGTTTGATGAATGCAGTTTCGGAATAGCGAAGTTCTGCCGCTGTTTTACGCATCACTTCCTCATCCGGGAAATCTGGTCCCTTTTCTAGAATTACCACACCCGCCGGATTTCCTCCGAACAAGGTATCAGTAAACGCATCCACGATGTAAAATTTCATTTCCGCCCTCCTTGATTTTATATTTATCAATTATAATAGCGTTTTCATACCAATTTCCTGTCGATCAAATACTGTTCGAAGATATTCAGGCACTGTCCAAATGATTTACGCCCGTATCCCATACGGAAGAACGGTCCCTTGAAGCTGTATATGCTCCCCGGCAGCAGAAGTACGCCAGACTTTTGGACCAGATCCTCGCAAAAGTCCTCGATGGACTGATCGATTTTTATTTTATGGAATGCGATGGGACCTGACATGGGACGGTTGTTCTGGAAAAGGTGCTCATACCTTGCAAAGAACTGATCCGCCAGTTTCAGGTTGCCTTGAATGATATCGATGCTTCTTTGCAATAGCTTATCTCCGTGCTTTAGCGCAATGATAGAAAGGAACTCGGAAGGCTCGCTGTTGCAGATGCTGAGATAATGCTTGAATTTCGTCATTTTGTTGAGGATCTCCTTGTCTCGTGTGGCGACCCAGCCGATTCTCAGCCCCGCTAGGCCATAGGCTTTTGAGAGGACCCCAAGAGATATGGCTTTGTCATACAGATCGGCGATCCATGGTTTTTTGATTCCATCCGGCTCCAGACCGCGGTAAACCTCATCGCCGAAAATGTAGATCCCGTGCTTTTCTGCAATGCTGCACAGGTGTTTCAACTCCTCCTCGCTGAAGGTATATCCGGTGGGATTGTTTGGTGTATTGACGGCTATGAGCTTCGTGTTCGGACGGATCAAAGCTTCCAGCTCATTAAAATCAATGCTCCAGCCCTGCTCCGTGTGCTTCAGATTCCAGGGGGACACCTGGCAGCCCTCTGCGTGAGCAACCTCATACAGAGATTGATAAACGGGGAACATGCTGATTACATGATCGCCCTTTTCCAGCAACACATTCATATAAGCAAAGATGGCTTCCTGTGCACCGGTATGCATCAGGATCTCGTCGGCCTTGATATTTTTGTAGAGACCGGACACCAGACCTCGGAGCTCCGGATTCCCGGGAACCTCCGTGTAGCCCAGCCAGCTGTGCATCAGCCTTTCTTCTGCCCCCGGCTCATAGCTGAGCAGCTCGCCGACACGCATGGATTCGCAGTCGGACTGTGTCAAAAGGTAAGGAGCGGTAAATTCATACTTCCCAAAGTAGACTTCCAGTTTAAAATCGTCTAATTTCATATTGGTAACCTCGCTTTTTTTCAGATTAAGTTAGATCATCCCTCTTGTATCTATCAATATATCAGCTTCGGACGGCTTTGCATCCAACCATTTAGAAATAATATGCCAACCAATTTTATGTTACTTTACCATGAAAACAAAGTGATTTCAACAATGAATGCTACGAAACCGGCGTATGGCACCAACCAATTTTTCTGTAAATTGCCAACATGGCACTGGGCGGATGGAATGGAATGATCTTCCATAAACCGCTTATTTATGGTAAAATAAGACCATACTTAGGTCAGAGGAAGAGAACATGCTTAGATCAGATTAGAGGGAAGAAAAGGGGGACCAAATGAGAAAAAAAATAATAGACAGACTTTTGCTGCTCTGCATAATGGCTCTATTTGCAGCATTTACAATAATCGGATTGACCTCATGCAAAGATACGGAGAAAGAGCAAGGTCAAAGTGCAGATCCGACGATGGAGCTCCTTCGCCAAACAAACTTTTTTAAAAGTGCGCCGGAAGAACTATACTTTGGGAAAGCCTTACAGGAATCCTTTTCCGATCAGGGTGTGACGATAAAGCACAGAGCAGCCTTCCATGATGGGGAAGCGACTTATATATTTTTTGATGTGATTGACACGGGCGCCGGCATATTCAGCCAGGGAAGCAATGGCCTTGATTTTTCACTGGATCAATATGACTTCCTTGAAAAAGCGGGATATAATGACAGCCGTCTGCATGAGTTGATTTCGTACGAAGAAGAAACACGGACTGCAACGATATGCGTGGAATACATCGGGCCGCTCCAAATCGAGGAGCTGTCCTTTCATATCTATTCCATGACAGGAAACCAGAAAATGATTAATAAAGACTTCGAGAAGGTGGATCTCTATGAAATGCTGAAGGACAAACCGGGAGAATACGAGCCGGAAAATGAGTATATCGGCGGCAGCACTTCTTTCGGCGTCATAGATGAGCAGACCGGCGAATCCAGAACAATCGAAATGCCAGAATTTGATGAAGGGAATGGAACCACAACCTACCGTCTGAAAAAGGACGTACTTTCTATTCCTGTTGAGGATGAGGAGGGAAATCATGTGGCAGATATCACAAACATCGGATGGAAAAACGGATGGCTGCATATTCAATTAAATCCTGAGAATCGCTTCAAATGGGAGACGAATTTCAATCTGGAGAATAATAGAACAGAAGATCTAGTCTACTCCCCGTTCCATCTTTCTTTCGGCACAGGCCCGGATGGAGAGGCGCTTACAGATTACTACGAGTATGTGTTTTATGTGGGAGCGATGACAGAGGAAAATCTTGACTGCAGCATCGTTTTTAAAAATTCCGCCTACCGCGCGGTCACATTGAAAGGGGATTGGGAGATCAAGCTGTCCATACCGGACTCCCTGCTGAAGCGGTTGGAAGCTGACAAAAGGGTGCCGGTAGATGATCAGCAGCTTTTGATCCGGAGAGCGGTTATATCGCCGGTCAATATAACCTTGTTCGCTTCCGGGAAAGATGTACCCGAAGATCTTGCGGGCTGGTTTTGGGGGATCAGTGTCGATGATCTGAAGCTTAAAATTCTATATCAGGATGGAAAAACCGCAGCGATTCCGGAAGGGTCCGGCTATATTCACGGGAATCAAAAAGGTGCAATGTTTCGATTAAAGCATACCGCTGAAAATTTTGAAGAGATCACCGGTTTGGAAGTAAACGGTGTCTATTTCCCTGTTGTCACAAATCAATAAACAAATTCCGCCGTAACGATCGCTTCGATCTCCACATTGCCCGGAACGATGGGGGTTGCAGCCAATTCCCGCTGAAATGGTTGAGGCGGTCTGATCATAGAACTGTTTTCAACAATACTTCGGGGTATCGGGTCAACTTGCATCCCTAAATTTCTTGAGATTGATTCGGCTTTTTCGATGGCATTCATGACGGCAAGGTTCAAGGCCTGCTGATAGTAAAAATCCGGATTCGACACTTCAAAGGAGATCAGGTCGACGATATTGGCACCGGCATTGACGGCTGTATCGATAAATTCACCGACCAATTCCATATCTCCAGTTCTGATCTGCAAAATATTTCGAACGGTATATCCTCTGTCGATTCGCACTCCGTTCTCATATTCGTAAATTTTATCGATTGTATACTGAAAGGTCTTGATATCGGTAATGCCCATCCATTGAAGAGCATCAAGGATGGCTTGGCTAATCTGTGCGTTTTGCGACTGGATAACAGCCAAATCATTTCCGGTTGACTGTATCCCCATGTGGATCACGGCAACATCCGGCTCTGTGGTTACTCGGCCCTGCCCCATCAGTGTCATGGAACGTAACGGAAATTGCCCGTTCATGTAAGATTCAAACATAGAATTTTCTCGCCTCCGATAAAAGTTTAATCGGGTCCTGCCGAACCGCCAGGCTCCGGTTATTCGGCATACCTTTTCCAATATATGAATCGGAGGCGGCAGTTGGTGCATGAAAACCGGGTAAACCGGAATAATCAGTCTGCTCTTTGGAAACAAAATACTAAGAGAACAAAAACCGGTAGCGCCGGATTTCACAAAGAGCAGGAGAGCAGAGAAATGAAAGAAGCATACAGGAACTTCAATGAAAAGAAAATGCATATTTTTGGTGAGCTGGTCAAGCGGTACTGGAACGGAAATTTGAATGAGGCTTCTGATCTTGAGGCATTGGCGCGGCAGATTAAAACGAAATACGGATTTGAAGAGCAGGAGCTTCCGTTTATCAAGGATCACATTCGACTCGCTATGGGTCTGGATCCCAATGGAAGCCAACTGTTTGAAGAAGAACTGGATATGATCCGAAAAAGCCGAGAGATTCACAAACCGATTGTATCCAGGATAGGGGGACCCTGTGAATATTGTGACAGCCATCATTGTAAGTGTGATGCCCTAGGAAAATACGAAAGTCCGCTTTACCAAAAGCAGGGTGCAGCCGAGGATGGAAGTGAGGACAACTGCGACTTCGGAGCCCTTGCAGAGAAGGTGGAATTTCTGCCCGTAATAGAATTGCTCAGGCAGAAGGAGGCGTTGGTTTACGCCGTGGTTGCACCGGCTATTGTCGGACAGTTCGGGGAGTCGGTTACCATGGGAAAATTGAGGGCTGCATTTCTGGAGATGGGCTTCGCCGACATGATCGAGGTGGCTTTGTTTGCGGATATCTTAACCATAAAGGAAGCCTTCGAGTTCAATCACCTAGTCAAAGGGGAGGAAGACTTTTTCCTGACAAGCTGCTGCTGCCCCGTATGGTTCAACCTGATCAGGAAAGGCTATCCGGATATATACGAGCATCTGTCTCCTTCGGTTTCGCCGATGATCGCATCCGGCCGGATTTTGAAGAAGCTGTACCCCGGTGCCAAGGTGGTTTTTTTTGCACCTTGCATTGCCAAAAAATCCGAGGCGGTAGAGGAAGAGCTGAAGGGTGCCGTCGACTTCGTTGTGAACTTCAAAGAGCTTCAGGAAATTTTTCATGCGCTGGATATTAAGCTAGAAGCGCTGCAACCCGTGGATAAGGATCAAGCTTCGCTGGGAGGCAGGGTCTATGCGAGGACCGGGGGCGTCAGCTTCTCGGTAAAAATGGTGGTGAACCGTCTGGACCCCACCAGAGTGATCAAGCTGAAATCCCAAAAGGTGAATGGGGTAAAGGAATGCCGGGAACAGCTGGAGACCCTTCGAAAGGGAGGAAAGGGCGTGGCCAATTTTATTGAAGGCATGGGCTGTACAGGCGGCTGTGTCGGCGGACCGCGAACCAATATCGAGACATGGAAGGCGACGGAGCTGGTCAATGAGTTTGGAGAAGACTCATCCATATTGACTCCCTTTGATAATCTCAATGTGGTTAAGATTCTGAAGCAGTTCGGAGTGCAGTCCATTGAAGGAATCACCCAAAATGTGCAGTTGAAGAAAATTTTGTCCAGGGATTAGTTTTAATATCAATAATGAATACCGGATCCGCACAATAGATGGTTCATACAAATGGTACTATGACCGAGGTAAAATTACGCAATATGATGAAGACGGCAAACCTAGATTTCTGGCGGGAATTGTTTTCGATATCACAGAGAAGAAGGAAATGCAGTTCGATTTGGAAAGAAAAAACTTAATGCTGGCTGAGCAATCCTCAATGGACGGGTTGACCAGAGTAAAAAACCACAGGGCGCTGATGATGTATCTGGAAGATGAAATGAAAAGGACCATGGAGTCGAAAGCTCCTCTGTCAATTGCGATCATTGACATAGCAGCTGTCATGCAGAAAATTATCCGGGAGGGAGATCTCCTTGGACGATATGGCGGTGAAGAATTCATGGTAATCTTTAAGGAGACTGATCTTGAATATGCAAGAACTGTGTCGGAGCGAATTCGTAAGTCCGTTGCCGATCATTTATTCGGAGAAGGTGTAAGGATTACGGTCAGCGCAGGAATAACCCAATATACTGGGACAACTATTTCTGAGTTTATTCATTCCGCAGACATGAATTTGTACGCGGCGAAAAAGAACGGTAAAAATCAGGTTGTATAGTTTGTTATCCTACACATAAGAAGCAGATAAGCGGTTACAGGTGCAGGATAGCACCTGTAACCGCTTCTTCTGATTTTGAAAGTGATACAAGGATTTCTCAATAGGAATACGAATTAATATTTGTCATAAGATTCATCGCCAAGAAGAATTTTCGGAGAAGTTGTGGCAGGCTTCTTATAATCCACTTCTCCAGATTCGCTTCCGAGGTATCCTGTGAAGCCCGGCAATGCTTTCGCTGCATTGTTAAGCTTGAATCTCGACATCATTTCCTTCAGCAGTTCTGCTTGGCTTGAGAGCTCTTCGCTGGCGGCAGCACTTTCCTCCGCCGTTGCCGAATTGTTCTGCACGACTGTAGATACCTGCTCGATCCCTTTGTTGATCTGGGAGATGCCGGAGGCTTGCACGTTGGAGGCTTCTGCGATGCCCATTACGAGATTTGCCGCCTTTTCAATGCCGGATACGATTTCAACCAAAGCGGAAGCGGTATTGTTGGCAATTTTCGTGCCTTCCTGCACTTTACTGATGGAACCCTCAATGAGCTCTGTTGTTTCCTTCGCTGCACTAGCGCTTCTTGCAGCCAGATTTCGAACCTCCTCTGCGACGACAGCAAAGCCCTTGCCGTGCTGGCCGGCCCTTGCCGCTTCCACTGCAGCATTGAGAGCCAGAATGTTTGTCTGGAAGGCGATATCGTCAATGACCTTGATGATGCGGGAGATATTCGCCGAGGATTCGTTGATTTCTGTCATGGAATGGAGCATTCCCTTCATCTGGTCATTTCCCTTGACTGCGTTATTCCTTGCATCTCCGGCAAGCTCACTTGCCTGGTTTGCATTCATCGCATTCTGTTTTGTCTGGGATGCAATTTCCGTAATGGATGCGGTGAGCTCCTGAATCGAGCTTGCTTGCTCCGTGGAACCTTGGGCCAAGGCCTGGCTGCCGTCGGAAACCTGTCTGGAGCCGGAGGATACCTGATCCGCCGTTTCCCGAATGCTTCCCATAACCTGATTCATGTTATCGATAATGTTGTTCAGGGAGTTCTTGATTTCGATAAAGTCTCCCTTGTAATCTGCTGTGATTGCAAGGTTCAGGTTGCCGTCGGCAAGCGATGTGAGGGCGCTTGCGATTTCCGATACATAGCTTCTGATGTTTGCGGTGGTCTCGTTCAGTGCGTTTTTCATCGCCCCATAATCTCCACGGTATTCTCCGTCCATGGTCACATTCAGATTTCCTTTTGCCATCTGCTCCAATACGGAAAGGACTTTGCTCACCGGGACCTCGATTGCTTCCAGTGTCTGATTGATGCCACCCACGACATTTCTGAACTCTCCGTTGAATTTGCTCGTATCGCCGCGGGCATTGAGATTTCCTTCCACGGCGGCATTTGATATGGTTATGGTCTCTTCCACGAGCATCTTCACGTTTTCCAGCATTCGGATTAGAGATGGAATCAGGGTATCATTGTCTCCACGTCTCCCGAGGGCTTTCAACTGATCCAGCCTTGATAAATTGCCGTCTGCAACGTCTGCAACGACTTCAATGGTGTCTCTGACACTGGAGATTACGTTGTTGATGCTGTGCTTCATTTTTTCATAGATTCCTACATAGGAGCCGTCCATGGAAACAGAATAATCATTCTTACTCATTAGTCTCAGAATATGGTTGCCTTCCACAAGGGCATCAAGACCGTCGACACAGGCGTTGATGCTGTTCTTGATGTCATTGAAATCGCCCTTGTACTCGTCTGTAATCTTTTCCGGTATTTCTCCCTTGCCGATCTGTTCAATATATCCTGCAGCTATATTCAAAGGTCCGATGACCGAATCCAGGGTCTGATTGACTCCTTCAATAATCTTTGCAAAGTCTCCGCCGTGCTTTGAACTGTCGGCTCTGGTACTCAGCCTGCCTTCGACGGCAGATTGGGATAGCATGATAGCATCTTCCACCAGAGCATCTACGGCTTCGATACAGGTATTTAGATTGTTTTTGATATCATTAAAGTCTCCGTAGTATTCCTCCGTGATCTTTTCAGGAATGTCTCCCTTGCTGATTCGGTTCATATAGTCCGCAGCCATGTTCAGCGGTTCAATGACCGCGTCCAAAGTCTGGTTAAAGCCTGCTATAATATCCCGATAACCGCCCTGGAAGGAATCGGTCTTGCCGCGGTTGGAAAGATTCCCCTCGACTGCTGCAGCTGTCATTCCTTCCGCTTCTGCAACCAAACCTTTTAATGTATTTGCTACCGCCATCATACTGAAGGCAAGCTTATCTTTATCGGAACGGGGCTTGATTTCCAGCGCCAAATCTCCGGCAGCGATTCGATTGGCATCCTCTGCCTGATCGCGGATACTGACGGTCATTTTATGGAAGGATGCCATTAAGGTTCCGATTTCATCCTTTGCAGTGGTTTCGATATTAAAATCAGTATCTCCTACGGCAATTGCATCCGCAACACCGGCGAGCATTTTTAAGGGTGCCGACAAGGTCCGTCGTAAAAAAAGGATGATCAATAAGGTAAAGACTGCGAGAATTCCAAGGGCTAGTACGATAATTTTTATAACCGTAGCCCATACCTCGGCATTTGTTTCTGCCATGGATTTTCCGGAAAAGATTAACCCAACAGCCTCGCCGTCAGAAGTTACGATCGGTCGATAGGCTGTAACATAAGGCATCCCCAGAATATCAGCCTCGCCATAATAATCCTGCTTCTGGTTCAGAACGATCTCTGCGATGGCTGGATCCAGGGTCGTTCCAAGTAATCGTTCGCCATCCTTTATAATCGTGGTTGAAACGCGTACATCTCCGGAAAAGATGGTGACGTCTGTTCCATACTGAGATTTTACTAGATCCACCAGAGCATTGTCACTTACGTTATATCCGGCAGATATTGCGCCGACGATTTGCCCTGCCTGGTTTTTCACCGGTGCAGCCGCACTGATGTAGAATTGATTTTCCGCAGCAATATGAAAGCCCACGGTGCTGTTGCCTTTTAGCGCCGACTGGAGGGCAGCTTCTTCCGATATATCCGCTTCTTTTCCATCTGATTGTGCGGTGTTCAGCAGTAACGTACCCGACAGATCCGTAACGGCGATAAAATCAAGGTCGTTGTAATTTTCCAAATCCTTGATTGAAGCATTGAGCAATGCTGTATCACGTAGTTCCGTAGCAGTAACGACATCGGTTCCCTGTGCAAGCTGAACCGCATAGTTTTGTGCTGACTGCTTCTGCTCGTGAACACGGCCGTCCAGTGCGTCAAGACTGAATGCTGATTGCTCCTGGGCAACGCTTAAATTATAATTCTGGTAAGACATGATTGCTACACCGACAGCGATCGATACAGCTAAAACCAAGCTTATCACGAAAACAATAATGACCTTCGTTGTGATTTTACGGTCATAAAACCACCGCATCCTTCTTATGTTGTTCATTTGTACCTCTATCCTTTCAGTCTGATCTTTTAGATTTTTTGTAATACGTTTATAATTTAACAATGCCAGAAAACGCTGACAATTATCTGACAAAAATGCTGAAAATAACCTAAAGTTCTGCTGAAATTAATATCGTCAGTTTAAAAGAATTCTTTAATGCCGATTTTGGCTAATTCCGCCAAGTTGAGGAAAGATGGGAAATTGCAGGGGATTGAGCGTGTAGAAACGGACGTTTTTAACGATATGGAGGTTTATATTTAATTTGAAATGGTTCACGTCGAGGGCACTTAATCGACTATTCATCGAAAAAAGAGACCATGGGGATGGTCTCCGAGATAGATTTAACATTTCATATTTTGACATTTATGTTGTAATATTCGGCTGGTAGTCGATCACGCTGCCCGCCATGGACTTGATTTCCTCAAGGGAATAGGGTTTCATTCGAATTCTATCTTCATCCTGGGGCAAATACTTGTCCGGTACCCGATATCGGTTCAGAACATACCGCGGAACCACGGGGATTTCCTTTGTCATCGCCATGAGATCTTTCCTTCCCAAAAGGGGAATCACGGTGGTTCTTACTTCAAAGGGGATATCCCCCTCGGAAAGCATCCGGATGGTTTCGACCACCTGCCGAGCCTCGGCGCCGTGTCCGCAGATCTTTGGATAGTCCTCTGCGGGAGATTTATAGTCCACGGCAAAATAATCGCACAATTCCAGCTTGAGCAGCTCCTTAACAACCTCGGGATGAGATCCGTTGGTATCGAGCTTGATCTGATAACCAAGGCCTCGCAGCAGCTGTAGAAAAGGAATCAGATTGCTTTGGAGCGTTGGTTCACCCCCTGAAATCACCACGCCGTCAAGGAGCCCCACTCGCTTCTGCAGAAAATCCGTTACATACTGAGGCGTCAGAAGAATATGACTGCCGTCGATGAGGGATCGGTTATGACAATAGAAGCAGGAGTAATTGCAGCCGGGCACAAACAGTACACAGGAAATCAATCCGGGGTAGTCGATCAGAGAGCTCTTTATGATGCCGGATATATTCATGGGAGGAACTCCTTTACAGTGATTCGCTCACATTGGAAGGATTTTTAACTTTCTGATTGCTATCTTCTTTCATGACATATTTAACCCGCTGATTGTACTCTTCCCGCTTGCCCTTATTGAAATTCTGAACCGGCCGCAGATATCCCACCACACGACTCCAGACCTCGGTAGATTCACCGCAATCCGGACAGGTGTACTGCTCTCCGGAAAGGTAGCCATGATTGTTGCAGATGGAGAAGGTTGGGGTCAAGGAAACATAAGGTAGCTTATATTTCGTAAAGGCTTTCTGAATCAGCAGTTTCGCAGCGTTGATATCCTTGATTTCCTCTCCAAGATATAGGTGCAGGACCGTGCCTCCCGTATAGAGGGACTGGAGCTCATCTTGCAGATCAAGGGTTTCAAAGATATCGTCGGTATAACCCACCGGAAGCTGGGATGAGTTGGTATAGTATGGAATTTGGTCTCCGGCAGTAATAATGCTCGGGTATTTCTTTAAGTCCTTTTGAGCAAGACGATAGCTTGTTCCTTCTGCTGGTGTGGCTTCAAGATTATAATAATGTCCGGTTTCTTCCTGAATGTCTTTGATGACCTCTCTCATGTAGGTAAGGGTACGAAGAGCAAAATTCTGGCCTTCTGAGGTCGTCAGGTCGTACTCCGGTCCGAGAAGATTCTGGCATGCCTCATTCATTCCGATGAGGCCGATGGTATTGAAATGGTTGAACCAGTAGCAGTCGGTGTGTGCCTTAACCCCCTTTAAAAAATTAGCCGAATATGGGTATAAGCCTCTTGCGGTTTGTTCTTCAATGACCTTGCGTTTGATTTCCAGACTTTTGCCCGCAGTATTCATCTGCTGCCAAAGCCGAGTCTGAAATTCCGATTCGCTGGTTGAAATATAAGCCAACCTCGGCAGATTGACGGTGACGACTCCGATGGAGCCCGTCAGCGGGTTGGAACCGAACAGACCGCCTCCTCGTTTTCTCAGTTCAGTAGTATCCAGCCTGAGACGGCAGCACATAGAAAGGGCATCCTCCGGCGAAAGATCCGAATTGATATAATTTGAAAAATACGGCACGCCGTATCGACAAGTGATTTCCATGATTTTCTCGATGACGGGGCTGTTCCAGTCGAAATCCTTGGTGACATTTATGGTTGGGATCGGGAAGGTGAATACTCTTCCTTTGGAATCCCCTTCCATCATAACATCACAGAAAGCCATATTGAACAGATCCATTTCCTTCTGGAACGCTCCATAGGTTTTATCCATGAGCTGACCGCCTACGATGGCATATTCGTTTCTCAGGGTGCTCGGAGGCACGAGGTCGAAGGTCAAATTGGAAAAAGGACACTGAAAACCGACACGGGTCGGTACGTTTAAATTAAAAATAAATTCCTGAAGCGCCTGCTTCACGGTTTTGTAATCAAGATTATCGTAGTGGATAAACGGGGCACAGTAGGTATCAAAGGAGGACCAGGCCTGCGCTCCCGCAGTTTCTCCTTGGGTAGTAAAGGTAGAGTTTACGATCTGACCCAGGAAAGTGCGCAGATGCTTGGGTGCCTTGGATTCCACCTTGCCGGGAACGCCGCCGAATCCGTTCATCAGAAGCTGTCTCAGATCCCAGCCGGCACAGTATGGCCCAAAAAAGCCCAGGTCGTGAATATGGATATCTCCGGATAGATGAGATTCTCTGATTTCGTCAGAATAGATTTCATGGAGCCAGTAATTTTGAGTAAAGGCTTCCCGCACATAATTATTCAGACCGTTGATCGACTTTTGCGTATTTGCATTTTCGTTGACCTGCCAGTCTGCATCGTTGAGATATTCTGTAAACATATTGATGGTCGCCCCAATGAGCGCATTAGACTCACGTGCAGAACGTCTTTTCTCACGATATAGAATATAAGCCTTGGCCGTTTTTGCATGTCCATTTTCGATCAAAACCTTTTCAACGATATCCTGAACGCCTTCCACATCTGCAATGCCGTCGGGATAGCGATCTTCCGCCATTCTGATCGCTTCATCCGCTAATTTTTCAGAGGTTGAGAAATCATTTCCTCCTACAGCTTTCGCGGCCTTAAATATCGCTAATACAATTTTTTCTTTCTTGAACAGGACAATAGAACGGTCACGCTTAATAATTTGTTTCAGCACGGTACATTACCTCCATAATTACAATGAATAGAAATACAAGTAAAAATACAATATGTTGAGGCATACGCCACTTGAGACACCATATATATAATATTCTTTCTGTCGACTCCTGTCAATATATAGGATTAGGTGGTGAAAAAAATACATAAAAATACAAAATTGTTTTACCAAATAAAAAAGTGACTGACGCCACTTCCAATAAAAAAGCTCACGAAATTGGAACGCGAGCTTGGAGAGTTCGAAGATTAAGTGTTATTCATTTTCATCCATTCGGGAATCGACTCCCTGTGAAAAGTCAATGATCTCCGACTGGGAAAAGGCAAAGCCGTTTTCCATCTGATCGATGCCGTCATCTGCGATGCCCTTAAAAGGCATATCGTTGAAATCCTGACGAATGAAAGCTTCACTGTCCTCGTCAGGATTTGCTTTTGTTTCTAAATGTAAATCTGACATATTTTCCTCCGATGTTGTTCATGATATTGATATGCAATAGATTTCTGCTATTGATAATCCATAGTATGTACCGATCACAGTATAATATCCGAGAACTCAAGTGACGTGGCCTGGAGGATTCTATTATCGTTGATCTTATGGGATTTTTGCGAATCATCCTGCTGAATCGGAAGGGTGATAGAGAAGGTAGAGCCATAGCCTTCCTCGCTTGATACATGGATTTTTCCTTCTAGGCTTTCCACCAGCAGCTTGACCAGGTAAAGACCAATCCCGGTGCCTTCTGCCTGCCGGGAGAGAGAGGTGTCGGCCTGGCCGAACCGTTCAAAGATGATGACCTTTTTATCTTCCGGTATCCCGATGCCTCTGTCCTTGATATCAATTTTTAAATTGGAGCCCTGCCTGTACAAAATGACGTTGATGCTTCGTTCAGGAGGTGTAAACTTAATGGCATTGGAGAGTAGGTTTAATAAAATCCGCTCAATCTTATCCACATCAGTTGAGACGACGACACGATCGCAGGAAGACTGAAAGGATAGCCGCAAAAACTTCTGATCGGCGTACAGTTTTACAGATTCCACGACACCTCTTGTCAGAGATACGATCTCGACGTTTTGATAATTGGTTTTCATCCGGCCGGCTCTCAGCCTTGTAATGTCCAGCAGATTGTCTACCAGCCGCTGCTGCCGAAGAGAGTTCTGCTTGATTTTTCCAAGATAGCTTTTCATTTTTTCATTGATATCATTTTTGCAGACGATTTCCATGGTTTGAATTGCCGCATTGATAATCGCAATGGGCGTCTTAAACTCATGTGTGATCATCGTAATAAAATTGTCCTTCAACTCGATGGTTTCCTGAAGCAACTGCACTTCTCTGAACTCCGCATCATGAAGTGCCTTTTCCTGCATTTTTTTCTCAGTGATATCTCTGGAAATCCCCGTGGTGCCGATGATGTTTCCATAATCATTGAAGACAGGACTCTTATAGACTTCGTTCCACCTGCCGTTCTCGTTTTTCTCCTCGAAATGCACTTTTTTCCGCTTGGTAATGATATCGATGTCACCGAACAAGAAGGTATCCGCCTGTGCTTTGGAGAAAATTTCGAAATCATACTTTCCGATGACATTATCCTTTAAACAGCCATATTGGTCTTCAAAGGACTTATTCACGGCCAGATACCTCCCTTGCAGATCCTTGAACCAGGCTACGAAAGGCAAGTTATCCAGAATCACCTGCATTTGAGAGATAGGCTTTGCTTCTTCGTTATCCGTAACGTCAAATACGATAGCGTGTATGTATTTTTTATTGTTGATTGTGATAAGACCGGAATTGACTCTGACATTTTTAGCTTCTCCGTTTGAAATTCGATGCTTGGAAGCAAAGCTGTTCTTTACATGGGAAGCCACCAAATTTATCTGAGTATAAACCTGATCCGCCTTTATTGTGCTAAGATCCGTAAATTTCAACCCTAAAATTTCCTGATAGCTGTACTTGTAAAAAGCGCATGCCGCATAATTGGCATCTACAATCTTTAATGTTTCATAATCGATAATGAGCATGTTTGAAACGTTGTTTTTAAAGAAGATATTGTAAAATTGGTCATTGTCATTTTGAAAATATAGCCCCATGTTATCCTTCCTTGCTACAAAAATCCCTTGGATTTTCAAAATTTCTACACCATTATACCAAAGAAAAAATTAAATGTGGAATCGTTCGTTCAACAAAGTCAAACCAATATCGACACAACATGACAAGAAAAATGAACATAAAAAAAGGGCATTCGATCAAGAATCGAATAACCCAAGTTTTTAACAATTTATACCACAAGCCCCATCAAATAAAGGCTGTATTATTATGTTAAATAGGCTGCGAAATCAGGAAAGGGTGCAAGGCTGCGAGCTAAGATTCCCTGCATATAAGCGATCAGAATTCCGTAATTCGTCATGGGAAGCTCCTGATCCTCGGCGCATTGCAGACGATACTTCATTTCCCGTTCGTTCAGCATGCAGCCGCCGCAGTGTACGACCATATTGTATCCGGTAAAATCCTCTGGGAATTCCGTTCCACTGGTGAATTTGAATGCCAATTTTTTGCCGCTGTACTGCTCCATCCATCGGGGGAGCTTTCTTGTTCCGATATCATCGCACTGGCGATGGTGGGTACAGCCTTCGGAAATCAGTACAGTATCCCCGTCCTGCAATCGATCAATGGCGGTTACCCCTTTGACTGCCAGCGCGAGATTGCCCTTGTGGCGGGCAAACAGGATAGAAAAGGAGGTTAGTAAAATTTCCGCCGGAGTCTCCGCGGAAACTCTGGCAAAAACCTGACTGTCGGTGATGACAAGGCGGGGAGTGTTGCCGAGTCGTTTCAAGGTTTCGGAAAGTTCAGTTTCCTTGATGACAATTGCAACCCCATTGGCCTCCAGAATATCCCTGATGGTCTGCTGCTGGGGTAGGATCAGACGCCCCTTGGGCGCGGCGGTGTCGATGGGAACCACGAGCACCACAAAGTCAGAGGGCTGAAGTAGATCCGCTACGATGGGATATTTGGACTGCCCTGTGGGAACCTGTTTTGCAATCAGTTCCTTCAACTCATGGATGTTTTCTCCCGTTTCCGTGCTGATCCATATCACATTCTCAGCAGAGACGATTTCCTCTCGACTGATCTGGTCGACCAAATCTAGCTTATTGTAAACTACAAGGAAGGGAATGCCTTTCTGCCGGAAACGTCGGAGAATCGCATTGTCCTCTTCCGTTATGCCTGATGTAGCGTCGACAACCAGCACGGCGATATCCGTCTTGTTCAGGACCTGATCACTTTTCTGCATTCTGAGCTTTCCAAGAGCGCCTTCGTCGTCCAGCCCCGGTGTGTCGATCATCATGACGGGACCAAGAGGTAACAGCTCCATGGCTTTGTACACCGGATCTGTGGTCGTTCCCTTTACGTCGGAAACGATGGATAAACTCTGTCCTGTAACTGCGTTGATGACGCTGGATTTCCCGGCATTTCGCTTCCCAAAGAAACCAATGTGGATGCGATCGGAGGAGGGGGTACTGTTTAAACTCATGATTCGAAACTTCCTTTCTTTTACAATCTGAAATCTCGGCTGCCGGAGTGAATCGCCGCCAGATTTTTTACCACGATCGTACGGACCTTTTCTCGCGGGATATGATGAATTTCTCTATCAATCAGTGCTTCACCCAAATTTTTTGTTTCAGGGGAGGCATAGTCCTCCAGGTATTCCTTCAGCGTCATCAATGCATTCGGATGGCAGCAGTTTTGGATTTCCCCGTTTTTGCTCAGGGCCATGAAACGGTCTCCCGTACGTCCCTCACGATAACAGGCTGTGCAGAAGCTCGGGATGTAACCCAGCTTCAGCAACCATTGCACCACCTCGTCAAGGGTTCTTTTGTCCTCTACGTCGAACTGCTCTGACTTTTCATCCTCTGATTCCGTTTCAACGTAGCCGCCCACGCTGGTCCTGGAAGCGCCGCTGATCTGCGATACTCCGAGGTGCAGCACACGCTCCCTGCAAGCTTGACTTTCTCTGGTGGAGACGATCATTCCCGTATATGGAACGGCAATACGGAGGCATGCGACGATTTTGGCAAAGGTATCATCACTGATGCCGTTATGGAAGGCATCGGCGTCGATATCATCAGCGTGGCGTATCCTTGGAACGCTGAGAGTATGGGGGCCTACGCCCTTAGCAGCCTCCAGATGCTCTCCGTGCATCAGAAGTCCGACAAAATCATATCGGAAAAGCTCTAGGCCGAATAGAACGCCGAGACCCACATCGTCGATCCCGCCCTCCATCGCTCGATCCATTGCTTCCGTATGGTAGGCATAATCATGCTTCGGTCCGGTGGGATGCAACGCTTCATAGCTCTCCTTGTGATAGGTCTCCTGGAACAGGATGTAAGTCCCGATTCCGGCATCCCGCAGTTTTCCATAATTTTCAACGGTGGTTGCGGCAATGTTCACATTGACTCTTCGGATTGCACCGTTTTTATGCTGGATACTGTAAATGGTTTTAATGCTCTCTAAGATATATTCGATGGGGTTGTTGACCGGATCTTCTCCCGCTTCGAGGGCAAGCCGCTTGTGACCCATATCCTGAAGGGCGATGACTTCTCTTTTAATGTCCTCCTGGGTCAGTTTTTTTCGGGCAATGTGCTTATTCTTCATATGATAAGGGCAGTATACGCAGCCATTGACACAGTAATTGGAAAGATAAAGGGGCGCAAACATAACGATACGATTCCCATAGATATCCTTCTTCATTTGCTCAGCAAGCGCATAGATCTCCTGATTCATATCTTCCAGATCACAATCCAGCAGTACGCAGGCTTCCCGATGGGAAAGACCTTCTCTTCTCCGCGCTTTTTGTAGGAGCGCATCAATCAATTCCCGATTGGTTTTATTGGCTTCTGCATAGGCCAGCGTCTCCAAGATCTCCTCATGGTTTATGAATTCTTCTGCCTTGGATGATTTCATGTTATACATTTTTCTTCCCTCCCAGTTTGGAATCTCCCCGGTCCACAACGACCTGATACCCGATACTGCTGATCCGGCCGTCGATGCATTGGCGACATTCGGCAGCTTCGTCGCCGGTACAAATTTTATTGTCATACAGCAAGTATTTATCTCTGACCTCCCGTGGGGAAAGGTTTGGCATAACCACATTGGCACCTGCCAAGATGCCTTTTTCCCGACCGAGGGGATCGATGGTTCCTAGGGCAGTCGTCGCCGGCAGCAGTGCAGTAGGCAGCATGAGCCGGATCAGACCAAGCAGGAACAGCGTCAATTCGGCAGTGCCGCTTTCTTCCAACGCAAAGGGTGTGTCATGATGGGCAATAAATGGACCAATGCCTACCATTTGTGGCTGCAGCTCATGAAGAAAGAGTAAGTCCTCCGCAAGCTGAGCAGAGGTCTGGCCGGGAGAGCCCACCATAAAGCCGCTGCCCACCTGATACCCGATATTTTTCAAGTCCATCAGACATTTTTTCCGCGTTTCCAGAGTAAGTGAAGGAGGGTGGAGCTTACTGTAATGTACCGGATCCGCAGTCTCGTGGCGGAGCAGGTAGCGGTCCGCGCCAGCCTCGTAAAAGGCTTTGTAGCTTGCATAGGAACGTTCCCCGATGGAAAGGGTCAAAGCACAGTCAGGATAGCAAGTCTTGATCTCCCGGATCAGGTCAAGGAGCATCTCGTCGCTGTAATGGCTGTCTTCGCCGCCCTGGAGCACAAAAGTCCGGAAACCGAGGCTGTATCCCTCATCACAGCAGGAAAGAATCTGCTCCTTGGTCAGCCGATAGCGGGAAGCATTCTTGTTACTTCGCCTGATACCGCAGTAGAGGCAGTCGTTCTTGCAATAATTTGTAAATTCGATGAGACCGCGCAGATAAACGTCATTTCCGTAATGCTCCTGGCGAATCCTGCGTGATTTTTCGAATAAATAATCGCTGAGCTCCGGTGTGCGGCTGTTGATGAGAGAGATAAACGCCTCCTTTGAAAGGACATGTGTTTCTTCCAATTGATCGATTAATTGCTTGCTTTGTTCCATGGTTTGCTTCATCATACGTCTTCCTTTTTATCGGCTGATGCCGTCTTTGAGTAAATTGTTTTGGTATTAACGCCTGGCAGCATGCCCAGCTTTCCGGACAGAGAACTGATCACATCGGCAGGGGCATCCACAGTGATGCTGATGATGGAAATTCCCCGTTTCGGATAGGGAATTCCCATGCGCCCGATGATATATTCTGCGTGCTGATGCAGCAGATGATTCAATCTCTCTATGGACTCATTCTTTTCCACGATGACTCCAATCAAGGCAACTCTGGATTCCATAACTCTCATTCCTTTCAATAAAAAATGCGCCTGAAAAGGCGCAAAGATAGCAAGTGATCTTTCTTTCTATTTCGTGCCTTTCCCCTCAGGACGAACCTTCGGGCGTCAGAACAGTCTATTTAATTGTTTAATAATTAACATACTCTCTAATTGATATTATACCGTAGGATTTCGCATAGCGCAATACATTTGTGGGTACATTTTTTAATATTAGGATAAGAATGTGACCAATAACTCAAAAAATAAAAGAGAGGCATGATATGGACGAGATACATACGCCTCTCTTTTATGGTTAGATAGGTTAGATTTCGGGTAGCTTATGTTTAAGGATTTATACACAGAGAAGCCGGTTTAAGGTTTCGTGAACCTTATCCTTTGCAAGAGGCTTCAGTAAAAATCCAGAAACGCCAAGTTCGTAGCCGTTAACGGCATAAGAAGGATTGTCTGACATCAATATGATTGGTAAATCGGGTTTTATGTTTCTGATCTTTCTGGCAAGCTCTAATCCGCTCATCCCCGGCATTAAAACATCTGTAATTAAGACATCCGGGTTCAGATCCCTAACTGCATTTAGGGCGGTAACGCCATTGAAACAATTCCCAAGAATCGTAAAGGGCAATTCTCCCTTTATCATGTCTTCCAATTCATCAATAAAGTGGCGCTCATCATCAACGAGCATAATCCCAAACAAATTGTAGTCCCCCTTATCAACGATTTCAGTTGTAAGTTTAGTTTAGAACATGCCACTGACAAAATACTGACAAATTACAAAAATTGTTTAATCGTCTTCAAAAAAAAGAGATTCCAGCTTCTTCGCAACGTCGGCACCGATATGTTCTGCAACCCAGGACAGATAGGAATCCTGATTCTTATAAACATCAAGGGCGACCCATTTCTGTATATAATACAGAGCGTCCTCCTTGTTTTCGCCGCTCATTTCCTGCCGAATAATCGATTCCAGCGCTTTGAGATATTTTTGGGCAAGATTTTGCTGTCTCCCCATAGCCCAGATCCAGCCTTCCTCTTCGAAATAGTCGCCGGTATAGAGCTGCTCTGCTTTGATCAGCGCATCAAGGGAAGTGGCTGACCCTTGGTCTGCTTGGTGTAATGCCTCCAGAAAAAGATCTACATCGTATCGAACGCCGGTTAGATGTAAACGGTAGCAGTGATCCGCATACTCTATGGTGATGCGGTTGTCTCCGATTTCTGCGGTGTTCTTACGCAGCTGATACATGATCGTCTGGAGATAGGTCAGGGCGCGCGGGAGATCGTATTCGGGCCACATCATTTCACACAGCTTCTCCTTATGAACGGGAACTCCCTGCTGATGAAGCAGATAGGCAAAGATTTCGGCAGACTTTTGACGCCTCCATTTTAAGATGTGATCTCCGGAGGAAACGACCATTTTACCAAAGGCCTGGATGGATATATCGCCGGAGGGATTGACGAAGGCTTTCTCTCGCTCTGCGATTTCCTTCCTGACCTTAGCAAGGGCTTTATTGAAGCGCTCTTGTCGAATTGGTTTTAAAATATAATCGACAGCGTTGAGATCAAAGGCTTCCGTCGCATAATTGTTGAAGGCTGTAATAAAAATGAAGTCCATCTCAGGGGACATGACGGAGAGGCATTCTGCAAGCTCCAAGCCTGTCATTTCAGGCATCTGGATGTCCAGTAAAGCTACATCAAAGGAACGGGACTGACCTATTTTTATCGCATGCAGTGGATTGCTGCAAGGTTCGATTTCAATGGTTTCATCGTAACAGCGAAGGCAATCTTCGATTTCACTTAAGGTGTCCAGTTCGTCCTCGACGATTAATACTCTCATACCAATACCTCCTTCCCTGAGTCGTACGGAATATAAAAATAGATGACGGTGCATTGGTTCGGGATGCTTTCGATATGCAACCCTTCTCCATATTGGGCCATGAGTCTTCTATGAATATTCGCCATTCCCACACCTCTTTGCTCCTGCTTTAGTTCAAAGAATTTTTCGATGCGCCCCGGCTCAATGCCCACACCGTTGTCTCTGACCTCGATCCGGACCCGATTCGGCTCCAGTGAGGTGGTGATATGAACTTCTCCGCCCTCCATCCTGCACATGATCCCGTGGCGAATCGCATTTTCCACGAGGGGTTGGATTGTAAGCAAAGGCAGGGTACAGTCCACATCCTCCAAAAGATGATAATGCACCTGCAGTCTTTCCCTGAATCTGGCCTGCTCAATGGAAAGATAAGCCCGCACCAGTTCAAGTTCCTTTGACAAAGTGGTAAGACCCTTATCATTGTTCAGATCGAAGCTCCCCCTCAAATAATCCGATAAATCCAGAATCAATGCTTTTGCCTTTTGGGGATTTTTAATGCTGAGAGAGGAGATTACGCTCAACGCATTATGAATAAAATGCGGCTTGATCTGGGCCTGCAGGAAGGACATTTCCGAGTTGACCAGCTTGTTGACTGCGCGCTTTAGCCTTACCATGCTGTTTACCCTTGCCAGCAGCTCCTCCACCTCAAAGGGCTTGATCAGATAATCATTTGCACCGAGCTTAAAGCACAGAGACATGGCCTCGCTCTGGGATTTTGACGTGAGCATTAAAACCGGAAGCTCCAGCCGGTTATATTTTTCCCGCAGGGCCTCCAAGACCTCAAAGCCGGATAACTCGGGCATCATGACGTCCAAAATCACAAGCTCAAAGGAGGCGCCGTTCTCCAGGAGGCGTAGTGCCTCTTTTCCACTGCTGACGCTTCTCACGTTGTAGTTGGAGAGATGCAGAATATTTGTCAAAGCCTGCAGATTCGAACGATCTGCGTCGACGGCGAGAATACTGAACGGGAAGTCATTGTCCGGAAGCTCCAGTTCCAGGTAACTATGAATATTCATTTCCTCTTCCTGGGTTATCAAGGAAACGGAAGATGCTCTTTCCTGATCTTGAGATAAAGGAATCGTAAAGTAAACCTGCGTACCCTTGCCGGGCTCGGAGGTAATCCAGATCTTGCCGTCGTGCAATTCCACCAACTGGCGGGTGATATATAGTCCAAGCCCCGTGTTCTCATATTTTCGCTGGATCGTTCCGTCGGCCCGCTCGAAGGCGTTGAATATGTGATCCAGTTTTTCCGATGGGATTCCGCACCCCGTATCTTCGATACAAAGCTTTGCCCGCTCTCCGTCATGGGAAGCGCTGATGGTGATTGCCCCGGACTCAGTAAATTTCAGGGCATTTCCCAAAAGCTTATTCAGAATTTGGCGCAGTCTGACTTCATCGGCATACAACAGCGGAAAATCGGATGGAATTTCATTGATCAGCATGATGCTGTCGTTTTTTTTCAAGTGCTGGAAGACGACGGTCATATTTCCGACCAGAGTCCTGATATTCAGCGGAGCTCGAAGGATTCGAATGCCTCCGCTTCTCAGGAGAGAAACATCCAGAAGATCATTGATGATAGAGTGAAGTTTTTTCGCAGAATTGAGGATAATCTCCAGATTCTGCTTTTGAACCATATTAATCTCACCACCGATGCCCTGTAGGACAGATTGGGTGATATTGATGATACCGTTTAAAGGAGAACGGAGCTCGTGGGAGGTATTGGCCAAGAAGTCATCCTTCATTTTATCCAATGCATAAAGCCTTTCTGTCAGCTCCTGTTCCAGCTTGAGTTTATCCGCCAATTCTTTTGATAAAGTCTGCACTTCAATATAGGTCTTGGAAAATCTATCCGCCATCAATAAAAACAACAGCAGCATAAAAAGAATCAGCCCGATGGGGGTAAGCTCACCAACCCGAGAGTGGATGAAATTTGCCTGATACAGCATGTCATGCAGTCCGGAAATTGCAACAATGAAGCTGCCCAGAAGAACAATATTAGCGCCGTATTTCAGCTTATAATGAGAGAGGAAGGCCTTGACGATAGCGGCTGCAACGATAAAGACCGCCATGCCGTCCATGACAAAGGCCAACTGCGTATAAAAGGATACGGCTGTCAGACCGGTTATTGCGGAGAAAATCACCCCATAAGTAAGGAAGATCTTGTTTAACGATTTGCTTTTCCCGTCGCCGGTAAAAGCATCAACCATCTCGTACAAAATAACAGGAAACCATGTGCCGGTCAGATAAAAGATCCAGACCTGCAGCTCAAATGAAATAGCAGGGAAAAGCTGAATCAGCAGATAATCTCCGTAAAGACTGGTCCGGACGATCAGAATGAGGCACATCAAAACCAAGCTGATGTTTTTGCGATCCGCTCGAACCAAATAATAATATAAGGAAGAAATGATTGCCATGAACGTTAAAATACCGATGACGATGCCGTCCTTGTACTTTAAGAACCCTTCATATTCCTGAATCTGTTTTGCTGTGCCGAAGTCGATATCAAACCATATTCCGCCACGGGCATACGTGTAGTTTGAAACATGAATGACGATATCAAATTCCTTGGTCGAGGGTGCAAAGATAACAGTGGCAGGAGCATACTGTGGCTCCGAACCTTCTATTGATGTGCTGATTTTTCCGTTTTGAGCAAGGAGTAAGTCGTTGATATAGAGTTGATAAGCGGTGGACATTGACCCGATGCGCAGACCAAGAAGGGTATTCGTATCCGGCACCTTAACCTTTAGGTGATAGGTTGCATATCCGAAACCCGGAAGGTTCGTTCCATTCAGCTGATATCTGTTCCAAATCTGAGGGACATATGCATAGATAGACTCGGGATGGGTATTATTAATGTAATCATCACGGGTTAAAAATTCTTCCCAATGAAACTCCCATTCTCCCGTCAGTGTCATTCTGCCCGCAGAGTTAAGATCCCATTGAGATAAATCAAGAACTCCGTCTTTTGCCTGCGGATAATCCGGACTTAACCCTTGGATCCAAATCAAAAAAGCGATACATATGACGGCAAAGAAGAGAATATGCCGAAAAATGACGGGATAGAGTTTTTTCATAGTGGGTCTCCTCGTTGATATCAGCATAGGGTCATTATACCATGATTTTACAAAAAAACATCACCAAATGTGATATACTTTGATAAAAACAAGCATAGTTCGGGAGGGTTTTTATGGGCGGTGAGGCTATTTTCAGCAGGCAAGCTACGGCAGCGGAAGCGGTCACTTCCGCGCAAATGAAGGACATCGAAAGGAGAGCAGATGAAGCAGGGCTTTCCTATTATCAGATGATGGAAAATGCAGGGACCGGAGCTGCAGAGCATATCGCCGCTCAGTGGTCAGTTGCAGGGAAAAGGGTTCTCATTGTTTGCGGGAAGGGAAATAACGGAGGAGACGGTTTTGTCGTGGCGAGAAAGCTAACAGAAATGGGAGCCTCTGTTAAACTAATCCTGGTGGAAGGGGAACCAAAAACAGTAGATGCGGTTAAGAACCGGCAAATTTGCGAAGCCATGGCCATTCCCATGATCGAGATGACAGAGGAGAAGGAAGTCAGTCATTCCGTGGAAGTTGCGGACCTGATTATAGACGGGATATACGGAACGGGGTTTCGCGGCGTGCTTAGGGAACCGGTCAGGAAGCTTGCCAGGATGATCAATCGGTCAAAAGTGCCGGTTTCTGCGCTGGATATTCCCAGCGGCTTAAACGGCGATACGGGAGAAGCGGATAAGGATACGGTTCGTGCAGATTGCACCATTGTTTTCCACCAACGAAAGCCCGCCCATATGGATGAGAAATGCAGCAGATACTGTGGGCGGATCATTTGTATTTCCATCGGCATTGAGTCTTTATCAAAGGAATAAAAAAGCGGATTTCGGTATGCTTCAAGAAGCTCGCCGAATCCGCCTTGTTATATCATCCGTTTCAGATGATTCCTTATTCATTCTTGGAATTATTTTTTGTTTTTTTCCGTTGCCTGACACATTCCGTCAAAAGGTATTCGATCTGGCCGTTGATCGATCGGAAATCGTCCTCTGCCCAAGAAGCAAGCTCCTTCCAAAGGGACGGTGATAAGCGCAGCAACAGCTGTTTCTTGTCTTTTTCCTTGTTATCCATCGATCAACATCCCTCCCCAGTCTTGTCATCTTTGTGTGTCTGCCTAATAAATGGAACCACTGTTGACGATCGGTTGTGCATCTTTGTTGGCGCAGAGCACCACCAGTAGATTGCTGACCATAGCAGCCTTTCTTTCCTCATCCAGTTGGACAATTTCCCTCTGGCACAGTTTTTCCAAAGCCATTTCTACCATGCCGACTGCACCTTCTACGATCATCTGCCTTGCGGCAATGATGGCGGAGGCCTGCTGCCTTTGGAGCATTGCAGCGGCGATTTCCGGCGCATAAGCCAAATGGGTGATTCTGGCATCCATGATTTCCAGTCCGGCGATATCAACGGCAGACTGGATTTCGATCTTGAGCTTTTCTGCCACTTCCTGACTGCTTCCTCTGAGAGATTTTTCTTGATTCTCATTGGAGGAATCATATGGATATAATCGTACGATGTTACGAAGGGCGGAATCACACTGTATGGAGAGATATTCTGTATAGTTGTCGACGTTGAAAGCAGCCTTTGCTGTATTGACGACCCTCCAAATCACAACAATTCCAATGATGATTGGATTTCCGAGCTCATCGTTGATCTTCTGCCTTTCATTATGCAACGTCATGGTTTTGAGGGACATGACCTTACTCGTCTTTTTTATGGTTTGTGGGGAAACTTTCCCTGTCGTCGCGATCTGTTCAGCTGCCGATGCGGCTGCAGCCCCGGCTGCCTCTGCGTTCGGATGGAAGGCAGAGACAAAAGGATTTACGAAAAAGAAACCATGACCCTTCAGTGTTCCATGATATTTTCCGAATAAGGTCAGAACATATGCTTCGTTTGGCTTCAGTATTTTTAATCCAGCAAACAGGATCGGTCCAATGATGAAAAAATAAATTACGCTTAGGATGATCAGTGTAAGGTTGGGTGCTCCGTAGCCGTTTACAGTATTGATCATTCCAAAAATAAATCCGGCGGCGGATGCAAGCATAAGCAGGATGTTCAGGAGGAGCATAACCATACCGTTTATGGATTTTGGTGAGATTTCCTCAAAGTGCATTTGTTTCTCTGATGATTTATGAGTATCAGTCATATAAAAAACCCCTTTCTTTTTTTGGCTGATTGTGATATCAATTTGATATCACAATCATATTACAACGGGTGACGAGAAATGTCAATCGTTTTACGTCTAGTCCTTGTACTTTTTTCTTTTTAAGAACAATTAAAATCCATCAGTCATATTATTAATACCATAGGAGGAAGGAGGCAATATTAAATGAAGGAGGAATGTTGGGATGTCGATCCATTCCATACAGATCATAGTATGACGAATAAATCACAGGAGATCAGTGATTACCTTACTTACGCACAAATGAATTTGATCAATGCTTTTCGTTACAATGTTTTTCAACTGGTCATATGGTCCAGATCGTTAGTCAATGTAATCGCCTCAGATTTAAAAAGTATTGAAGTGGTAACACGAAAAATTCATACAATGCCAGCACTGTTCTATCATTCGATTAAGCCATACTTGGGAGAACTAGCGGCACAGGAATTTCAAGACTTGCTCTTTCAGCACATTTTAATCTTGACGAAAATCATCTATGGATTAAAAGATGGAGATCGGCAGGCGGTAGACAATCACATTGTTGCATGGTATCAAAACGCAGATAATATGGCGGATTTTTTAGCGCGGAATAATCTTTACTGGGATAGAGATCAGTGGAAATTATTATTTTATAGCTATTTGGACTTGACGATACGTGAGACGGTTGCGTTACTTTCCGAGGATTATGAGAATGGCATATTATATTATGACAGGCTACAGGATCTTTCCCTGATGATTGCAGATTATATGTCAAGAGGTCTGATTCAGAACGTAAAGAGTTAACCGTACGTAACCAACCATTGGAGCGATGCAGAGCCATCCGGAAAGACACTCGGCAGGCGCTCCATTTTTTCTTGGATTAGGGAATTTATGGATTGATGTTTTTATTTTACAGTGATATAATTTCAACATAATATCCGCTGAAGCCCGTTGTAGGGCTGGGCGCATCGTGAGGGTGATTAACTCAGTGGTAGAGTGCTTCCGTCACAAGGAAGAAGTCGTTGGTTCAAGTCCAATATCGCCCACCAAAAATTTTAAACCAGCGATCCGGGGAATTAGCGCAGCTGGGAGCGCGCTGCGTTCGCAATGCAGAGGTCAGGGGTTCGATCCCCCTATTCTCCACCAAAAAACACGGAAGGTCTTTATGGCCTTCCGTGTTTTTTTCTGCAATAAGGGGGGCGAACTCCTGACCAAGAGGGTATCGGGAGATGGAATCTCCTGATCAGAGTATATCGCAAATTGGCGATTGGTGTTGAAATGGAGCGATATACGGAGAACCACTTCGGGGGTGTCAGGCATCTTCATGATGCCGCCGATAGGGGGCAGAGCCCCCTACGGAACATGCGTCAGCATGTTGGGAAGGGGTTCGATCCCATTTATTCTAACCGATCCTCCTATTCTCCACCAAAAAGGATGTTGAAATTTCAACATCCTTTTATGTTTTCTTAATAATTTATTTTATATATTTAACAATTTCTTCAGGTAAATAACGATCAAGACGATATTTAATAAAATAAGCCATATTTAGTTCTTTTGCGCAGTAGGGTATTAAATTATTATAAATTAAGTCAATAATCGGTGTTGCTAATTTTATTGCTTCTTGAGTTGAGATATCTATTTTAGGCCTAATATTTACAATAACATCAGTTATTTCTGTATAATGCTCTAATAATAATTCTGCGTTAAAATTATTATTGATAAATAATTTACTACACATGATTTTAACTTCTTTAAAAGCTTTTTCAAATTTCTTCAAATCAGCAGGGATTAAATACATTATAAAATGTACCAGTCTTTCTGAATGATTCAATGGTTCACCTGAAAGAACTTGCTGATATTGTAAATAAATTTCTTCATTGAGCTCTCTACCCATATTGCTAGAGAAAAGATTAATGATTTCTTTAGTTGTCTTTTCATCTGCCGGGCATCCGAAGGGGATCTTTGAAGTAAATTCTTGAGAATTCATATTAAGATTATCTAATCCCTGCCAAGTTACTACGCCCGGTAACATAATCAAGGATGGGCTGGGTGAAAATGAAAAGTGCGAAATCATGACTATATTTGTATATGATTCAATTAGTTGCAGTTTACAATCATTTATGGAACACCATCCGGATAATTGCTCTTTTTCATCTTCAGAACAATTAGAAATATCCCAAATGCAAAACGATTGTCGAAATAATTTATTGTGAATTTCATTATACGATCTCCGTGATGTTAAAGCATAACCTGTTGCAAATACTTCAACGGCGTAATTCCCATTTATATTGATAAATAAATTTTGACTATCTGAAGTTGCCCTCACTTCTTTAGTATATATATAATCATCACCTATATTAAAAGTATAGTCTATATCAGAAACTAATTGTCCTTCAACTAAAGAAAAACAACTCCAATCTGTCATTTGGCTAATTACACGATATTCTTTTTGTGAAATTATTTCGATAGGACTTATGATAAATGAGATCCAACTGCCATCGATTAATGAAAAGGAGTTGTTAAAAAGATATTGCTTAAGTTCTAAAATATATTCCGTTATCGAATGGCTTTTGTCTGTATATACGATACAGGGTAAACCACTAAGTTCAAGATTATTGTATGAAGTAATAAACGATGGTAGATGATCCACACAATGCAATTCTACTTTGATCTTTTCATTAGGAAAATTTATTTTAAAAAAATCATAGAGTTCCATGGATGTAAATATTCGATATTTAGGCATCCAAATTGGATAAATCGTACATGAATACTGTGCATTTGCAATTTTAAGAAGCTTATTATAATATTCTTGAATATATTCCTTAATCTGCTTCTCACTTTTTATAAAGTTGTTATTCTTATTAAAATGAATTGTTATCTTTTCTTGTTCTGGGATTTCGGGATATTCTTTTAGTGGCGCACACCAATATCCACATTCTTCTTTTAAGTCCCAAATTACTAATATTGTCGGATAGTAATTTGAGAACCATTGGTTTAATAATGTGGTACTAAGTGAAAATGAGAATCCCTTATTTGTTTTACGAATATACCCGTCAGTTGAAATTTCTGCAGTTGTTTTAACTTGTAGTCGGAACGTTAAATTAGTGCGTATATTTACTTTTTCATCATCAGATACTGCAAAAATATCGCAAATAAAATCTTCTCCAAAATCTGATTCCGTAAGTTTTGAGCTAGCAATTCTCCACTTCGCTAAAATATGTTGGACAATTGTTTCTCCTGAAATACCAGTAAAGTAAGAAGATGGGGCTACAATATGATTCATATAATATTCCTCCCTGCGAATAGTAAAGAATGATTTATTGTACCATATTCTGGAGAAAAATGGAGTTGCTAAGATAAGGACAATCATCTAAATAAAAGGTGACATCAATTCTTACAATGCTATAAATTTTGGCTTCTTTTAATTTATGGTAAAATATTGTAAAATAAAAGGGAAAGGGGGAATGGTATATGACAAGATCAATCTTATATTACCCATCTATCAATATCACTGATGGAGCATGGTTGAGGAATGCTATTTTATATTGGGACGAGGTTTGTTCGATTGTCCCCGAACGATATAACCAGGACTTATCTCCTGAAATAAGCTATTTACGGGAACAGGATTACTATCGGCCAGTGGATCCTTCTGATCTTTTATTTTCCGACGCCTATAATGACTTTGAAAGAGAGATCATGAGAAAACTTAAAAGGTTGATACGAAATATTGAAAACGCTGCAGATCATCCCCGACGTCAAGCAAACTTACACCTACAGAAATTATATTGGCCGCAGATGGGTGAGATGATTCATTATGAAAAAGTGTCGATGAAACTGTACGATTTTATGCGAGAGAATAATTTGATTAGACTTTATCAAAGCAGTGATTGGCTTGAAATGGATGTGCAAGCGGCGGGACTCTATATGTCGACTATGGCAGAATATCTTGCAAAAATTGATCGTAATGATATGGCGATCAGTACTGATAAGAATGAATATTTAAATTCTGCTTATCCTCGAACATGGTTTTCTCAAAACAGCTTTTGCCTAACTTCTGTTTTTGAAAAAGCAATGCCTGCCCCGAACCTTGAAGTGCCGATAGAGAAGATTATTGATTTTAGAAAGATCCGATCACAAGAACTTATTCAGCTTCGTGTAAAGTTACGAGAATTTGAAAATAGGCTTTCTAACTGTGAAAGTGTAGGGGAAATGAAAGCCGTTTTGGAAGACTTTCGAGAATCTTGGGGAAAAGAGCTGATCGCTCTTGATAAAATGCTGAAGGACAAGAGGATTGAGTATACCTTAAAGAGCCTTCAGTCTTTAATTCAGGTAAGTGTACCTAGTATTATTCCGGTAATTCGGGAATTCTGGCAAAGCGTACCCCTTTGGCTAATTGCTGCGGCAGTAGGAGCTAATGGCGCAATTGGTTTGGGGACTAATAGTGTATCTTATCGGTCATCAATACGCGAAATTCGCAATAATGCAGGGTTTGCCTATTTATATGATGCGTATCGTGAGAATTTGATTCAACCAAGACACCTTATTGATATTATATGATATTTAGGAAAAAGACAATGACTGTCAAGAGTCTAGATTAAATGCTTATGAAAAGAGTCTATTGCTTATATCGTGTATCTACAAAGCAGCAATCTCAAAATGGGGACATTCCCATGCAGCAGACGGCTGCTTGGAATTTGGACATATTAAACCATAAATTACAATTATCTGGTTATAATCCGTTGATTATACTTTAATTACCGTATATACTTAAATTTGTATAATAATGAATAATCAAATATCAGAGACAAACCAGGGCAACCTTATTAAGGCTTGTAAATATTTGTTTAAAAAGAATTGTAAGATTGGTGGCATGCTATGAATTCGAAAAAACTTGCTCCTTTTCTAAAATGGCCTGGAGGAAAAAGATGGTTCATCACAAGATATAAAGAAAAGTTTCCGACGAACTATAATAAATATATTGAACCTTTCGTTGGTGGTGGATCAGTCTTTTTTCGCTTGCAGCCTATAAACACTATAATATCCGATGTAAACTCGGAATTAATTAATGTATACATTGTTATGAGGGATAATCCAGATGAATTAGCGAATATTCTTCAGTACCATCAAAAGCATCATTGTGAAGATTATTATTACAAAATGCGCGCTTATAAACCTAGAGAGAAAATTAAAAAAGCAGGGCGGTTTTTATATCTAAATCGTACTTGCTATAATGGGATGTACCGTGTGAATCAAAAGGGTGAATTTAATGTTCCTATTGGCACAAAAAATAATTGCATATATGACATCGAGTTATTCCCTGAGTATGCCAAATCACTAAAAGATGCGGAAATTCATGCAAGTGATTTTGGGCCTATTTTGCAGCGAGCATCTCTAAATGACCTAGTGTTTGTAGATCCTCCGTATACAATTGCGCATAATCAAAACAGCTTTATTAAATATAATGAGCGATTGTTTTCATGGGAGGACCAGGAACGTCTACTTGATGAACTCTGTAAAGCTAGAAATAGAGGTGCAATCATATTTGCTACCAATGCAAATTATAATTCTTTGCGAGAGATGTATGTTAAAAAAGGATTTTTCGTAAAAACAGTTGAGCGTTATAGTTCAATTTCTGGAAAGACTGATAAACGTGGCAAACAAGAGGAGTTACTTATTACATCAATGAAAATGGAGGATTAATCTATGTCCACGAATACTTTGAATGGAATGATTGAACGTACTGCATATCAAAATAATCCGATTAAAGCTTTGGCAGAATTTCTTGATGCAGAGAAACGCTACGAAGACGCACGTGAGGTTGAGAAAATGCGTTTTGTCGGGTATGTACTAGAACTAGGGTTTGATTCTGCGAAAATAATTACTTCAGATACATATAAGGTTATTGTTGGAGGAATTCCTCGGGGTTCTTTTCTTATTATGGCTCCTAATGACTTTGGGAAAATGCCGCCTCACTTTTCTTTACTTAGAGTAAATGGTGTATCTCCAACACCTTTAAGTGGACAAGTCCAGCAGACATATTTTGAGTTGCATAAGAAATCTATGCCAGAACTAGATGTTTGGACACAAAGTGAACTTCAGTGGGGTGCATTGGATTGCGATGTTTTAGGTATGTTTTATGCAAATCCTGCACAAACAGATACCCTGGAATTTTCTGGAGATGTTAACAATATTGTAAGCGCACATAGGTACAAAGTATATGCTCCGGACCACGTTTTATTAGATTTAATAGTTAATGGCACGGTCACAAAAGAATTGCAGTATGAGCTTGGAACTCTCCGAACCATGGAGTGCCTTCTTGTTGACGAAGAAGCGGGGAAGGGAAAAATTCCGGTAAAGATATCCATGAAAGATTTTAAAGGCCGTAGAACTGCAATGTTCGGAAAGACTCGTTTAGGGAAATCAAATGTTGTTAAATTGATAGCACAAGGCATGATTGGTTCAACAAAAGATGCTCCTGCAGAAGAAGCGGTGGGGCAGTTAATTTTTGATATTAACGGCGAATACGCTAATGATAATCCTCAAGATGGTAACAAGTCGCTGCGCTCGGCTAATGCTGATCACTGCGAAGTCTATGCATTAACACAAAGAGAAGGTACCCCATCAAAACCATTAAGGCTAAACTTCTTTGAATATCCGGATTCGTCAATGCAGATTATTGCTTCAATGTTGGAGGAAGATAAGCAGAGGTCAAATTATATTAGGAGCTTTTCAAGTGTATCATTGCCTTCTTTAGATGAGATAAATGAAGTGGAGTCAATAAGTGATAAATCTAAAGCAGTCCGAAAAATTATGATGTATTGGTCGATATTGAGCAAAGCAGGATTTACATACAATGAGAATAATTTACGGACCAAATTACATGCGACACAACATATAAAGGGCTTCGATCCACACTTTAACAAAACAATTAGAGAGGCTGTCTACGGACAAGGAAACGTACCATCGGATCCGACTACAATTTCTGGTATGCAAAATGAGCTGGAACGTATAGCTTCATTTTACAATCAGAATCCTACTTCTGCGATCTTTCAAAAGGATGGAGAACCAATTTTTGATCCAAATGATATTGCATTACTGGGATTCTTAGCTCCTGCTTCTGGAACTGGACCCGCAATACTTAGACCTTATGCAAAGTTTCATCACAAAAATGCAGGACAATTTAGTGAAGAGATTATTTCATTTCTTGACTCTGGTAAAACAGTGATACTTGATCTGGGGAATGCCACAGATGAAGTTCGTCGGTACTTTTCTAATATGCTATCCCTTGAGGTCTTTCGCCATCAAGAAACAAAATTTGTTGAAAATAATTTGAACGATTCTTTTGTGCAGCTATATTTTGAAGAAGCGCACAATCTGTTTCCTGTTAAAGATAATGAATTAACAGGAGTTTATGCCCGATTTGCAAAAGAAGGTGCGAAGTTTCATATTGGCATGGTCTATTCTACTCAATCTCCTTCAACAATTAATAAAGAACTTTTAGCACAGACCGAGAACTTTTTTGTGGGGCACCTTTCTTCCAAGGATGAAGCACATGCACTTTCAAGATTACAAGTAGCGTTTGATGGAGTAGAACAAGATATTCTTAAAGCCAAAACCCCTGGTTTCATACGAATGTTAACTATGTCTAATCGTTTTGTTATCCCAGTTCAAGCTAAACTTTTTGAGGCTAAAAATAGTTAGGAGGGATTCTATGCCGTATGGTACGAGCGGCAAACTGCCTAGTGAGACTGCTTCGAAGCTAGGGCATTTGGCTGTAATTCAAAATGAGTGGGTATGCTCTTTAATTGAAGATTTTGAAGCAATAACAACTGATGTTCCTCAAGGGGATTTGTCAGTATGGCAAGAATTCATTGCCGACGCGCCTCCACTTAAATATATATGGGCGGTCGATGGATCTTATATAGCTGTAAAAACGGATCCACCCACAGGAAAAGAGGTTGCCTTTATAAAGACGGCACTTCTTTCGATCGAGAGAGCCAAAATTGATTGTATTGACAAGCTTAACCCCCATCCGTTGTTATTACAAGATATTATGTCTGAAAGTGCGCTATTTCATGCTACCGTGCTTCCACTTAAAAATGTTAAAACAACACTTGGAAACAACTATGATGCAGTGAGAAATATAATTTATGAATCGATGAAAATTGATGAGGGTGGAGCATATTTCGAAACTTTGAAATGGATAGCATATGAGAAATGGAATAAAACGAAAGGAAGTTCTCCAAGTTTTGATTGTCCACACTGTGAAACAACCATCGAAGGCCTTCCGTTCGATGCCAGTGAATCTACCTGTCCAGCTTGCGGGGGGGGGATCTTCCTTACAGATATGATTGGATTTCACTTAGATATGAGTGAGGATAGCGCACCAGATAGCGTAGCATCATCATATATGCTTATTATGGAGACCCTGATGCTTTTTACTATCGTTAGATTACTTTGGGATCATTCAGATAGCAGGCTATTTTCGGATACCTTGTTTATAAAAGATGGACCACTTACTTTAAGAGGACAGTATTCAAAATTAGTCCCCAACATTAGGAAATTTGTAGAGTATACTAAAGAAAAGAGTAGGCCAATCCACCTTATTGGTCAGGAGAAGTCGGGAATATTCTATGAGCATCTAATGTCTATTTCTAAATTTGTTAATCCGCAAAGAGTTGGTGATCCTACATCAATAGCGGTCTTGCCTCATTCATATGTAAGAAAAGAGGTCTATCGTTCACCGGATCTCTCCAATCCCTATGGCAAGAGGACAAATTGGGGTGAGAAAATATATGTAAAATTAGATCCGGATTCTAGTTTGGTTTTAAATGCTCTTGTTGGAGAATACTCCGATAATTCCAGCTTCCCCGAAGTAAAGGACATTATAGGTTTAGAGCGGATATTGTCTACTCTTCCAAGTTTAATTAGCCGAAAATATGAAGGTGCATTATATCCTGTAGAGCTAGCGAATGGAGTCGCATCAATGTCAAGCTATCCTTCTGCTAAAATATTGGAGCGATTTATTGAGAAAAGATGATAAAGTGACAAGGAGAAAAGGAGAAAAATATTTATGGCAAAGCCTGTAAAAATAAAATCTATTGAGCGGAAGATATATTTTTATAAAGTTACCTGCGCTTGTGATGGAAAAAGCGCTTCTCTTGATTCTATTCTTGATGCGTTCATCAAAAAATTAGGAAACAATAACACTAACCTTATTGGACGCGGCCTTGCCATTCCCTATTTTGACAAGTACCATTTTCTCGACGTTAAGCAACATAAGACAGATAAAAATGTTTATCGCGGTCAATTTTATAGCTTAAGGAGTACAGATTTTCCATATTTATTCAATATCCTTGATGGAAACCGGCAAGAGATCACATCAAATGAAGATGATACATTAATGGAGCAAACTCATTTTTATTGTTACATAAATAAAAATCTTATCGTTAGTGAGTTCAATTTTCATGGAGCACGCATCGAGCGTATGGGCGCATATTTAAGTACTATAATGCAGAGTCTTTACCCTAGTAAGCGTTACTTAATTGAAATTTTGCCTATAATTATTCCCGATTATTATAAGAAAATTATTAACTGTAAATCGATATCTAAAATTCAATTTAAGGTGGCAGAACCGGGGCTTAAATTGCTAAAAGAAGAGGGTATTATCAATGCATATGACATCGCGGCAGGGAATATCGAAAAAGGAATGCCATACTATGTTGATGTTGAAATTTCGGGAGGAAAAAGAGGTGCAGAAGTCCCTGTTAATAATACAAAAGCTTTCTTGAAAAAAGTGATAAAAGCAATTAAGAGAGCCCAGCAAATCGAAGAAGGTGAGGATGCTATTTTCAGAAAAGCGAAAATGAGAGGCTATGATGCTGAAGAGTACAAGACTATTCCTTATGATCTTCTTGACGAAAAGTTGGTTCGGGTTGCTTGGGTAGAAAAAATATCACCTAAAACAAAATATGTCGATTCAAACAAGATGTTTTCTGCAATATCTCAGGCATATAAAGAAAAGTATGATTTGGCATTGAGATATATGGGAGATGTTGCAGAATGATGGAGAAAATTAATAAATTGCTTTATGATGATAGATTTTTTGCTATTATTCATTGGATTGTAGGGATTTTAATTATGGGAATCGTCTGCATTCTTCTAAAAAAATCAGAGATTATTCCACTTGGTAATTTTTCCCTCTTGGTCAATACGGACATAATTTCTTTATCAGCGACTATCGCAGGTTTTGAATTAGCAGGAGTTGCTTTACTTATTTCCTTGAATGGGAATAATAAATTCCAAGACATAAAAAGCATAGGTAGTGATAAAACGATATATAAATTATTTTTTCATTCAATTATTCTTTTGACGTTATCCATATTACTTATGATTTCTGATATATATTTATTTCAAACGGTTGGGCAAGAATTTTTGATGTATAAAAGTGTAATGGGGTATTGTTCTGTATTGCTTTTTGGTCAGGGCTTGGTATTCTTTTTGTCAAGTATCCGAATGCTGAATTTAATATTCAAATGACAACTAAAGACGCATTCTTAAATAATTATACCATGACAACCGAACCAATCTCGGCACCATCTGAGTTTGCAATGCAGAGGTCAGGGGATCAAAATGGTTATGGACTTTTCCTAAATATGTATTGACAAAGGACGCATATAGGTAATATAATACCTATACAAGGAACATATTACCTATTATGATGGAGGTGCGTCGGTGTACGATTTTGATACGATGGATAAAAGACTGATCGTGTTTGGATATTTGTTTCGCATTGCGAATCGTCTTCAAAGCAAAATGGATTCGCAGATGAAAGACCTAACTGCCAAGCAATGGTTTGTAATACTTGCATTGGGATTATTTGAACAGCCCCCCACGCTAAAACAACTTGCAGCAGCGTGCGATACTTCTCACCAAAACACAAAGCAACTTGTTATGAAGCTGGCTGAAAAGCGCTTTGTGACAATCCATAACGATGAGAAAGACGGCAGAGCCATGCGGATAACAGCAAGCGATCAATGCAAGCAGTGGGACGAAGATAATGAACAAATTGCAACGCAGTTTATTGACAGCATGTTCTCTGGCATGAGCATGGATGAAATTACCGATTTAAGCAGTTCGTTAATGAGAATATTTGAGAATTTAGATAATATAAACAGGAGGACAGAAAATGCCTAACAAGATTTTAGTCACATACACATCGAAGTATGGCTCAACGCGCAAGTACGCTGAATGGATCGCTTTGGCTCTGAATTCAGATTTATTAGATGCCCAAACGATTGAACCAAAAGCTCTAAGTCAATACGACGTCGTTATATATGGCGGCGGTCTGTATGCAGGTGGTATCGCAGGTGTAAAACTGGTTACTCAAAATCCCTGCAAAAACCTTATTGTGTTTACCGTTGGATTAGCCGATCCCAACGCAACGGATTACAGTAAAATCATAAATAAAAACTTTTCGCCAGAGCTTCATGCAAAAACAAAATTCTTTCATCTGCGCGGAGGGATAGACTACAAAAAACTTGGTCCAGTGCATAAAGTCATGATGTCCATGATGAAAGGCATGATTCAAAGAAAGCCTGAATCTGAGCGAGAAGCGGTTGACATAGAATTTCTCAACACCTATAATTCAAAAGTAAATTTTGAGGATAAGGGAACCATAGATTCAATAATCGCCTATGTGAAGGGCTTATAAACTGTTTAGAGAAAACAACACCGAAAATTCAGGAGTCATCAGGGCTCTTGAATTTTTTTTTATTCTGTATAAGGATTGGATTATTAAGCATAATCTAAGTAGTAAGTGATAATAATCTCTTCATTCATGCAGTAGAGGAGCATCAATGGAAACGTATTTGTTAGTTTTATTTAGAATTATTACAATCATGATTTTGCTTTTAGGAGCAACTCTTTTTATTATGGGGAAGAGGCCGATTGGCGAACTCCCTGTATTTGATTTTCTAGTACTCGTCGTTATGGGAGCGATTGTTGGAGCTGATATTGCAGATCCAAATATCGAACATTTGCCGACTGCTTTTGCAGTTGTTGTTTTAGCTATGTTACAAAGGTCATTCAGTTTCTTTAGCTTAAAATTTCGTAAATTCCGAAAACTGATCACGTTTGAACCTACCGTTGTTTTGTTCAATGGAAAGCTTATTCATCGTAATATCAAACGGATTCACTACAGTATTGACGAAATAATTATGATGCTTCGTGAATATGAAATTTTTGATATAAGTAAGGTTGAATACGGTATCGTTGAGGCAAACGGCAAGCTTTCAATCGTTAGAAAACCTCAGCATGAAAAGGTTACTATAAGTGATCTGAATCTTCCCAATCCAGCGAGCAATGTTCCTGTAACGATCATCATGGATGGCAAATTAAACGAAAACAACATGAGGGAATTAAAATTAAGTCAACAAGATGTTCTGAACATGATGCAACAACAAGGCTTGAATGTAGTAGATGAAGTCTTTTATGCGACAATGGATGCGAATAACGATATGAATATTTCCAAATATAATGAAACCGTAAAAGACTTTTTTACGAATACAAATAAAAAATAAAGATTCTTTTATGGCCTAAATGCGTTAAGCCTGAGATGGTGACTTTCCGTTCTTCTCTTGTAAAATTTTACGACTGACTGTAGAATGAAAGGGTAGAGGACAAGCGGCGCATGATGCGGTGCCAGTATGGAGGAACTATTTTGAATATACAAATATTTGGAAAGCCAAAATGCTTTGATACAAAGAAGGCGGAGAGGCACTTTAAAGAACGTGGGATCAGATATCAGCTCATTGATGTTACACAAAAGGGAATGAGCAAAGGGGAATTTAACAGTGTGAAGCAAGCATTAGGGGGAACGGAAAACCTAATTGATCAAAACTGTAAAGATAAGCAACTGTTGGGGCTGGTTAAGTGCCTCAGAGAGGAAGATAAAGACCAGAAAATTCTTGAAAACCCCAAGTTAATCAAGACACCGGTTGTTCGAGATGGAAGCAAAGCAACGGTTGGGTATCAAACAGATGTCTGGAAAAGTTGGGAATAAGGAGGGCAGGAAATGATCAAGGGTATTGTTTTTGATATGGATGGTCTTATGTTTGATACCGAGCGTCTTGTGGCAAAAGGCTGGGCGTTTGCAGGGCAACAGATGGGCTTGGATATAACAGAAGCCATGGCATTTAAAACACTGGGGTTGAATGCGGCAGATACAAATCGTGTTTTAATGAATGAACTAGGCAAAGCCTTTGATTTGTCCGCCACAAGAAAAATCAGAGTTGATTATGTAACTTCCTACATAGAGAGCAATGGGATTCCAGTTAAAACCGGTTTATTTGAGCTGCTTGATTATTTAAGATTGAATCATTATAAAATAACAGTTGCGACCTCGACCGAAAGAGAAAGAGCGCAATACTATTTTAATAAAGCAGGTATTTCTAACTATTTTAATCAGATCGTTTGCGGTGACATGATAGAACGGGGGAAACCGGAGCCGGATATCTACCTAAGAGCGTGTGAACTAATTGGGTTAAGTCCTAATGAATGTCTAGCCTTGGAGGATTCGCCGATGGGGATACTGTCTGCATACAAAGCAGGAATGAAACCCGTTATGATACCCGACTTATTACAGCCGGACGAAGCGTTAAACAGCCTATTATATGCAAAGTTACCAACCTTGCTCGATGTGATCGAATTATTATCAATACAAAACAAGAAGGAATAGATCCCAAAACAATAGGAGCCATTACGGCTCCAAATTTCTTTTTACAATCTTTTTGACATTTTCGTGAACACATCTTCCAGTGCAAAATAGCACTCGTCAAATAACTCTTTTACAGGTTCATATTTTTTAACCGCTTCCGGATTCGGTGTATGTACAGAATCAATCTTGATAAATTTATCAATTGCCGTAAAATCTTTAAAAATGCCGGCGCCAACACCGCCTGTCACTGCAGCACCCATAGAGCCTGCTTCTTCCAATAGAGACGGTACTGTAATCTTCGCATTGTAGACATCTGCCATGATCTGTCTCCAAACAGCGCCTTTTGCACCTCCGCCGATGACAAGGATTTCTCCGATGTCAACTTGTGTCCTGAGAACATCCAGACAAATGGAGAGGTTCATCGTGACGCCTTCCAATACGCTTCTCAATAGATCGCCCCGCGTATTTTCCGGTTTCATGCCGATCCAGGCACCTTTCGCATCCGGATTCCAACGGGGTGCACGTTCACCAAGCAGGTAGGGAAGAAAGAGGATGCCGTTGGATCCGATCGGACTTTGGGCAATCTGTTCATTCATATATTCATAGGGTGAGGTTCCATTTTGCTTGGCATCATAACTCTCCATTGTGCATATTGTGTTTTTTAGCCAGTTATAAGAACCACCGGCATATTGCATGGTACCGTTCGGTGCGTACAATCCGGGGACAATATGCGCCCATGTTACAATTCTCATTTTCTCATCGAAAATAGGCTTCTCTGATGTGGTTGTGATCCATGCGGAAGTTCCCATACAATTATAGGTTTTGCCGGGAGCAATGGAACCGCAGCCAATATTCGCAGCAACGCCGTCGCCGCCACCGAGAACGACAGGGGTACCGACAGCAAGCCCGGTTGCTTTTGCGGCCTCTTCGGTGACACCGCCTGCGACAAAGGTAGAAGGCTTTAATTCAGGAAGTTTATCGGGATCAATGCCTGCATATTTTAAAATCTCTTCGGACCACTGCAATGTATTCAGATCAAAACATCCATTGCTGTTGCCATCAGTAGGCTCGGTGTAAAAATTACCTGTTAGCCGAAACACAATAAAATCTTTGGCGTTTAATGTTTTATAAGTCTGATCGTAGATTTCCGGTTCGTTTTCTTTTACCCACATTAGTTTTTGGATACCATAGGAGGCAGTATTGCGATGCCCAACAATATGATAAAAATCCCATTGACTAATGTGGTTTTCGATTTGAGCTGCCTGTTTCTGAGCGCGCTGATCGGCCCAGATCATGGAGGGACGAAGAGGATTTCCTTGTTTATCAACGCATAGGCAACCCATCATTTGTCCGCTGAAGCTGATGGCTCCGATCTCTTTTGCGTCAATGCCGGTAGATTGAATCAGCTTCTTGCTGGTATAGCATACCGCTTTCCACCAATCTTCTGCATCCTGTTCCACCCAGGTGTCATTAAAATAGTGGGCATCATACGAATATACTTCGCTTCCAATAAGCTGACCTTCATCAGAAAAAAGCGTTGCTTTATTGCCGGAGGTCCCCAGATCATGCGCTAATATATAAGTTGCCATAGATGATTCCTCCAATGTTATTTATTCTCTGGAAATACAGTGATTTCGAAACTGTTTCGGTCGCCGCGGTATCTGGCCAGAGAATATTCAATAGGTTTGCCGAAGGTGTTATAGCCTACTGATGTAAAATGCTGAATCGGTTTCCCTTTTTTGATATTCAGTAAATTTACATCTTCCGCTGTCGCTTCCACTGCTTCAACGATACGCTCCACTCGAAAAACAGTAGTTGCGGATGATTGACTTAATATGGCATACAGGCGTTCCTGCTCCAAATCATGATCCATTACAAAGGAGCATTCTGCATAGGGAAGATAGGTCTTGATCGTCACAATCGGTTCACCGTCAGCCAGACGTTTTCTATGCAGGTAGATCACGGATTCATTTTCTTTGAGCTCCAAATGCTTCGCAACAATGTCGGGAGCTGGTATCGCTTCGAGCTTCAGCACTTCCGTGCACGGTTCCATCCCGGAACGGAGGATCTGGTCGTTGAAACTCTCGAGCTTTTTAATGAAATCCTGGTTTATCTTTGGCAAGGTGACAAATGTTCCCTTGCTCTTCACTCTGTAGAGCCAACCCTCTTGTACAAGTTCAGTAACAGCCTGACGAACAGTGGTACGACTAATCTTAAATCCATCACTGATTTCATTCTCAGTGGGGATGATATCTCCACTTTTATACGTTCCATTCTTTATTTCAGAAAGAATAAGCTGTTTAAGCTGAAAATATAAAGGGATTGGTACAGATTTGTCTATTGATGATATCTTTGTAAGCATAAAAAATCCTCCCAAATTTCATAAAAATTTCTTACGATATTGTAACATATCAGATTTATACTTACAATAATGTATTGTTAATAAGTATTATCATAGGTACATAATGGTCATGCAAGGATACAACGTTGCATATTTATGCGGTTTAAAAGGTTATGATACCCTTTTTAAGCACTTCTCGATTCAGCAATTTTTCGTATGCCAGTACAGAATCATCAAACTTGAAATAATCAGAAATGAAATCTTTTATTACAAGCTTCCCGGAACGCACCCACTCAAGTACCTGCTCATGGGCGGCACCCTCTTCTTCTTTGCGAGGCATCTGCTGGTAAACAACGCTCCAGTTATAGGAGGCTTTACTGAAATCAATGGTAACTTCTTCTTTTTCCGGAACTCCATAACATAGCACGGTACCTCTGTCAGTGAGAAGCCCCATGGCTTGGTTGACTACAAGAGGAAGGCCAACTGCATCTAAAACAAAGTCAACACCATCGGGATACACGGAACGGACTTCCTTTTCAAAATCCTGCGTTTTGCTGTTAATCGTTATTGTTGCGCCCGTTTCTTTGGCTATCTTCAATTTTTCCTCAAAAATATCAATCGCAATGATATCCTTAACGCCAAGCAAGCTTAAAAATTTAATGAAGGTGAGGCCCACGGGTCCAGCACCGAATACAACGATAGAGTTCTCTGGCTTGATTCCAAAATAACGAATGTTACTTAATACTTCTCTGAAGGTGATAAACATAACCGCGTCTACCGGATCCAGATCATCGGAAAGAACTGTCTGAGCATAAGCGCAGGAAGGAGCAGTTCCTTCTTCATATGCAAGGGGATCGTGAACGACAGCATATTCGCTCATAGCACCCCAGCCGGAGCCAAGATCACCATATAATTCTTTATCAGGATCTACGAAAGGTAATAATACTTTGTCTCCGATTTTTAAACCCTTTATATCAGCACCGACTTCAACTACTTCGCCGACTCCTTCATGACCGAGCATGATGGGATATACTGATTCCGGGAAACCCTTAAACGTTCTGTGGATGAGTTTTACATCTGTTCCGCACATACCGCAAGCGATGGTTTTTACAAGTGCTTGCTTTGCATTAATTCTTGGAGTGGCGATTGATTTGATTTCCAAGCTACCATTACGGTTCACTACTAATGTTCTCATTTCCAAATACCTCCTATTTTTGATGTCGATATGATGCTATGTAGTAACATTGTAAATTATAACAGAACAAAAATAAAATTACCAGCTATTTTTTATATAATTATTTTATTTTGGAAGGAGAAGGGAACTTGACAGAGGTGACCAGAGTCAGTATAATGTAGTAACAAAGTAACGATACAAGGTAATGATTTATATAGGTAAGGAGGCATAGTTTCTATGGCAAATAATTTAAAGACTACGACAATGGCGTGGGGTTCTCCGGGACGGTACATTCAAGGACCTGGAGAGCTTATGAATCTTCCTAATTATACTTCAAAGTATGGTGAAAATGTATTTGCGATTATTGACCAATTCTTTTTTGAGGACCTCACTGAAAAATTGTCAAAGCTGTACAGGGAGCGGACCGGTAAATTCTTAACTACCATATTTAATACGGAGGTATCGGAAGAACAGATTGCAGCCACTACAGCTGTGGCGGGAAAAATATCACCGAATGTGATCGTCGGAATCGGCGGGGGCAAGACGCTGGATACAGCAAAAGCGGTAGCGGACGATTTAAAGGTTCCGGTTATCATCATACCGACATCAGCTTCTACAGATGCACCAACCAGTGCGCTATCGGTAATTTACAAACCGAACGGAGAACACTCCCATGCGCGTCACTATATTAAAAGCCCCGATATCGTTCTGATCGACAGCAGAATTATAGCAGAAGCACCTGTCAGATTTCTCGTATCGGGCATGGGAGACGCATTGGCAACGGTGTTTGAGGCGAAAGCAAACGCGGCGTCCGACAGCGCAAATTACATAGCGGGTGAGTCCGGTGAATTCCGAAGAACAAAAACGGCAATGGTGATTGCGCAGGCTTGCTATGATTCCTTGATTTCAAATGGTCTGAAGGCGAAAATTGCAGCAGAAAATCATTGTGTGACGGAAGCCTTGGAGACAATCATCGAAGTAAATACACTGATGAGTGGACTGGGCTTTGAAAATACAGGCTGCGCAGCTGCACACTCTGTTTGTGAGGGGATTACGGCTGTACCGGATGCGGGTAAAATGCTGCATGGCGAGCAGGTAGCCTTTGGTACCCTTTGCGAATTGGTTGCCGAAAATGCCCCTAAGGAAGTAATTGATGAAGTGATTGGCTTTTGTATGAGTGTTGGACTCCCAATTACGTTGGAAGATGTTAAGGTGAATCCAACAAGGGAAAATGTTAGAATTATAGCAGAATCTTCTGTAAAAAATTCCTACTGGGCAGCACAGCCGACACCTGTCACAGTTGAATCTGTAATGGACATTATACTTACCGCAAATGCACTGGGCCATTACTATTACAAACATGCAAAATAATGTCCCGTTCCGGGACTCCGACTCATTATAAGATTTTTGTTTTCTTTCTCCTATAAATTGACAAAAAAGAACTGCCATATTTCAATCAAGATATGGCAGTTCTTTTTTTATTGCAACTAATTTGTGGAGGAGCTGTTTCATACGTCCTATTTGTTTACAATATAAGGACAATCGTTGCCGGATAACACGTCGATTAAATTTTTTACTGACATAGTAGCCATATTCACCACCGCTTCCTCAGTATGTGCTCCCGTATGCGGGGTGGTCACTACGTTAGGCAAGGAGAAAAGCGGGGAATCTGTTGGAGGTTCAATTTCAAAGGCATCCAGTGCCAGGCCACCGAGTCTGCCATTTTTCAGCGCATCGTAAGCAGCGTCCTCGTCAATAATGCCACCTCTTGAAGTATTGACAAGAATTGAGGTGGGCTTCATCTTTGCGAATGCAGAAGCGTTGATTAAATGTTGCGTGGTATCAATAAGCGGAAGATGAAGGCTTATTACGTCTGCCTGCTCCAATACTTCGTCAAAGGTGCTTACTTTGATTGCGTTGCTCTTACAATATGCTACATTTATATAAGGATCATAGGCGATAACAGTCATATCAAATCCTTTGGCGCAACGGGCGACGACCTTGCCGATTGCTCCGAGGCCCAAAATTCCGATTGTTTTTCCCTTCAATTCCATTCCTGTGGAACGGACCCATCCACCTTCACGGGTGCTGGTATCAAGATAAGGAATCTTTCTTGCAACGGAAAGAATAAGCCCAAAGGCCAGCTCGCCTACGGCTTCTGCATTAACCCCAGGTGTATTGGTGACAGGAATAGATAAAGCTTTCGCTGCATTGATATCCACTCGGTCGTATCCAGCGCCGTAACGCGAGATTGCTTTCAAATGATCACAGGATTTGAGTACCTTCTCGGTTATAAAATCCAAGCCGGCAATATAACCGTCGCAATCCTTTAATAGAGGCAGCAGTTCTTCTTCGGTCAACGGTTTCCCTGTGGCATTAAACACCAAATCCTTTGAGAAGGCCATTAACTCTTCCAAGGCCTTTGTGCTTTTGCCGGGCTGCATGGAAGTGGGCGTTACTAATATTTTCATACGGTTGCTCCTTTGTGACATAGGAAACGGCGAAGCCGATTTTATTTTACCAATTCCACAGCCTCAGCTGTTAAACGTAGGATTTCTTTAAAATCCCCGGAATTGATGAGTTTATCGGCAACCATCCAGCTTCCGCCGCAGGCAATAATTTTTTTGGAAGCAAGGAAGTCTAAAATATTGGTTTGATTGATACCCCCCGTAGGCATAAATCGAAGGGATGGAAATGGTGCGGCCAGAGCGTTGATGGTGTCCAATCCTCCGTATTGCTTTGCCGGAAAAAATTTCATGACCGGTAGATCATATTCAAGCGCCATCATGAGCTCGGTAGGCGTACAGATGCCAGGAAAAACCATTACATTATGATTCAGAGCATATTCCGTAACTTTACTGCTGAAGCCGGGTGAAACGATAAATTTGGCGCCTGCATCGAGCGCTCTCTTTGCCTGCTCTTCATTTACGACAGTACCGGCACCTACTAACATATCGGGAAACTCCTTCGTCATGATACGGATGGATTCCTCGGCAGCTTCAGTCCGGAATGTTATTTCCGCAACAGGTAGCCCGCCGGCACAGAGGGCCTCGGCTAGGGGCTTGGCGTCGGTGGCTTTGTCTAATTTTACTACTGGTACGATCTTTTTTAATTCAACTTCCTTCAATATATTGTCAAAATTCATAATGGGACCTCCTCGTATTGTTGCAATACAAATTCCTGCTGAAATGCAAATTCGTATTTAAATTGCTAAGGCGCTGACACAGTTTTCATAAAAGAAATTATGTATTTGTTTTTCGCCTATGCCGGAATTTCGCATCAGCGGAATAAATGTTTTTAATATATAGTCCAATCCGATGGCATTCGCGTGATAGGTGCGAAGACGTTCCCTGGTTGTGTCAAGGGAACAGAGGATCTGATGTCCGTATCCATCAGCCAGCAGTTCTTTTATGAGTTCAATCTCCCGCTCGTCACTGTGATACTTGAAGCGCCCTATGGTATCAAATTCCGCAAACACACCTTCGCCGACTATTTTCTTTATGATGTTGATATCATCACAGGCTCTGTCCAAATGGCAAAAGATCAATTTCTTCGCAGTGACTCCTTTGGTTGTAAGATAATCAAGCAGCACCAAGGGGTCGCTTTCCTTCTCAATGTGAACCATAATCGGGGCATTGGTAAAAATACTTGCTTCAATCGCGGCATTGAATAAGCGTTGATACCGGTCGGTCAGGCCCTCTTTGTCCAAAGCAGTCTTTATCATACTTGCTTTAAAAGAACAAAAATCATCCGGTTCACAGGTTTCGCTGCCGACAAACATCCCCGTCTCAATTTCGTGAATATAAGTATCCGCTAGTTTTTTTTCGGAAAACGTGTGGATCCAGTGGTGTTCCGGGTAATAGTACAGCTTATGAAAGCCTGTGGAGCATAGAATGTTTGCGTCAGTCTCCCTGGCCAATATCCCCAGCGCATATTCCATGCGATTACATCCGACGGGCTGGGCGTCAATCAATGAACGGCCCCCTGCGGCTAGGTAATGAAGCAGCTCTTGTTTGCTTTTCTCAATATCATCGATACAAAGTGCCGGATTACGATCAGAAGGAACTCCCTTGCTTATCATCAAATGCTCATGACATTGACAGAAGCCTAGCTGATGGGAAGGAATTTCTCCGGATATTGTTCTGATATTGGACATAACGGCCTCCTTACCAGTTTGGGTTATTGGTAATGAATGGCTTCCCATCCTTTTCTAACACAATTTTGTGAAAACCTCTTAGCTCAATGGAACCGTAATCATGGCCGGCATCGGCAGCAAAAGAAAAAAACAGAACAAGAGGCTCGGTTCCGGTATTTACGGTTCTGTGGGCATGCCTTTTTGGAACATATAAAGCGGCCCCCTTTGATAATGGCTCCTCTGAAGTTTCTCCTTCTGGATTCTCCATAACCATGTATCCTTCGCCGGAGAGCGTATAATACACCTCTGCTGTCTCTAAGATGGTGTGGAAATGACCTTTTGTCATATAATATTCCGATCCGACCTTCCCGGGATAAATTATCGTTGTGCCGAATAAAAGATCCCCGGGCTTTTCCGGGCAGCCTAACTCGTAAAATTCATAGATGACAGGATCTTCAGAAGCCAATATTTTTTCAACTTCCTTCTGATCAGCAAACACCTTTTTCATATTTGATAAATAGCGTTTCGTAGTTGTAGCGGTTTTGGATAACCCGCTCTCTAAATCAAAATCTACAAGAAAGCTTTTATCCCAGTTAAAGTTATTCATAATCATCCTTCTTTCTTTATGATTTTGCGATTTGGCTCAAATTCTCCAACAAATCACCCTTGATTTCGATATGGAATACTTCTGAAATTACCTGCGTCCAGCCATGGATAAAATAAATCCATCCGTCTTCCACATGAAGACCTTTCGCGGAAGCTTGTTTCTCGGCCTGATCTTTAAACATCAGGTCGCCGCGGTAATTGATCTCCCAAACCAGACTGTCCTGCGGAAATTCACAATCGTTTGTAAAAGGGGAACCTGGGGCGTCCTTGCCCAGACCCGTAGCATTCACAATCAGCGAATGAGGTTTCAATGATGCTAACGTCTTGTCGTTCTCTTCTGGAGTTGGGTTATGTACAAACTCAAATTTAATTTCAGGATGGATTCCATCTAAGATTGCCTTTGCGGATTCCAGACGGGGCACGCTTCGATTGGCAATAATAATGCGCTTTGGAACGTTGGTTTTAAACTTTTCCTGCGCAAAGTAAACTGACATCGCCAGAGTGCTTCCGCCGGCGCCAAGGAGCAAAACATCTCCGTCATAGTCATTCCAGTAATTTATCGGAACAAAATTCTCTAAAGCAAGCCCGCTGGAAATGGGATCTTTTGCATGTGCGCATAATTTGCCATCTTTTTTAGAGAGAGAAGAGACCTCGCCCAATTTCTGAGCATATGGATCAACGTAGTCAAAAAGCTCTCTGCAGGTTTGGTATAAGTCGATCTTATGTGTGGTGACAAGGGCTCCCAGGGAAAGAGGATCGTTTTTGATAAATTCCACGGCCTCCCGATATTCATCAGCCGAGGAATGCGGCTGAAAATCAATGCCTTTTATAACGGAGCCTTTCAGTCCGAGAAAATCGGCCCATTTGGGGAAAACCTTCATAATAGAAGATTGGTCCGTTGTAACTCCAATGAAATAAATTGTTGGAGCAGATGCTTTTTCATAGTTGGACATTGTGTCGTTCGTTCCTTTCTTATGTGTATTGGTAACACTTTAAGGTCGTAATGTTACAACGTATAAAGTGAATCATGACTGCTCCTGTCGGAAGGGAACAGTGAAACAATCTAGCGTTCGATCTCTAATAGACTCATTGTTGCAGGAAGCTCATGAGCAGTATTTACTTTGTCACTTCCCACAACACAGTCAAAGCACGAAACCGCAATTTTGCCGTTCCAAACGCATGGCTCCCCTGGCTGATCCAATTCCCCGTTAAACCCATCGGTGTCAGGACTTTGGGCGATCCGCTTTACATTGCCGTCTTTGTCGATTCTGGCAACTGCATTTACTACAAAGTCCGCCACATAGATGTTACCGTATTCGTCGATGGTCATGCCGTCTGTACAACGTAAATTTTCAGGGTCCTTTGCAAATAATTTATTCTCCCGGATGCTGCCGTCTTCGTTGAAGGTGAGTCTAAAGATCTCGCCATCACCAAAATTTCCCACATACAGATTTCCTTTATGGTCAAATACGATGCCATCTACTCCGTATTGGTCATTTGGATTGTGTGTGAGCCATGTTGCAAATATATTCTTATCATTTAATGTGTTCGTGATATGTATGTTTTCGTCATCTAAATGAAAACGATAAACGCAGCTGAGCAATTCACCGGATTCTGTTTTCACCTTTTCCATCGTACTTTGTGTAACGTACATATATTCGCCTTTAATGCGGATCCCGTTGGGATGCTCCATCCCCTCCGCTACAACGGTCACCTTTTCTATCTTGTCACCATTCATGCGAACACGGAGGATACGGCCGTGAAACTTCAGACGTTCCTCTCCGGTCCAGCCTTGATTGTCGACAATGTATAAATCCCAGTCAGGACCAAAGGCTAGGCCCATCCCTCGGGCTTCCTGTGTTTTCTCATCTAAGGGCACGTCGAACCATTTTCTGACGTTGCCGTTATGATCAATTTTTGCAATACAGCTTGGCATGGACATGTTCGCAAAATTAGGACAGGCAAGGATTAGATTTCCTTCCCGATCGATTTCCATTCCATCCGGAGTACAAATGAATTCCTGAGGCAACAGTGCCAATAGTTTCGGTGTTTGCATATGAACCATCCTTTAATTTAATATGTTATGACATTACTATATTACAATACTATGATAAAAAGAATAACACATAATTTTAAACTTGAAAAGTACTAATTTTAAAAAATTATTTACTTTTAAAAGAAAACAGGTTTATCATAGAGGTAATAAAGTATTTTGGAGGAGTATATGAACGCAAGCAGCAATAACATGGAAGTCAGGAAGGCTAATAAGAACAGAGCTTTTCGTTACATTTGCCAAAAAGAAAGAGTATCGAAGCCTGAAATTGCAGCAGCGCTTGGCATTAGTGTACCCACGGTACTTCAGCTGGTAAATAGCCTAGAGGAGGAAAATCTTGTACTTGAAGTAGGGGAGTGCGATTCAAAGGGCGGAAGAAAGGCAAAAGCAGTTGGGCCCAATTGGGGTGCCGCTTATGCCATCGGACTGGATATCACAAAAAATCATATTGGATTGATCTATACAGATTTATCAAAACAAGTTCTGGAGCATATTAGAATATACAAATCTTTTACAGATACAGAGGAGTATTATAAGGAGGTTACCGATACATTAAAGGATTTCATTCAGGAATATCATATTCCGGAAGATAAAATAATAGGGGTAGGGATATCAATACCGGGGATCGTTGATGGTAATCAAAATCGTATTGAAAGGTCTCATGTGCTAAATATATACGATGTCCCTTGTGAACGATTTGGAAAACATATCCCTTATCCGACAATTTTAATTAACGATGCCAATGCTGCAGGAAGGACAGAGATAGACAGTGACAGAGTAAAAAATAATATTGTCTATCTTTCGCTGAGCAATAGCGTGGGCGGCTCAGTCATTATGGGAGATATATACAGCGGAAATAACTGGCGAACCGGAGAATTTGGACATATGATCGTGGCAGAGGAGGAAGGGACCTGCTATTGTGGGAAAAAGGGATGTTTTGACGTATGCTGTTCAGCCCTTCGGCTGGCAGAACTGGCTGACGGAAAGCTTGAAGAATTCTTTGAAGGCTTGGAACAACAAAATGAAGCGTATCAGAACGCCTGGGAAAAATATTTGTCTTATCTTGCAACCATGGTAGGAAACCTGCACATGATATTTGACTGTGATGTCATTTTGGGAGGGTATGTCGGTAGCTTTATGGGTCCCTATATAAGGGAGTTTCAAGAAAGAATTGCCAGAGATAATATTTTCGGAAACACCGGAACCTATGTAAAGTCGTGCAAATATCAGCTTGAAGCAGCAGCACTGGGCGCTGCACTTTTCTTTATTGAGAAATACATGAAAGAAATATAATGGCCTTATAATGGTCGCATACATTGAGATGCAGCTGATGCTGCAAGGAAGCAACCATTGGAAATGTTTTTCGCCTCTTGCTCAGGATTGGGCAAGAGGTTTTCTCTTGTTCCCGTCTATTTTATCCGACGGGAAATACCGTTTCCGATGGGAAGTGGCGCAGCTATTTTTTTGCCAATAAAAAACATTGACAAATGCAGAAAATGGGAATATAACTTTATTAGGCAAATTAATAAAGTAATTAATAAAGAAAGGAGGAAGCGTGAATTAATGAAAGTAGCAGTAATGACCGGAATAGGACAAATTGAGTATATAGAAGCAGCGATGCCGGTTCCCAAGGATGACGAAGTTCTTGTTAAGCTGGAATATGTAGGGATATGCGGCAGCGACCTGCATTATTATGAAAACGGTCGGATTGGAGATTACATTGTAGAACCGCCTTTTGTACTGGGGCATGAGCCGGGTGGTATCGTTGCAGAAATAGGCAAAAATGTCACTCATTTAAAAGTTGGAGATAAGGTTGCATTGGAACCTGGGAAAACCTGTGGAACGTGCCGCTTTTGCAGAGAAGGAAAGTATAATTTATGCCAGGACGTTATATTCTTTGCGACGCCGCCCGTAGATGGAGTCTTTCAAGAATATGTGGCGCATAAGGCCGCATTATGCTTTAAACTTCCCGACAACGTGAGCACCTTAGAAGGTGCGTTGATCGAACCTTTGGCAGTAGGCTTTCATGCTGCGGGCCAGGGGGATGCCCATGTAGGGCAGAGCGCCATCGTGTTTGGAGCAGGATGTATCGGACTCGTAACGATGCTAGCGCTGAAGGCCAGAGGAGTCACAAATATAGTCGTTGTAGATATCATGCAGAAGAGATTAGAGAAGGCATTGGAATTAGGTGCGGAGGCAGTGATCAACTCAGCAGAGGAAGATGTTTCAGTACGTTCAAGGGAATTGACCGCGGGAGAGGGATTCGACCTAGCGATTGAAACGGCAGGAATGGAGATAACAGCAAGCCAATGTATCCAAGTGGTAAGAAAAGGCTCTGCAATTGTACTGGTAGGATACGGGAAATCAGGTATGATGAACTTGCCTATGAGTCTGGCCCTTGACAAAGAAGTTACCTTCAAGACGGTATTTCGATATCGACATCTTTATCCTACGGCAATTGAAGCTGTCGCTTCCGGAAAGGTAAATTTAACAGGAATCGTAACCCATCAGTTCGATTTTGAGCATGTTCAAGAAGCTATGGATCACTGCGTAAAAGATAAGTCAAATATCGTAAAAGCCGTAATCAAGTTCTCATAATGAAAGGAGAAACCATACATAATGAAGGCGATTGTTTATAATGCACCAAGGGAATATGAACTGAAAGAAATCCCAAAACCGACGATCAAACCAAATCAGGTGCTGCTCAAGGTCGCAGCCTGTGGAGTGTGCAGAACAGACATGCACATACATGAGGGCGATTTTATCTCTGAATTTCCCTTAACCCCGGGACATGAATTTACTGGGGAAATTGCTGAAATGGGTTCGGAGGTTTATGGATTTTCACTGGGAGACCGCGTCGTTGGAGACAATACTGCTCTTTGCGGCGAATGCTACTATTGCAGACGAAATCAGCCGCTATTCTGTGAAAACTTCTACTCATTGGGGTGCAACGGACCTGGAGGGTTTGCAGAATATGTCGCGGTAAATTTCGATAAAGTATTTCATATCAGTGACAACTTATCCTATGATCAGGCAATCTTTGCAGAGCCATTGGCATGTGCGATCCATGGTATGGACGTAATTGCGCCGAAATGCGGCGATGATGTGCTGATATTTGGAGCGGGGCCAACAGGTATTTTACTGACTCAGCTGTTAAAACATGGTGGGGCAGCAAATGTAGTCGTATGCGCATCTTCGCAGGATAAATTAGAGCTAATCCAAAATAACGGATACGCTGAGACCGTGCTGATGGACCGTAACGACTATTCGAAGCATGGGAAACGATTAAAGGAAAAATATCCTCACGGTTTTGATATCGTAATTGATGCGACAGGAGCGCCAGAGGTATTGGAGCAATGCTTCGATTTCCCTAAAAAGACCGGAAAGATCATTATTTATGGTGTATGTGCTAGTGATGCAAAGATTTCGGTAAATCCGTATCAAATTTTCAGCAACGAATTAAAGGTGCTGGGATCCTTCGCTCAGACTCACTGCTTTGACAGAGCGGTTAAATACATGGAAAACGGAGTCATAAAGGTAGACGATTTGGTAGCGAAACATTTTTCTTTGGAGGAGTTCGCGGAAGCAATGGATACGATGGTGAATGGCAAGGGTCTGTTGAAGCTGATTGTGAATCCGTAAAACAGAAAACTTAGTTTTCCGTCTATATTCTATCATTCTTTATCCACCCCCCTGGCAGGAATAGGGAGTGCCACTTTTGCTGTCTTTGGGCAAAATAAACCGCAAAATAAAGCGTAAAAAAAAATGTAGATTTGATGTTGACATTGGATAAGGCACGCATTATAATATGACACATGCAAGATAATAATCTCGTAATGTAGGTACATAAGAACTAAGCAAATTAGAGAAGGATGTAAGATGTATTACGGATTAAAGATCGGCCCATCAAAAAAAGGAGGAATTTTTATGAAATTGAGGAGACTTACATCATTATTGCTCGTGGGAGCACTAGTAATTGGTACTTTGGCTAGTTGTGGTTCGCAGCAGACGGAATCAACCGATACAGGTTCCGATACCCCTGTTGCAACAGATATTGATTACGCTAACTTCACAATCGATCCGAGTAATATTCCACAAGAAAAGCTGGACACAACATTGTATGTCGCTACATCTGTACGTGGGCTTGAAAATCCTTACATAGTAACAATTACAGAAGGTATGGACGAATTTTGTAAGTATTTGGACAGCATTGGGCAGAAATACGAAAAGCAAGTATTAGATTCCGGTGGATCCAATGATGTTGAAATTGACAACATGAAGCAGTTCGCCGCAAAGGCAAACGGGAATGCAATCGCTTACGCTGACCCAAATGAAGCTGCAATCGCGCCTTCTCTCGCTGAAGCGATGGCATCCTCCGGCGGATATATCGGCACAGCTTGGAACAAGCCTGATGACGCGATGCCACAAGACTATGATCCGAACTGGGCGATCCATACATCGGCAGATAATGTAACAAACGGAAAAGCGATGGCAAAAGCACTTTTCGACAATATGGGCGGCAAAGGTAAGGTATTTGTCATTGAAGGTATGTTGGGAAATACAGCATCCATTGATCGAGTAAAAGGCTTCGAACAAGCGTTAAAGGAATATCCGGATATCGAGGTAGCACATCAGGATACCGGTAACTGGGCTACGGATGAAGCACTTACCTTAGTTGAAACATGGTTGAATGATACTCCTGACGTAGGTGGTATCTGGTGTGCAAACGACAATATGGCAACCGGTGCACTACAGGCTCTTGATAAAAAGGACCTGAAAGGCAAAGTCGGTGTAACGGGGATTGATGCAAATACTGATATTGTTGAAGCAGTGAAGGATGGTACCGTTGTTGCAACTGTTTCATCAAATGGCTACTTACAATCAGGATATACATTGGCAATCTGCTATGCAGCATGGGCTGGATTAATTGACCCTGCACAATTACCGGATGAATACAGAGTATTCTTAACTCCTGCAGTAATCGTTTCTGCTGATAATGTAGACGCTTATATCGCAGAGTATGTAGAAGCAGTTCCGGAAATGGATTTTTCAAAAATCTTCGAATGTAAAGCAAACTAAGAATAATAAAATGTTATAATGAGGGAGGAGATTGACGCTGTCAGTCTCCTCCTTACATCAAAAATATGGATACGGGACTTATTAATTGATTGGAGAAGATAGGATGGAAAAAGAAAAGCTTGCAGCGTGGTCCATTACAGAAGAGTTTACTGCCAAGATTAAAGCAGATAATCAAAAGGAACATCTTACGAAATGGGCCCCTGTCTTTGTGCTAGTTGCATTGTTTCTTGTATTTACTGCGATACTGGGAGGATCCTTTGCGAGCGGAAGCAATATTGTATCGATATTGAATCAATGGGCCATTCCGTTACTGGTCGCCCTTGGACTGACCTTTGTAATCATGTTGGGCAGTATCGATTTATCAATTAACGGCACGGTTGGGATGGCCGGATCATTGGCAGCGGTGTTTGTGCTGAACAGTCGTAATGGAAACGATATGGGAATATGGGGACTTCTTCTTGCCGTATTATGCAGTGTTTTAATCGGATTTATCATTGGAACAATTCATGTAAAATTAAAAATACCATCTTTTATGGTGAGCTTCGCGTTCATGAATATATGTGCGGGGATCGGATTGCTTTCTTACGGTGGTAAGCCACCAACAATCAAAGATGAATTTATTGCCTCTATCGCAAAGTCCAGTTTTCTTGAAATACCAATTATAACATGGGTCGCACTTCTGGTTTTTGTAATATGCTTATATATACAGGAGTATACACCCTTTGGTCGTCACATCTATGCAGTAGGTACGGATGAAACAATACCAAAAGCCGTTGGTATTAACGTCAACATGGTAAAGATCAAAGTATTTACATTGGCAGGTTTCTGCTTCGGAGTAGCAGGTGTTTTAGGTGCGATCCGGTTAGGTCAGGGCCAGGTTTCAATCGGAGACGGTCTCATGTTCCCCGCCAATGCGGCGGTTGTTATCGGAGGAACTGCGCTTACAGGCGGGAAAGGCGGAGTCGTAAATACCGTGGTAGGTACTCTCATTATGACCGTGCTGTTTAACGGCTTGACGATGATGGGAGTCAATCCTTACATCAAAACCGGGGTTCAGGGTTTGATCATATTAATAGCGGTGGCATTGACGGTAAAACATGGATCCACAGTTATCAGCAAATAGTGCCGGAGGGATAAAAATGGAAGAGAAAAAATTACTTTTTAGCGCGAGGAACATTGCAAAGTCCTTTCATGGTACACAAGCCCTAAAAGGTGTTGATTTAGATGTTTACGAAGGAGAGGTAATCGGCCTGATCGGTGAAAATGGAGCCGGAAAATCTACATTGCTTAAAATCATCATTGGAGCTCAGCCTCCTACATCCGGTGAAATGTTCATGTATGGAAAGATGTTCGAACCCAAGACTCCCTTGGAGGCCAACGCCGCAGGAGTGGGAATGGTTTATCAGGAACAATCCCTGATCACCAACTTGTCAGTAGGACAGAATATTTTCTTTGGTCACGAAAAAGAGTTCGTGAAATACGGCTTTGTTAACTGGAGTAAGATGTATAAAGAAGCGCAGAAGGTATTGGATGCGGTAGGAAGCGGAGAGATCAATCCTCGTAAAAAGGTGATCGATCTGAATTTTGCAACACGACAGGTGATTGAAATTGCAAAGGTAGTCAATGTCACAAAATCAGCAAGTGCAAGCGGAAAGTGCCTGATTCTTTTAGACGAGCCTACTTCCGTATTAAATGAAGATGAAGTAAAAGGATTATTTGTAGAAATCAGAAAACTAAAAGCTCTGGGGCATTCTGTTATATTTGTCTCTCATCGATTGGATGAAGTATTGGAAATTTCAGATCGGGTATATGTATACAAAGACGGGTCCAATGCGGGAAATATGCCGATTGAAGAAGCATCAGAGACAAAAATGTATGAAATGATGGTTGGCCATGAAAGCTCCTCAGAATATTATAAAATTGACAAACAAATTACACCTGGTGAAGAGGTAGTCTTGGAAGTAAAGGATTTGGGCCTGTGGGGGCGATTTAAACACTGTAATTTTAAACTTCATAAAGGTGAAATTCTGGGATTTTGCGGTGTTGTTGGCTCTGGAAAAGAGGAAATTTGTTCTGTTATTTGCGGAGATGAAAAACCTACATATGGAGAAGTGATTATAAAAGGAAAACCGGTTCGATATTCAGAACCTTCTCAGGCATTAAAAGACGGGACGCTGCTGATACCGAAAGAAAGAATGTACGAGGGAATTGTTCGGTGCTTGCCTGTAGAAGACAATATTGCAATGTCCAATACAAAACAATTGAAACAAAGAGGGCTGGTCTCGAAAAAGGCCATATCAGAGCAGGCAAACAAATATATTAAACTTTTAAATATTAAAACAAGAGGGAAAGACGAACTGGTGATTCAATTATCCGGAGGCAATCAGCAAAAGGTGGTATTTGCCAGAGCGCTTGCTTCACAGTCGGATATCCTAATATTGAATCATCCAACCCGCGGAGTCGATGTAGGTGCAAAAGAAGAAATCTACAGCCTGATCCGCCAGATGGTTACGGAAGGCAAGTCGGTTATCTTGCTTGGAGATACATTAGACGAATGTATCAGTATGAGCAACCGTGTTTTTGTTATGAAGGACGGTCTAATAACAGGAGAATTTAATGCTGCGGCAGATTCGAAACCGAGTCAGGTCCAGATCGTTAGTATGATGGTATAGGCGGGTGAAAAAATGATAAAAATGAATAATAATAATTTTGCTATGTATTTCAGTATTTCTATAATTGTAATACTTACCATTGTCTTTACGGCTTTGGAAAGCAGTTTTCTGGGGTATGCCAATATCAGCAATCTATTAAGCGATACGGCACCGTTGATGATTATGGCAGCCGGTATGACACCGATCCTGTTGCTCGGATCCATTGACTTATCTGTCGGCTCCATGTGTTCTGTCGCAAATGTAATGACTTTAAGTATCATTATGCAATTCAAAGGTACACCCTATCCCTTTGGCGTCATTATGCTTGTTGCTTTTTTATCTACAATATTATTCTCAGTTATTGCAGGCATTCTGCTGGGTCTTATTCATGTTAAATTAAAAATACCTTCCTTTATTGCGTCCTTGGCATTTTTGTCTATTTGGAGTTCAGTCGCATTGCTCATATCCAATGCTCCGGTTTCCATACCGAAAGTATTGTGGGGTACGATTGATTGGTATAAGCTGTCTCTGGGACCCCTTGGATTACCGTTAATCATTGCGCTTATTCTTATTCTGATTTACTATGTGGTGCTAACGAGAACCGCATTCGGGAAAGGGATCTATGCAATCGGGGGCAACGAAAGAGCCGCCCGCGTCGCTGGTATCCCAGTTGATCGAATCAAGATTGCAGTATTTGCAATCAATGGATTCTGTGCTGCATCCGGTGCTATTTTACTGATGGCAAAAGCGAAAAGCTCTGCTCCGACGGTTGGCGACTCTTTTACCCTAATGGTTATTTCAGCAGTAGTGCTTGGCGGAACAACCCTGATTGGAGGCAAAGGCAACATTTTATGCACTGTATTGGGTGTGTTTACCGTTGCCATGATTAAAAACGGTATGAATATTGTGGGTGTGGATGTATTTTGGCAGAAGATTGTTTTTGGAGCAATCATTCTGATCGCAATCGCAATTAATACGGATCGTTCATCAAGAAGCTTTGTCGTGAAGTAGAGGAGGGAGAAGTCTATGATAAAAAATCGCAGACACGCTCATATTGGTCTGGGCACAAAGGATGTGGAAGCCACATCAAAATGGTATACGGATGTTTTGGGCTTTGAGCTGATTGGTGACTTTAAGGCGCCTGACGGGAACCCGATCAAATTTCTTAAAAACAGCGATGTTGTTTATGAAATGTATCAGGACGGCTCCATTTCTCCGGAGGCTGCCGGAAAAATCGATCATTATTCCTTTGAATCACAGGATATTGAAGCAGATTACGATTACTGCGTGAAACAAGGATATCAGATTACGACTAACGCAATAGAAGGAATTCCTACCTTGTGGGATCATGGCGTAAGGTACTTTAAAATCGCCAGTCCGACAGGAGAAGATATCGAGTTTTGTCAAATACTCTGACGGTCGCCAATCAAGGAAGGGATCGTTTATAACGGATGGATAACAGGAGGAAGAAATGGACTACATAACACTGAGCAATAACATGGTGATGCCGAAGCTAGGCTTTGGTGTTTTTCAAACCCCTGACGGAAAAAAGACGGAAGATGCTGTGAAATGGGCATTGGAAGCCGGATACAGACAGATTGACACCGCCATGATTTATGGAAATGAAGGCAGCGTTGGGAAGGCCATGGAAGAAAGCGGAGTTCAAAGAGAGGACATCTTTTTGACGACAAAATTATGGAATGAAGATATTCGCAGAGGCAATACGATGCAAGCATTCGAAGACAGTCTCAAAAGACTGCGGACAGACTACTTAGACCTATATCTCATTCACTGGCCCGCGGACGGATTTGAAAAGGCGTGGATCGATATGGAAAAAATCTATACTTCCGGTAAGGCGAAGGCCATTGGTGTATCCAATTTCCAGCCTCGTCATCTGGAAGCAATCGAAAAGATAGCTTCCAATCGCCCGACTGTGAATCAAATTGAATCAAATCCCTATTTCAATAATCAGGATGTGATCGATTACTGCAATGCCAGAGGAATTTCTGTTACCGTATGGAGTCCCCTTGGAGGTACAGGCGGGAACATACTTGAAGACGCTGTACTGCGAGAGCTCTCTGAAAAATATAAGAAGTCCCCTGCCCAGGTTGTCATCAAATGGCATCTGCAAAGAGATGTCGTTGTGATACCAAAGTCCTTGCATCAGAACCGAATCATAGATAATTTCAATGTTTTCGATTTTGCATTGAGCAAAGAAGATATGGAACAAATCAATAAACTTAACCGGAACACAAGATCGGGAGCAGATCCTGATACCTTCGACTTCTAAGCGTGCAAACTGGGCGAGCAGAAAGGGAAAGGGTGACATGAAATACGGGATATATTATGCATATTGGGAACAGCAATGGGATTCGGAAGGTTTTTTAAAATATGTGAACAAAGTTGCAAACCTTGGGTTTGATGTTTTGGAGATCAACGGAACACCGCTCCCGGAATATTCTCAAAGTGATATTAAAGGATTGAAGACCTGTGCTAATGCTGCAGGAATCGAGATCACCACAGGCTATGGTCCTATCTATGAACATGATATGGGAGCTGTAGACCAGAGTATCCGCAAATCTGCACTTGAGTGGTATAAGCGATTGTTTCATGTAATGGAACAGCTGGATAGCCGCTTGCTTGGAGGGGCGATTTATTCTCACTGGCCGATTGATTACAGCAAGGGGGTCAACAAAGAGGAAGACTGGAAAAGAAGTGTGGCAGGAATGCAAATACTGGGTCCTGTGGCAAAAGAACATGGCATAACACTAGGAATGGAAATCCTGAATCGTTTTGAAAATCACATTCTTAATACGGCGGATGAAGGCGTTCGTTTCGTGAAGGAAGTCGGGCAAGATAATGTGAAAGTCATGCTGGATACGTTTCATATGAACATTGAGGAAGACAGCTTGCAGAAAGCCATCCATACTGCCGGTCAGTACCTTGGGCATTTTCATGTAGGTGAATGCAATAGAAAGCTGCCTGGAAACGGTCGTATTCCATGGAAAGAAATTATGGAGGCGCTCCGGGAAGTAAATTATCAGGGCTGTGTCACAATGGAGCCATTTGTAAGAATGGGTGGCCGAGTTGGGGAAGACATCAAAGTATGGCGTGATTTGAGTAACAATGCAACCGAGTCAGAGCTGGATGAAGCTGCTGGGAAGTCGTTGCTCTATTTAAAAGGTTTAATTAAATAATATCAGGGGGATCGAACCGCCCTATTCTCCAACAAAAAACATGAGAGGAAATTTCTCTCATGTTTTTTTGCAAAAACAGTCTTTTCTATGTCACAAAATTCCTCCTGGCAAGGTTATAAATAGTAGGAGGTATGAAAGGGGGTGCTAAGATGGAAAGTGAACTGATTAAATTGGCATCCAGTCAAGGAATATGGACGGTTTTGACGGTTATATTGTTGTTTTATATCATAAGAAACCAGGAAAAAAGGGATCAGAAGCAAGATGACAGAGAATCGAACTATCAAGATTTGTTGCATGAGCTTACATTACAATTAAATATCATCAAAGAAATAAAGGAGGAAATCAATGACGTCAAAAATCGTATCATATCCGGCATCAAAGATTGAGGTAACAATTTACAGAAACACCTGCACAATCTCATCTTGTGCAGGTGTTTTTGGTTAACAATCAAATGGGGATCAAATGGAAAAAATCCTTCTGGCTAAGTTAATGTTCAATAACTGTAACCCGTGCAGCTCTTAGTTTGCCGTTCTTTGGATCTGACTCCAAATCAAAGGAAACTTTTTGTCCTTCGTTAAGAGATTTGTATCCTTCCGATGCAATATCTGAAAAGTGAACGAAAGCATCTTCGCCACCGTTGTCATTGGTAATAAAGCCAAAACCCTTATCTGCGTTAAACCATTTTACTGTACCTGTATTCAATATTATCACCTCCGCATTTTTATTATGCCCTTATGAAATTAAAAAAACCAAACCTAATTTTGTAATTTATGAGTGTAATGTTCTTATCGAAATGCGGTCCATTAGGAACGCAATAGAAATAAAATTCATAAAATGAGATAAGAATGAAAAGTAGGGGGCTATGAGGAACATGGATAACATGGCAGACTGGATGTTGGCATTACTGTACATAGCTTTCGTAACCGGAGTGATCGGATACTCATATTACGAAATCAAAAACAGAACGAAGAGAAAATAGGAAAAAACGCCTGCCAAGTGTAATCTTGGGCAGGTGTTTTTTATTATGTAGGAAATATCGCTGAAAGCGATATTGACGGGTTAACAAAGAAAGAACCTTAACCGTTGTCGCCCTTGCGGCGGCATGTGGAAATAGGAATCTTAGATTCCGTCATTTCCACTTTTTTTATGTCGATTACTTTTTCTTGACAGCGAAGGAATTCTGGTATAAAATATTGAATATAAATTCAATGAATTGAGGTTCAATATTATGGGTGTTCGTGAGGAGCAAAAAGAAAAGCGACGTAATGAAATTCTTTCGGCAGGACTCGATCTTTTTATCCGTAAGGGTTATGCTGCAACAAAAATTAATGATATTGCAGAGCAGGTCGGTATGAGTGTCGGACTTTTATTTCACTATTTTGAATCGAAGGAAAAGTTATATGAGGAGCTGATTACACTTGGTATTGCGGGACCAATGAGTGTCATGGATTCTTCCGGGATGGAACCGCTGGAGTTTTTTGAGCGTACCGCAGAACAAATATTTTATTATATTCAGACAGAATCCTTTTCTGCAAAAATGTTTGTGCTGATGAACCAGGCATTCTATAACGAAGCGGCTCCACAACGCATTCGGGACATGTTGCAGGACTTCGATATTTACACCCCGACAACGGCATTGATTGAAATGGGTCAGGCGAATGGCACGATTCGAGAGGGAAACCCCTATGCATTGGCAATCGCCTATTGGTGTGCGATCCAGGGTGTCGCCGAACAAATGGCACAAACACCCGATGCGCCCTGCCCCGAAAGCAACTGGATTGTTGATATAATAAGGAGGAAGGTATGATGAAGAAGATTATTATTGTCGGAGCTGGAATTGCAGGGCTGACGGCAGGTATTTACGCACTGCAGAGCGGATTTAACGTAACGATATATGAAAGCCACGCGATTCCGGGGGGCGCATCTACAAGCTGGCGGAGAAAAGGATACTTATTCGAGGGCGGAATGCACTGGCTGACGGGCTCATCTCCAAAAGCCCCTCTGAACAAGCTTTGGCGAGAAGTAGGCGCTTTGGACGACAGCGTTCCGATTTATAACCGCGATCCTTTTTTCTCCTTTGAATATCAGGGCCGGACAGCGCATCTCTATCGGGATATTGATCGACTCCGTCAGCATTTTTTAGAACTGTCGCCGGAAGACGAAAAAGAAATTAATAAATTGTGCAGAGATATCAAAATATTCACAAAGGTAAGTATGCCAATTACGGATATAAAGGGTGTAAGGGTTAAGACAAAAAATAGTATTCCCCTGACGACGATGGTGGGGATGCTGCCTGCACTTCCAAAGCTATTCTTTTATCAAAAACTGACGGTACGGGAATATTCCAATCGATTCAAAAGCCCACTGCTGCGGCAGCTGCTGGAAGCGATGACGGGGCCCGATTTCATGGCCATCGCAATGGCATTTACCCTCGCAACCTTTGCTTCAGGCGACGGCGGCTACCCTGAAGGAGGATCTCTGGCTATGGCAAATCGTATGGCAAGGAACTTCGAAAAACTGGGCGGAACGATCCGTTACGGTAAAAAAGTAAGCAAGGTTTCAATTCAGAATGGGATTGCCTGCGGGGTCAACGTCGATGGCGAGCATATACCGGCCGATGGGGTGATCGTGACACAGGATACCCTTGTTGCTGTTGATGCTTTATTTGACCCTCCCATTCAGGAGCCCTGGACCCAAAAGATGCGCAAAAACACAAAACCAATGCTGAATACCTTCATCAGCGTGGGGGTGGAAGCAGACCTGTCCGATGAACCGGAAAGTTTGGCATTCTATCCTGACGAGCCGATTGTTTGCGGCGATGTGCCTGAAGCGATAATAGGCATCAATCAATATGCGGGATATCAAGGATATGCGCCGGAGGGTTGCACTGCCGTCACCTCCATCATCGGAGGGGATACCTATGATTTCTGGAAGACCTGTAAGGAAAACGGTACCTATGAAGCGGAAAAACAAAAGCTGGCAGAAGCATTTATCCGGCTGCTGTCAAAAAAATATCCGCAGACTGACGGAAAAATAGGCGTTTGGGATGTGGCTACTCCGCTGACTTATGAGCGGTATCTGGGTTCTTATAAAGGATCCTGGATGTCTGTCATGGAGAAAGGGAGCAAAATGGAAAGCTATCCTTCTAAACCGGAAAGCATTCAAAATGTGTATTTTGCCGGTCAGCGTATCACGAGCCCCGGCGGACTACCAATCGCAGCTGAAACCGGCCGGAAAGCAGTTCAGCATTTATGCAAAGATACAGATACGGTATTTCAAGGGAACCTTTGAATCTGCAAAGGAATGGCTGCGAGTACCTATATACTTCACCAAAAAAACAGAGATCTTCACGATCCCTGTTTTTTTGGTGAAGGCCTATTTATTCCGAGCCGATCTGCAAGCCGGACTCTTCGGTTTCTTTGGTATTTCCTATGATTGCCCATGAGACAAACGCTACGATGAAAGATAGAGGAAGTGCAATGACAATGGCGTCTACCATAGCGAGTGTTTGAAGGGAGGTGCCTTTCACGAGAGAAGTGGTATTGAACAATAAATTGCAGATTTGCAGGCTGCCGGCTGTTTTTTCTTGAATAAAGAAGAGCCAGAACAGATCCGACGCAGAGCCGGCTATCATGCTGGCCACCGCTGCTTTCTTTGGAAATTTTTTAAGATAGAGTGCCGCAATATAAGTCGGCAGGAAGGTGGCGGCACACAATCCGAAAAACAGCGACGTGCCGATGGCAATGATCGCCATACTGACATCCAGTTTGCTTGATAAATATGTCAAAAGTACGCTTATCAAGAGCCCGATTCCCATGGAAATCCGAGTCAGCTTAATGGTTTCGGTCTTTAGCTTCAGTGATTGCTTTAGAAAATCACGACCAAGAGCCGTGCCCATTGTATGGATCAATGCGTTCAGCGTGGAAATACCCGCTGCCATCAGAACGACAAGAAAAATACCGCCAAACCATTCCGGCAGGAAGAACTTGATAAATGCTGGTATAATGCCATCGTTGGAGCCGGCAGCCTGAATCGCGATTTGCCCGGTTGCGTTATAAAAAGCGACATTGGAGAGTGCGCCTACCGTGAAAGCCACTCCCGTCATAAACAGGATAAAAATGCCTCCGGAGAGGACTGCGCGGTTAAGCTCTCTGCCGCTTTTCACAGTCATGAACTTTACGGAGAGCTGGGGCTGTGCCAGTACGCCGATGCCGACACCGGCCACCAGCGTGGTAACGATATTCCACCAGACTGGCGTTCCTGTCTTTGGCATAGAGGTCCATCCCGCAAAACCGCCTTTTACCAGACCGGTGGTCTGCTCTGCTACATCGGGCATCGAAGGAAGCAACGCAAGGGCCGTATGGGCGTTTGTCATGCCGCCCAGCAACGAGTAGGTAAAGATGATGAGGAACGCCATGCCGGCAAACATTAAGGTTCCATTAAAAGCATCCGCGTACATAATTCCTTTCAAGCCACCCATAATGACGAATACGGCGGATAATATTCCAACAACGATGAGAACAACGTTAAAGCTCGCTGCGGCATATCTTGACACGTAATCGACGATGCCTTTTAGAACAGCTGAAGCATAGATGGGCATAAACAAAAAGATTAACACGCCAGCGTAACCCTGCATAAATTTGCAGTTGAAACGTCTGGCAAAGAACTCCGGCATTGTGTTCGTGCCGAGTCTATGACCGATCTCTCTGGTTCTTTTGCCGAAGAAAACAAAAGCAATGAAAACACCGACCAGGATATTTAGCACGGTAAGCCATAAAAGCCCTAGGCCAAACTGCCCTGCAGCACCCCCAAATCCGACGATAGCAGAGGTGCTGATAAAAGTAGCGCCATAGGACAAAGCCATGATGATGGGGTGGATTTCTTTTCCGGCCAATAGATAGTCACTGGTATTTTTCGTTCTTTTAAAACCGATGTAGGCGAGCCCTGCCATGATAACCGCATAGATGGATAAGCTTATTACAATATAGATCATCTTCCATCACCCCCATTATCGCTGTCGCTGTCCTTGTTCCAGTTCTTAATGCCATATACGATGCATAAAACTGCACCACCAATCGATAATAAATAAGCAAGCCATATTGATGCGTCTGGTAAACCTAACATAATTCCAACTCTTCCTTTCTTTTATAAAAATAATCAAGTTTGGGAGAAATAAAAAAAGTGGAAATGACGGAATCAAGATTCCTATTTCCCCATGTCGCCGCAAGGGCGACAACGGTTAAGGTGCTTTCTTTGTTATTCCGTCAATATCGCTTTCAGTGATATTTCCAACATAATAAAAAAAGCCCTACATCCCTGTAAATAGGGACGAAAGGCTTTCAATGCGATCCGTGATACCACCCTGATTCGCATATTGTAATAATATGCGCACTCATTTTCAGATACAAAAATTATATCCTATCCATATAACGGTGGAATCCCGCACCCGCCTACAAAGGCAATGCCTATTCAGCGGGCGTGCTCAGAAGGGAACTTCAGCGGGGTTCACTTCAGGCCTGCTTTCAGTCTAGGACAGGCCCTCCCTGACAAGATCGTATCGCATACTTTCCTTCTTCAACGCGTTAATGTATTTAATATTAGTATTTATTATATGTGATTTCCTTCGGTATTGTCAACAGTTATTATTTTGACTACTGATGAATCCTTGGCTTCTGATCAACGTAAAAAATCTATTTTCTTTCCTTCCAGCGTAGCAGCGGTAATATGATTCACTTTTCTCCCTAGCGTTGCATCGCTCAGGTTTAAATCCTGCAACTTCAGGTATTTTCTGAACTGCCCGGGCGGAATCATCACGTGCTTGGTAAAGACTCTATTAAAATGTGTGATATTTACAAACCCTGTCTCCTTGCTTACTTGTGCCAACGGCATCGGATTATAGGTGAGAAGCTCTACCGCCTTCCGGACCCGGATAATCATAAGACATTCGAAAATGGTGACAGTTGTTTCTTTCTTGAAAAGACCGCAGAGATAACTTTTTTTCAATTGTGTTTGTGCTACGATATCATCTAACGACAGATGCTTCTTATAGTTATCCTCCAGAAACCGGATGGTATCCCGCACCGGTGCAGAATAAGCCGATACCTCAATATATTTTGATGGGGTGTTCTTCTCCCGTCGATTTTTTTCCGTCAGCTTGAATAGGATCGCATAAAGATATGTGACCATAATATCCTCTGATTCAGGCGTTGAATTGCTATTCTCGTCAAAGATTTCCTTCATCAGCATTCCTGTAAACTCATCATTTTGAATGAAAATGCCCGCATCGGAGCACATTTCCATCACGCCCTTGGAAAGTGATGAAAACTTCACTTCGAAGTAGTAAACCGATTCGTCGCCTATCTGGATGAACGAATGGTCACAGTGTGCCGGAATCAGGATCGTGTCCCCTACGCCTGCCGTGAATGTGCGACCTCCGACGGTGTATTCGATACTGCCCCGGACGATGTGATTCAGCTGATAGTAGGGATGCGCATGCTGTTGATAGGTATCGCCCTTTTTCATTTTTGCAAGTACCGAAATCAAGATCTTGATTTCCTGATGCATGGTATCAACTCCTCTTTGTCCTATTGAGTACTATCTTCCCATATACGATACCACATTCTTTAAGTTTCTGTAAACTAAAAGAATATTTAAATGAAATGTGACCGAATAACCTGCAGCCAACACAGGAATATTTTATAACAAAACTAAGCCGGCCGGGATATGACCTTGGCTATTTTTTAATGCCGAGATAGTTTGAATGGGGTGACATGGAAATACAGATTAGTGAATTGTAGATAATAATATCTATAATTCGGAACAGAAAGACTTTGTCGTAAATTTAACAAATATTATCTATAATTCTGCTAAAACGAAAAAAAGTTGGCATTATAATCACTAATTATTGCTTGACATTCACATTTTGGAATGTTAATATGATGGCACACAAGCAATTTATCGAAATATTAGAAAAATTTCGAAGGTTATAGCGGATTTTTTACTAGAATTCGCTGAATAAAAAAAGGAGAGATAAAGCATGAAAAAAGAGAGCGTAGCTATGACTGAATCCTTGAAAAGGAAACTCATGTCCGCGGACGAGGCCGTCAAAATGATACCGGACGGAGCAACTGTACAAATTGCTGGGGCGGCTCTCGTATGCTCTTCTGCTAAAATTTTTAAGAACCTCGGGGAAGCGTTCCTTAGCACGGGGCATCCAAGGGACTTGTGTATTGTTTCAGAAGGTTCCCCGAGCAGCGATGTGCCGGGTCACAAGTATTTCGAGCATCTGGTACATCCGGGTCTCGTGAAGCGCGTGGTTGGCGGGCATATGGGTTACCATCAACCAATATTCCCTCTGATGAAGAACAACCAGATAGAGGGCTACAATATTTCCCAAGGCGTGCTTTCGATTATGACGAGTGAGTGCGTCGCCGGCAAGGACGGCTATCTGACCAAGGTTGGTCTTGGCACGCAGCAGGATCCGCGCCATGAGGGATGCAAGCTCAATGAAGGCATGGAGACAGAAGATCTGGTCGAGCTGAGAATCGTGAACGACGAGGAATACCTCTGGTTCAAAATGATTCGACCTGACGTCACTATACTCAAGGGAAGTTATGCAGACGCAAGGGGAAATATTACTTTTGAAGCAGAACCCTCAAATAACGATGCGATGGCTTCTGCCATGGCAGTAAAGAACAACGGCGGCAAGGTCATCGTATACGTGAAAGCCTTGAAGGAAGAACGCTTTCATCCGCGTCTCGTTACGATTCCATATTTTCTTGTGGATGCCATCATCGTTGATCCGGACCACATTCAGGCAGCTCCGCATCTCGCTTACAGTCCGTATTTCTCCAACGAGGCACGGTGCAGCGAGGACGAAGTGCAGGCGCTTATAGAAAGTGAAACAAAGAATAGCGTCCGAAAAAGGGAGATCGCACAAAAGATTATATCAAGAAGGGCGGCAATGGAACTCAAACCGGATGCCGTTGTGAATATCGGATTTGGGATTCCGCAGATGATCAGTGGCGAGGCGCTTAACCTCGGGATTGACATGGATGCCATTGTTATGACTACCGAGACCGGTGTGATTGGTGGCGTGCAGCTTCCGTCCGTATTCAGCGTATCCATGAACGCGGATTCCGTGTATGATCAGGCGTCACAATTTCGATTTTACGAGGGCGGAGGATTGGATATCGGTTTCCTTGGCGCCCTTGAGGTTGATGCTGACGGAAACGTAAATGTATGCAAAAAGGGACAGCGCCTTGCGGGTGTTGGCGGATTCAACTTCATTGTCCATTCCGCAAAGAAGCTGGTATATTGCTTCCCCTTCATGCTGGGCTCCGGCTACAATCTGGAAGAAGGAAAGCTTGTCGCCTATGATGGAAGAGAACCCAAAATCGTAAAAAGCGTAGAGAGCATTTCCATGAACGCCGAGGTGGAATTTAATAACCACAAAACGGTGATTTATGTCACGGAGCGCTGTGTATTCAAACTCAAAGAAAAGGGTCTCGAACTCATAGAAATCGCTCCAGGACTCGACCTGCAAAAGGACATTCTTGACCATCTGGGTTTTACACCGTCGGTGGCGGAGGATATGAAGGAAATGCCCAAAGTCTGTTTTGAGACAGAATGATAGATCATTAGAAGCTGCATAATCAGTGAGAAACCGACTTGTGTCGCACTCTCCTCAGCGGCGTACAGCTTGTCGGTTATAACGGTAAATGCATCAGGCCATGCTTGGCGAATAGACGTCGGAGGCAGGTTTGAATGCGTTGCGGGGCAGTGTTCAGAATGAGTATCCTATAACGTATGCATCATTTCTGAACGTCTGTTTCGCAAATTACCGGGCAAAATCCCAACTCGCTGTGAATGGAGCCAAGAGTGGAGTTTATGAAATGTTGCAGGAAATTAAAATATTGATTTCAGTACTGGCAAAGATGAACGGTGGCGATACGTATAAACTACATACGCATCCCTACTATCAGCTGGATCATATTGTCCGGGGCAGTTACCAATTTACGATTGATGGCCGTACATTCACGGCAGGCGTTGGTGATACCGTGCTGATCCCAGCGAACAGCGTCCATTCCATCACCGAGACAGGAGCCGAGACGGGCTACTACTTTGAAGTGAAGTTCTCGTCCTTTTCGAAGGGTGTGATGGGTATGTGCTCCGATATCGGTATCTTTGTCCAAAATGACGGGTTTTCAGGCAAACTTCTAAAAGAGATATTTGACGAGAATAACAATTCCACACCGGAATCCGAAAAGATCATGATCACATATCTTTACACGATTCTCTTCAAACTGTCGGAAAAGAAAAGGCGCGAGAAAAACGAATCGTCGAAATATATTGAGGTATCGGCTTATTCCGCACCGGTGAGGGATACCATCCGGTTTCTGGAGGACAACTATAAGAAACAACTGTCGTTAGATGATATTGTTGGCCAGACATCCTTGAAAAAAAGTTATCTTTGCGGTCTCTTTAAGAAAGAAACCTCTGTCACCATTTTCGAATGTCTCATGATTATTCGGGTCCGCAAAGCAGTAGAGCTTCTCTCCTATTTTCCCGTGCCGTTGGCGCAGGTAAGCAGGGAGACGGGTTTTGTGAATATCACACATTTTAATAGAGTCTTTACCAAACACGTGATGATTCCGCCCGGGCAGTTCAGGAAAAATCTGAAGGCACAGGACTTCTATTGGAATGACGCGACTGCAAGCAGAAACGCGAATCACATCACAGCAGCCACGCTGGAAGGAAAAAAAATAGACTTCCCGCAAATACGCTGAACAACAAATTTATATGGAAAGGAAAGTGACTAAAATGAACAAACTCACAGATGCTGTAATCGTGGAGGTAGCAAGAACACCAGTAGGAAAGTTCAGACAGGCGCTTGCTTCTTTTGAGCCTTCTACATTAGCCGCTATGACGATGAACAAGGTCATCGAAAAAGCAGGAATTGATCCTGCAGAAATCGATGATGTAATTTATGCGAACCTGTTTAATTACAATTATGGGAATTTTGCCAGAATCGCACTGCTCGAAGCGGGAATTCCGGTCTCGGTTCCGGCAATCACCGTAAACCGTCAATGCGCCAGCTCCATTAATGCGGTTGCTTTAGCGGCAAGCTTGATCATGACCGGATCGGCTGACATCGTAATGGCAGGCGGCTGCGAGAGCTATTCGAAACAGCCAATTATGATCAAAAAGCCAGATACTGCTTATCCTATGACTTTGGAGATTGCACCATTAAAAATTTCCGATGACACGATTGGTGACCCACCAATGATCATCACTGCAGAAAATCTTGCAAAGAAATATGGTATTACAAGGGGAGAATGCGATGAATTCGCGGTGAACAGTCATAAAAAAGCTGCAGCGGCATGGGATAGAGGTTTCTTCAATGAAGAAGTATTCTCAATTGAAATCCCTCAGAAAAAAGGCAACCCTATCATCTTTGATCGGGATGAATGTGTACGGGGAGACAGTTCTATTGAGGCATTGGGCAGATTAAAGCCTGTCATGGTAAAAGACGGGGTCGTTACCGCCGGAAACTCCTCTCCTATGAACGACGGCGCTTCTGCAGTGCTGCTGATGAGCAGAGAAAAGGCTGAAGCGTACGGATTAAAGCCACTGGCAAGGGTGACCGCATTTGCTGCAGCCGGCTGTGATCCTCACATCATGGGCATCGGACCGGTACACTCTACGAGGAAGCTGATGCAGAGAACGGGACTTACCCTTGATGATTTCGATTTTATCGAACTGAATGAGGCATTCGCTGCACAATCTATCGCTTGTATCAAAGAATTAGATCTTGACCCGAATAAAGTGAATCCGAACGGAGGCGCAATTGCAATCGGGCATCCAAATGCGGCATCAGGTGGAATTCTTACCGCGAGAACAGTAAGACACTTGGAAGAGGCGAATTTAAAGAGGGCACTTATCTCTTTCTGCATTGGCGGGGGGCAGGGCTTCTCATGTGTTCTCGAAAGAGATTAACCACGGCGTCTCCGATGCCTACGGTTTCAGGTTCCGGCAAGTAAATTGCCGAAACCCTAAACCGTTCGTTAGTTGTTGGATGAATTTTTAAAAGGTTAGCACTAAATGGAGGTAGAAATGGGTAAGTTAAGCGGAAAATATGCTGTCGTAACCGGTGGAAGCCAGGGAATCGGAGAGGCAATCGTAAAAAGATTTGTTGAAGACGGTGCGGCAGGGGTTGCTATTTTGGGACGCAATTTAGATGTTGCGCAAAATACAGCAAAGTTGATCGATCCTACTGGAGAAAAAGTAATCGCGATCAGATGTGATGTCAGCGATGAGCAGCAGGTAGCCGATGCAGTCGAAACAATATTGGAGAAATTTAAGACAATCGACATCCTGGTAAACAATGCAGGAGTCACAAATGATTCCATGTTCCACAAGATGACAAAGGAACAATGGGATGCTGTAATCAACATCAACCTTTACGGTGTATACCATATGTGCAAATATATTGTACCGGTTATGCGTGAGAAAAATTACGGCAGGATCGTGAACATCACATCCATATCCGCATTTGGCAACATTGGGCAGGCAAACTATTCCGCAACAAAAGGTGCGATTATCAGCTTCACAAACACACTTGCGATGGAAGGCGGACCCAAGAATATTACGGCCAATTGTATCGCTCCGGGATTTATTAGGACGGAAATGTACAATGCGGTACCGGATGAAATTATTGCCAAACATATCAAGCGTGTCCCTCTTAAAAGGCTCGGGGAGCCTTCAGAAATAGCCGGTGCAGCATCCTTCATGGCAAGTGATGACGCAAGTTTCGTCTCCGGACAGTGCCTTGTCATAAGCGGCGGCGGCAGTATTTAATGGGGGAGGATAGTATGAAGTTGAAAGACAAAATAGCGATAATTACAGGAGGCTCAAGAGGGCTGGGTAAGGCGATCGCTCAAAAATTTCTCGAAGAGGGAGCGGTTGTTATTATAACTGCTACGAAGGAAGATAAACTCCGTGAGACCGCGGAAGAACTGAGTATTCTGGGCAAAATTGAAGGCGTCGTTATGAATGTTTCGCAGTTCGACGATGTTCAAAAAACAATTGGCAGCATGATTGAAAAGTACGGTAGGGTGGATATTCTTGTAAACAATGCAGGGATTACTGCAGATTCGCAGATGGTTCATATGACGGAAGAGCAGTTTGATTCAGTAATTGCGGTGAACTTAAAAGGCGTGTTCAACTGTACCAAAGCAGTAGCAGGCAGCATGATTGAGAATGGATATGGCAGAATCATAAATATTTCATCGGTTACTGCCCATAACGGCAATTTCGGACAAACCAACTACACGGCATCGAAGGCCGGAGTGATTGCTATGACACAGACATGGGCCAAGGAACTTGGTAAAAAAGGCATTACAGTAAACGCAGTCGCACCGGGATATACCTTAACGGAAATGGTAGAGGCGGTACCTGAAAAAGCGATTGCTGCAATCAAAGAAAAAACGCCGGTAAGAAGGCTCGGAAAGCCGGAAGAAATCGCCGCTGCATGCGTATATCTCTCCTCCGATGAGGCTGGGTTTGTTACCGGGGCAGTCCTGAAGGTAGACGGAGGTCTTATCTTATAACAAAACATTGTAAATTCATTCTATTTTTTAACACGGTTCATTACGGAATAAATGTTTAATTTTTTTCATTTATCCGCTATGATAATAAATGAAATGGAGGAAAAAAATAATGAGGAAGAATAAACCTTTCATCGTATTGCTCACTCTTGTTCTAATGATGACATTAGTATTGAGCGGATGCGGCGGAACTGCTGAAACGCCTGATAATGATGAAGAAGCTGCCGGTGAAGTAATAATCGGTTATGTTGGACCAATGACAGGTCCGTCGGCAACGATGGGAACGGCTACCAAGCAGGGTGCTGAGTTGGCGATTGAAGAAATCAACGCACTCGGCGGAATCATGGGAAGTACCATTCAATTTGTTACCCGTGATGATGAAGCCGATCCGACAAAATCAAAGACTGCGGTCGAGGAACTGATTGATCGAGAGAAGGTTCAGATGATGATCGGCCAGCCGAACTCTACAAGCGTTGCGGCGGCTGAAGATTATGTTAATCAAAACAAAATAATCCAGATCCTGAACATCGCGACCAACACGGCGCTTATCGATCCTGAAAAATATCCTTATACCTTCCGAACATTCTTCCCGAGTCCTGTACAGGCTGAAGCCCTTGTAAATATAGCAAAGGAAGCCGGCTTCAAAAATATCGTGCTGCTCGGCGACACGACTGCATTGGGAAATGATGGAATCGCAGCTTTGCAAGCAGCTTGTGAGGCGGCCGGAGTCACACCGGTTGAAGCGATTACTTATAAATCCGGAGATGCCGACATGACACCGGTAGCGGAGAAGATCAAAAGTGCGGGAACGGATTGCATACTCGCATGGACGCTAGGTGCAGACGGTGCTAAAATTGTCTCAGCACTTTCCAGAATCGGGTATATGGACAGCCTGACTTATCTTGGCTATACCGGACTCACTCTGCCGAATTTCAGAGAACTTGCAGGTGATGGTGTTGACAGGTGCTTCACGCTGAATGGTTCATGGTCAGTCGATGCCGCTTCCGGACAGGTTCAGCTGGATGATGCACGACAAGCGCTCTATGATAAAATCGTCGAAAAATACGGCAAGTACGGCGCCGGAGAAAGAACAACCACACCTTGGATGATAGCATCCGGTTATGATGCGATCTATCTATATAAATGGGCAGTGGAAACAGCGGGTTCTTTCGATGCTGACGCAGTGAAAGAAGTATTAGAAACAAAGATTTCAGACTATGATATGAAAATAGGCCAGACAGATACGTACAGATTCTCGGCTGAAAATCACGAAGCCATTTCAGGGAAAGATCTCTTACCGGTTCTGTTAGACAAAATGGCGACATCTGACAAAATCTTTGGTGACGTGAATGTCAGAGGGACTTTTGAGAAGTAAAGAGTAAATCGTTCTTCAATTCAATTACATTACGGTGTGCCGGTATCGGTCTGCGCAGAACGATATCGACACACTGTTTCAACAACAACAAAAACAACAACATTGAAAAAACAATAGCAGCAACTATAATTGACGATATCTGTTTCAATAAAATTGTTCGTCAGTGCAGTTCCGGCGAGGATGTTTCAATGAGAAAATGAATGAAATACTGTGCCGGGACAATTCGGACAGTCGAAAACAACGAGAGGAGATTATCAGGATGCAGCAATTAATATTCGGGTTGGCAAACGGAAGCATTTACGCATTGATGGCGCTTGCAATCGGAATGGTTAGCTCTACAACAGGCATCGTTAATTTTGCACACGCATCTGTTGTAATGATGGGAGCAATGGTAAGCTGGTGGATGATGGTTATCTACGGTCTCAGCTATTTACCCGCTCTGATCATAGCAATCGTCGTCAGCATCGTGTTGAACATCGTTATGTATGAAGCGTGCGTTAAGAAACTTGGAAATCTACAGCACAATGTAGGGTGGATCATCACACTATTCGGCGCATCCATCATACTGGACAACACCGCACGAATGGTGTTCGGTACGGAGCCCCAGGCGTTCCCATACTTGTTCGAAGGCAAAATGGTTACGATTGGTGATGCAAACATCTTACTCCATGAGTTGATGATGATCACCATCGCCATCGTGATCGGAATCGTATACCAGACGGTAATAAAGAAGACCCGGTTTGGCAGAGCGGTCCGTGCTGTTGCATTCAGGCCGTCTACGGCGGAACTGATGGGCATTAAGAGCGAATATATCATTTTACTCTGCTTTGCGATGGCTGGGGCTGTTGCGGCGGTAGGCGGCGTGCTGATCGCACCGATCACGTTTGCCAGCTACACCATGACGTTGTCAATCGGCCTGAAAGGGTTTGCGGCCGCAGTCCTGGGCGGATTTGGAAACGCAAAGGGAGCATTTATCGGAGGCTTGAGCTTGGGGATCATTGAGAGCTTCATAAGCATATTTATCCCCGCTGGAATAAAGGATTCCATCAGCTTCGTTATTATGATTGTAGTGATAATATTTTTGCCGGGAGGGATATTAAGTGCCAAGATTTTTAACAAAAACGGGTTCGCTTCAGAAAAAGTATAGCGCGTGGTTTAACTTACTAATAGTGGTATTGCTGCTCTTTTGCTTGGTATTTCCATTTATTGCCGGTAATTATTATATGCGGTTTGCCATCATTATATTTATCTACATGATATTGTCGATTGGGTATGACATATCTGCAGGGTACTGCGGACTGCTGACCCTTTCCGCTGCGGCCATATTCGGCGCCGGAGCTTATGCCTCGGCAATCACGATTACGACTCTGAAATTGCCGTTCTTCGCTGGTATGCTGGCGGCAATGGTTGTTACCGGATTGATTAGCTTAACGATCTCCTTGCCGGCATATAAAGTCAAGGGCCATTACCTTGCTCTGATCAGCCTTGGTATACTGGAGATCGTGCATCGTATACTAAACGATTGGATTTCCTTGACACAAGGTGCGGCAGGATTTTTCCTCCCTCCATGGTCCATATTCGGCATCACGCTCACGAATTTTTCAAAATACTATGTGATATTTTTCTTCTTGATTCTGGCGGTATTGTTCGCATGGGGACTGGTAAAGAGCCATTGGGGTCGTGATTTCCTTGCAGTCAAGAATGACGAGATAGCGGCGGCGGGAGTAGGGATCAACAACAGGAAATTCAAGGTCATTGCGCTGCTTGTAAGCTCCATGATGATCGGTGTCGCCGGCTCCCTCTACGCAAGCTATAGCGAGTACATTAGCCCTGACACCTTTGGATTCTACCTGACGATACTGGTGCTGTTAATGGTCATTATAGGCGGGAGCGGCACCTTGAGCGGTCCGGCCTTCGGCGTCGTCGTCGTAATGATCGTACCGGAATTCTTCAATGCATCACCGGACCTGAAGCAGATCGTATTCGGCGCGCTCCTGATCATTCTGACGCAGATTTTGCCAGGAGGGATTGCCGGAAGGATAAAGAAACGCTTCAGAGCAATCGATGATAACACCGATATCGAAAATGTAGGCGACAGGCCGCCCATCAGCTTTGAAAAATTCAAGGTTAATGCGGACGGCCCGGAAAATATTCTAGAAGTAAGTAATCTTACAAGGAGATTCGGCGGGCTTACGGCTGTCGGAAATCTTGACATTACGGTAAAGAAAGGTACGGTACATTCCCTGATCGGACCCAACGGTGCCGGCAAGACAACCACGGTCAATATGATAACGGGAATCGATAAGCCGACGGAAGGCAGCGTTACCTTCAATGGTGAAAATATCACGGGAATGGAGCCTTTCCTTTCGGTGAAACGTGGAATCGCAAGGACCTATCAGCATGTTAGACTGTTCAAAGATATGCGTGTCATAGATAATGTTGCAATGGGCGGCAGAATCTACTACACCTATAGTATGGCAGGCGCAATTTTCCATTCGCCCAAGAAACGAAAGGAAGAAAAAGAAGCTTATCTGGAAGCATACGACTGTCTGAAACTGATCGGGCTTGAAGATAAAGCTAATTTTGATCCGGAAAGCCTTTCCGCTGGTCAGCAGAAGCTGCTGGAAATTGCCCGTGCACTGTGCGAGAAGCCAAAGCTCATGGTACTGGATGAGCCTTGTGCCGGTCTGAATGAGACGGAAGTAGCAGAGCTATCGGAGATCATAAAGGCAATTAAAAATGTCGGTATTACGGTACTGATGATCGAGCATCATATGAGCATCGTAATGGGCATTTCAGATTATATCACAGTTATCGATTATGGAAGGAAGATTGCTGAGGGTACTCCGGCGGAAGTCAGCGTAGATCCGGCAGTAAGAAAAGCCTATTTGGGAGAGGAGGTTCCGACATGCTAAAAGTTGAGAATTTAACAATCGCTTACGGCAAGACGGAGGTCGTACACCACGTATCCTTTGATATCAAGCAAGGCTCGGTAGTGACAGTCGTCGGAGCAAACGGAGCCGGAAAAAGCACCATACTCAATACCTTAGTGGGTCTTCATCGTGCAAAGGAAGGAACGATCCTGTACAAGGGAGAAGATATCACCAAAACAACTCCCGACAAGCTCGTCAGAAAAGGAATCAGACTTGTTCCTGAAGGCAGGCAGATCTTTGCGGAGCATAGCGTTGAAGAAAATATGCTTCTCGGAGCGTACGCAGAAAAGGACGCAAAGAAGATCCATGATCGTATGGATGAAATGTTTGACCGTTTTCCGATCCTGAAGGAAAGGCGAAAGCAACTCGGAGGAACCTTGTCAGGTGGAGAACAGCAGATGCTTGCAATCGCAAGGGCTTTGATGACCGGACCTGAACTTCTTATCCTAGACGAGCCGTCCCTTGGTCTTGCGCCGATCATTGTTGCGGATGTATTCAAACTACTGACGGAAATCAAAAAGACTGGCGTAACAATCATGCTGGTTGAGCAGATGGTCGATAACGCTTTGAGCATTTCAGATTATGCCTATGTTCTCGAAACCGGGAATGTTGTGTTTTCCGGCACCAGAGATGAAGTGAAAAACAGCGATGATATCGTAAAAGCCTATTTGGGTAATATTTGATTCATATTAATAGGAAGTCTAATTAATGATAAAGCACATCCCTTTTCTTTGATGAGGGGTGTGTTTTTCTTAAAAGGACATTGAATCATACTGACAGAGCCATAATGTATGGTATAATGTCCAATAAGAAATAGAACAATTGATTCAAAAAAGTGTTGGTAAAAGATGTAGTGAGGGTTGGGATTATGTATCAGAAAAAGAATCGTAGGATTGGAACTAAAGTCAAATGGGGGATCGCAGCCGTTCTGTTGATTGCGGCAGTTTGTTTTATTCCTCAGGGGGAGGCGTCTGCAATAGGAACATCAGACATAGGTGTTATGATTGACGGAGAAGCAGTGGTGCTTCAAAGCGGATATGGTGAGCCATACATCGATGCAAACAACAGAACATTAGTACCGCTTCGGGGTGTAATGGAAGCCTTCGGAGCTGCAGTTTCCTGGGACAGCAATAGTAGTACAGCCAGTGTTGTAAAAAACGGAATTTTGGTGCAGGCGACTATTGGACAGGCCCACATTTATGTAAATGGTGCCCCCGTGACCAATGATACCACTGCAGTCATCAAGGAGGAGCGAACCTATCTGCCGATCAGAGCTGTCCTTGAGGCCTTTGGCGCAGGCGTTGCCTGGGATGAAGAGAAAAGAACCGTTGTTGTCAGATCGGATGGTACGGTAGCAGAAAGCCCCGGAACCCGAGGGGGAAACACAGCGCGGAGCGGAGAGCTTGATGCCATGTGGATTTCGTTCCTGGAGTATATGGAAATGCCGAAGGACGAAACGGGCTTTCAGGCAGCGATTGATACCATGTTTGACCGCTGTGTGGATCTGGGGATGAATGCCGTTATTGTTCACGTCCGCTCCCACGCCGATGCAATGTATCCTTCTCAATATTATCCGTGGTCCACGTTTGCCAGCGGAGCCCAGAGTGTTGATCCGGGGTATGATCCACTTCGTTATATGATTTCGGCAGCCCACAGCAGAGGACTTGAATTCCATGCCTGGCTAAATCCTTATAGAGTGACGGGCTACGGCTGCTACTGGCCCCAGGTGGATCTAAGTAATCCGGCGAAGGTCTGGCTTTCCGACAATGACACCACCAATGACAGATGGGTGCTTTTACATAAAGGAGAATATTATTTAAATCCGTCGGTTCCGCAGGTCCGACAGATGGTGGCGGACGGAGTTGATGAAATTGTTTCAAATTACGATGTGGACGGGATCCATTTTGATGATTACTTTTATCCCTCTGTTGTTGACAGTGATCCTGCATTGTTTTTTGACAAGCCGGAATATGATGCTTCGGGGAGTACCCTCAGCATTGCAAACTGGCGTCGAAATAACGTCAATAGGATGATCAAGGATGTTTATACGACAGTGAAGAACGCTGACCCAAGCATAGAATTTGGAATCAGCCCTGCGGGCAATGTGGATAATCTGCGTAAGGATACGAGTTACTTTGCTGATGTGGATACATGGCTGTCCGAGCCCGGCTATGTGGATTACATTATGCCGCAGCTATACTGGGGCTTTGAGAGAAGAGATTCTTCGGGAAATATTGCAGCCTACGCCTATGAGAATAACCTAAAAACTTGGATTTCTCTTGCAGGAAAGGGAAATGCAAAATTGTATATCGGATTGAATATGGCCAATGCAGGAACGAAGGTCTCAGATAACAATTCGGTTTCCGAATGGCTTCGTTACGATGATATCATCGCGAGACAGGTATTAGAAGCCAGAGCAACGGGAAAAGTGGATGGCTTTGCTTTTTTCAGATATGCCATGTTTCAAAAGAGTGAAGCACAAAACGAGGTTTTAAATTTACGTGAAACGATGAAATGATCGCAGGAGGTTATCTGATCACAGTTTTGCCTGTTTAGCAAAAGGGGAAAAATATTTGGTTTGGTATGGGCGAAATGGTGTAATAATTATAACGAGGTGATTGATCGTCCCACCTCGTTGAAAAGACGTAATACAAGGAGGCTTTATGAACAATTCGAAAGAATATGATCCGAAATTTACACGGTTTCATGATTTGATGAAATTCCGTGTAAGAGAAATCCTATTGGTGTCAACCCCCTATGATTCCTTTGTATTGGAGGAGGATGGCCAGCTTTCCGACAAGATATTCAGTGAATATTTGGGTTTGAATCTGCAGTTTGTTCCAAGAATTGCCCATGCATCCTCGTCAGAGGAAGCATTTGAAGCACTGAGAACTAGGACCTACGACCTTGTCATTACGATGCCCCATATCAGTGATATCAATTCTCTGGAGTTCAGCAGGCAGGTAAAGGAAGCATATCCGGAGAAACCTATCGTTATGCTGACCTATGAAGCTTTGGACAATGAAACCCTCAGTATCATCAGAGAGTCAAAGTCGATTGACAGAGTCTTTGTCTGGTCGGGTAACAGTCAAATATTTCTTGCAATAATCAAATATGTCGAAGATCGGGGAAATGTGGAGGAAGACTGCCAACAGGGCGTGCAGGTAATATTAGTAGTTGATGATTCGCCGAATTATTATTCTCAATTTTTGCCCTTGATTTATACCGAGATTATGAAACAAACCCGATACCTAATCTCCCACGCGGTGAACGACCTTCACCGCTTGCTCAGGATGCGTGCGAGGCCTAAAATTCTGTTAGCCGACTCTTACGAAGAGGCAATGGAAATTGTTCATAAATACAAGAATAATTTGCTCGGTATTGTATCTGACATCGCCTTTCTGAAAGATGGCACCGTTTATGGTGAGGCTGGTTTGGAGTTGTCCCTCAAGGTCAGGGATCTGATCCCAGACCTCCCGATGCTGCTGCAGTCGGAAGAAACGGATAATATTGAGAAAGCGGAGAAGCTTGAGATGAGCTTTCTTGACAAGAATTCGCCCAATTTGTTACGTGAGCTTCGCAGCCATATATTGGATAATTACAGCTTTGGAGAATTTGCGTTTAAGAATGCACAGGGAGAAGTGATATCAAAGGTATCTGACATCTCAAGCTTTGAAAGGGCCTTGCAGGCTTTGCCGGATGAGAGTCTTGTTTACCACGCTGTGCAACATCACTTTTCCCGCTGGTTCAGGGCCAGAACTGAATTTGAAGTGGCAGATGAGCTGAGAGAGAGAGAAGGGAGCGCGGCTGAAAACATCGTAAAATTTAGGGAATTCATCGTAGACTGTCTCGATCGGATTTTCAGAAGTTACCAGAAGGGTGTTATCATTGATTTTGGCTTTTCCAGAATGAATTTTGATAACTCCTTTGTCAGGCTCGGAAGCGGATCCTTGGGCGGAAAAGCAAGAGGTGTTGCATTTTTCAGATCCTTGATTGTTAATTCGGATATCCAAAAGAAATATTCCGACGTAAAATTAAAAATTCCAAGCTCCTTCGTAATTGGGAGTGATGTTTTTGAAGAATTCATGCATGTAAATGATCTTCAGGAAATGGCGGTTAATACGACGGATGAGGAAGAAATTTCTCGGAGGTTTCTTGCTGCGCCGCTTCCTGATATCATTGCGGATCACCTGCGGATACTGATCAACGAAATCGATTATCCTCTGGCAGTACGCTCTTCGAGCATTCTTGAAGACTCACAGGTATTGCCCTTTGCCGGGATATTTAAAACCTATATTATCCCCAATTGTGACCAGGATGCCGAAGTCCGGTTACAGCAGCTCATCGATGCGGTAAAGTTGATTTATGCATCCGCATTTTACCAATCACCAAAGGGATATGCCAAAAATGCCGACGTAAGGATTGAAGAGGGTTCCATGTCTATTTTGATACAGCAGCTGGTTGGAGAGCGACATGGGGATATATTCTATCCTGCGATATCAGGGGTTGCCCAGACCTATAATTATTATCCTTATTCCTATATGAAGCCGGAACAGGGGATTGTAAGCCTTGCCATTGGCTTTGGAAAAGCGATTGTGGATGGCGGGCAGGTATACACCTTTTCACCGGCTTATCCAAAGCTGAATCCTCCATTTTCAACTACCACTGAGTTGATGAAAAATACACAAACAAGTATCTATACCCTTGACTTGAGTGAGCCTTCGAAACCCCTCACGAGAGACGAGGAATGTACCTATAAACGAATTACATTGAAACGTGCGGAAGAGGATCAAACCTTGCAGCTGGTGGCAAGCACCTATTCCCCTGAAAATGATTATGTCATGGATACCTTTGCGGTAAGCGGTCCAAAAATCGTTACCTTTGCTCCGATCCTGAAATATAATTCCTTTCCCTTGGTCGATATCGTCAAGGATCTTTTTGACCTTGGGAAAAAAGCGTTTGGGACTGATGTGGAAATTGAATTCGCAGTGAATATGCCGGTTGATAAAGCAAAGCTCCCAGAGTTCTATTTCTTACAGATCCGCCCAATGGTAGCAGGCAGAGAGGCCAGAGAGGTTGGGATTGAGGATTACAGGGAAGAAGACGTCATTTGTACCAGCGGACACATTATTGGGAATGGGGTTTACAAAGATATTTATGATATTATTTATTTGGATCCCGAACAGTTTGATATCGGAAAATCAAATCAGATCGCTTTAGAAATCGGGGAATTGAATGAGCGGCTGATGAATGAGGGGAGAAGATGTATTCTGATGGGCTTCGGAAGAATCGGAACCTCGGACCCATGGCTCGGCATACCTCTGGCATGGTGGCAGATGTCCCAGACAAAGGTGGTCGTTGAGGCGGATATGGATCATCTGACAGTGGAACCTTCCCTTGGCAGCCACTTCTACCATAACCTGACATCCTTAAAAATGGGCTATTTCCATATCGGGAAAAAGCCCGGAAGCGGTGATTTGATCAAATGGGAGACTCTGAAGCAAGCCACGGTTGTGCAGCGAACCGAACATGTAAAGCTTGTGCGGTTTGAAAAGCCGCTCATTATAAAAATAGATGGGCAGAGCAGCAGAGGAGTAATCCTAAAGCAGGAATAAGATAACAGGAGCTGTTAAAACAGCTCCTGTCGTTGTTTTTGCTGCTTGCCGGTTTAATAAAAACAGAGTTCCAGTGCATTATTTATCCTCTTCTTTGAAGAAGAACAAATCCGCCACAGTACAGGAAAATACCTTGGCAATGTCCATAGCTAGCTTCAGGGACGGGTTATAACGGCCATTTTCCAGATTGACGATGGTCTCCCGCCTTACGCCGACAAGAGCAGCCAGTTCTTCCTGCTTCATATTGTACCTAGCACGATATTCGCGCATTTTCGTAATGAGAACCATGATTAAACCGTCCTTTGCTCCCGGAACTCAAATGTTATAAGCGTTACGGAAAAGCATATTATTGAAACGACAAAACAAGTCGCCAATACGATGCTGCCTGTGACCACAGACGGGGCAAAAGTGTGCAAGACAAAAGCACCCCCGGTAGCGGCAATTCCTGAGAAAAAACCTACGCTTGCGGCACTTCGCACATTTTGTAAGAACATTTCATCCGGCGTTACAAAAAAATAGCGGATATAAGCGACGAAGCCGAAGAAACCAAACAGCGCCTTGTTGCCGGTGGTCAGCCCCAAAAACCCAACCAGGGACAAGATCGACAAAAGACCTAATTTATTAAGCTTCATTATAAAAAGACCCCCTTTTTAATGTGATATATTTATAACTTCATGTTATAAATATATCACTATGGGATCAATCTGTCAACATAAAATCTTAAAATATGTCGATACCTAAAAGCCGAAATGACCGGATTATTCGAAGGGGAAGCGGATATCGAGATTCAGATCGTTACGCACGGTGATGAATTCCTTTTGCACCGCTTCTCCCACAGGAACGCCCTTGTCCTTTCGCTCCAGCCATGTGAGGTACTCTTTCTCTCCTGCGGTATAAATCCTGCTTTCTCCCGGTGCAAGTGTGGAGGCGCGCAGCTCCCGCAAGATATCACCGGTGGTCTTCTTAAAGCTCTCTGCGCCAAGAAATGCCTCCGTATCAATGGCAATAAAGAAATGCCCGAGACGGTACGGTACCTTTTCTCCGTGTTCGCCGAGTCCGGTGAGCATTTTCATATAGCTTCCTGCCTGCAGCGCAGCGGAAAGGATTTCAACGACGGTGGCGTAGCCATACCCCTTATACCCTGCAAGCTCCTCACCGATCCCGCCGAGGGGTGCCAGCGCTGCATTTTCCTTCACCAGGTCCTCCAGGATTTTGACGCTGTCTGTCATCGCCTTTCCGTCATGGCCTACTACCATACCGGCAGGGGTTGCTTCTCCTACCCGTGCATAATATTCAATTTTACCGCGCTGGGTGATGCTTGTGGCACAGTCCAGCACGAAAGGAAACTCCTCATCGGTAGGTAGCCCGAAGGTAAGAGGATTGGTTCCCAGCATATTTTCGACTCCGAAGGTCGGAGCGATGGACGGCCGTGCGTTGGTACCCGTGATGCCGATCATATTCTCCTTCGTTGCCATGGTGGTATAATACCCAGCGATGCCGTAATGTGTGGAATTTCTTGCAGCCACCATACCCATACCATATTTTTTCGCCTTTTCGATGGCCATGTTCATGGCCTTGTAGCCAACGATCATCCCCATGCCGTCATGGCCGTCAACCACTGCCGTCGTCGGTGTTTCTTTCAAGATCTCGAATTCTGTGACCGGCTTCTGAATGCCCGTATGGATGCGGTCGATATAGATCGGCTTGAAGCGGTTGCAGCCATGGCTTTCTATGCCTCGTCGGTCGCTTTCCATCAGTACTTCAGCACAAATTGCTGCTTCGTCACGGGGCACGCCGATTTTTTCGAAGGCTGACGTCATAAATTCCCCAACCAACTCCCAAGATAGATAAGGTCTGGTTTCCATAATATCCTCCATTATTTTGCTATTCTATTGAATTTTCTATTTTATTTATTACGCTCATTATAACGCATAAATAGAAAATTTTCGACTACAGAAAATATTATTTAAGGTATATAATCAATTTATTAAAAAGAAATTTATAACCTGACATATAGTTGTCAGGTTTATATGCTATGATCAAAGAAAAAATAAAAGGAGGCATATCATGGGATATCAATTTGAATTAATTGACGAAAAGGAACAAGCCGTTCTTTCTATGCGCATCAGGACTGCGGTGGGCAATCTGCCCCAGGAATTTGGTAGAGTGTACGGAGAAATTCTCCAATACCTGGAGGAAATTGGAGAAAGGACAGAAGGTCCTGCCTTTGGGGCGTATTACAACATGGATATGGAAGATCTTGATGTTGAGATCGGCTTTGTCGTTCCAAAAACCATTGCCGGTAAGGGTGAAATCCAATCGGGAACGATTTCGGCAGGCAAGCAGGTGTCCTATCTGTATAAAGGACCTTATACGGAGATGGCGCCTGTCTATGATGCAATGATGGCATGGATTGGTGAGAATGGGCATGCCCCAACCGGTGTGAGTTATGAATATTACTACAACTCGCCGGCGGAGGTGCCGGAGAACGAGCTTTTGACCAGGGTCGTATTCCCGCTGAAATAGAAAGGGTAAAACAAGTATGGATGTAGTTGAATGGCTTCTTGCGCCTGACAATCCATCGGTCAGATACCGAACCCTTGTTGAATTAATGGACCGAGGAGGATCAGAAGAAGCACTGGAAGCAAAAAAAGCGATTCTGGAATCCAAACCCGTTAGAAAACTGATGGATGCAATGCATCCAGACGGATACTGGCTGCAGAAAAATTACAAGGGCAGGATCATCGGCGACGGAGTGGAATATGGAAGCTTTGGGACCACTCATTTTTGCTTATCCTATTGTGCCGAGCTTGGCTTGGATCGAAGCCAGCCTTTTATTCAAAAGGCGGCTTCGAGATACCTTGGCTTGCAGAAAGAGGACGGAGACTGGTGGGAACATATCTCCTGCCTGTATGGCTATAACATCCGCACCTTTATCCTGCTGGGGTATCGGGATGACAAAAGGGTTCAGAAGGCAATCGATCTATTGCTCGGCACAAAAAGACCTGACGGCGGGTATCTTTGTGATATGCACGAAAAAGGAAAGCCGCCCAAAAGCTGTATCCGGGGATCGGCAAAAGCGCTGCTGGCTTTTTCCGTGCTCCCGGAGTATTGGGAGCATGAAAGATGTCTGGAACTGGTAGACTACTTTCTGAACAGAAACGGCATTTATAGAAATAAAGACCCGAAGCGCTTTGTCAGTCGGGACATGGAACAGGACTCCTATCCGATCACCTGGGGAACAAATGTCTGGGAAATTCTGTATGCACTCAGTCGGATGGGCTACGGAAAAGACGAAAGACTGCGGGATGCATGGGCAGTAATGGAGAGCAGGAAGGATGCCGACGGCAGGTGCCTTCTCCACCGGACACCGGGGCAGCGCCTCTGGAATGTTGGCAAAGCAGGAGAACCGAATCAATGGATTACCTTATACTGCATGCTTGCAGAAAAATACAAAAAGAGTACTTGCGTCACAAATGAGGACAGTTGAAAAGGGGGATTGAAATGGAATGGAATGAAGTATGTGGCATCGGCCAGGAACCGGAGGGGGAAGATATTCGGGATTTTATCGGGAAGGCTGTGCCACTTTGGAATAAATTGCAGAGTTATATAGAAGATACCTATCATGTGCCGCCTAAACTGTCCTACAGCAAATGCTCCGCCCAGCCAGGCTGGAACGTGAAGTATCAGAAAAGCGGGAAATCTCTTTGCACGCTTTATCCGATGGAAGGCTTTTTCATTGCTCTGATTGTTATCGGGACAAAAGAAGAAGCGGAAGTGGATGCCGCTATGACCCTAGGGCATTTTACCGATGTACTATATGAACTCTATCAGAGAACTTCCTTTTCCTGCGGCGGACGCTGGCTGATGATCCCCGTGAAGGATCAGGAGGTCCTCGAAGATGTGAAACGCCTGATTGCAATTCGGGTGAAGCCAAAGGGATGAAGCTATTTTCCAATTGAAGCTTCAATGAACAGGAAAGTTATCCACCAGAATGGGTCCGGGAGCAAGAATAGGAACCATGATCATTTCCTTCTCAAGCTTATAGATTGCGCCAAAGGCAGGGGTATAACAATAGCCTACCAGTCTCATTTTCCCTTGTCTCTCAAACAGAGGTGTCTTATGGTGCTGTGTAATCATATCCTTGATCAGTTCATCAATATCCCCTTCATAGCCCAGCCGTTCCATATATTCCATCATTCCCTTGATGTTTGCTGCTATGGGGCCAAATTTTTCTTCCGCCTCTAAATAAACCTGATTTGTAAAATTAATGAATTCTTTGACGGCCTGTTTGTTTCGTATTGGCACTACTGTTTTCATTCTCGTCTCTCCTTCTTATGTTAATATTTCCGAAGAGCATATGATTATTAGTAGTAAAATACGGGCATTTTTATTGCATCAATTTGCGGATCATTTTGAAATTCTTTTCCGTATAGGGGTGATACCGCATTTTAGCCTAAGACTCAGTCCTAAAAAAGGAGGGTGAAACATATCGTTTCATCCTCCTTGGCTGGTTTGATTCTCTCTTCATTCCATATCATTCGGCTGTCTTGTCTTCTTCCGCGGCAGCTTCCGCAACGAGCACTTCTCTGACGGCCTTGATGCTGGCATAGACTTCGAGTTCCGAATCAAGTATTCTGATCTCCACAGGCAGATGGAAATCGCTGGCGGTAATGGTTTCATCCAATTCTTTTCCGGAGACGTCAACTACCAGCATATCAGGTATTAACGCGGTTTTTCCGAAAACCTCGACCTCTGCTTTGTTCACATGTACATGCAGAAATTTTTGTTCCAGTTCGCCCAAGCCTTGAAAGGTAATCGGCAGCTGCATTTTAACTTCTTGATCCTTTGAGACCAGTTGAATTGCAACATGAATGATTTTCCTTTCCACAGGATGTGTTTGCAATTCCTTTATAAAACCAAATTTTTTCTCAGTGCCTGCTTCAACCCATATCTTAGCATTCATCCCGTGTTTCATGACAATTTTGTTCAATGCCTTTGTTTCAAATTGTACGGAGGCAGAAGTCGTACCGGGTCCGTTAAGAACGCCGGGTATAAATCCTGCATCTCTGACTTTCTTGGGTTTTTCGCTTCTATCCATCGCTTTTAAAATCGTTACTTCCATAATCATTCTCCTTTTGGCTTCGCGCCATTCTCTATCCAATATATCCTATCGTCAACTTGATTCTATACCTATCATAGCCGAAGTCAAGCTTTACTAAGGATTGGAATCCAAAATGCCCATAATGAAGGGCATTTGCACCCGCATTAAAAGTATTGGTTATCAAGAGACAAAATATACTACTATGGAGAATTTACATCATCAGGTCAGCTTTTTTTCAAACCTTCGGTAAAGAATGCCAATCCATAGGAAAGACGTCAGGAGGGCCGGCAGGATAGAAAGATAATCCCTGTCATAGCATAATTTTGCGATCCAGAAAGAGGGCAATACGGAGAAAAGATACTGGATATCCGAGAAGATGAAAAACGGAACCAGAAGGCCAAACATCATGATTCCCGATATTTTGGATACAGCCATGCCTTCCACTCTGTTGTGTGAGAAGGAGACTACAAGAAGAGAGACCAAAATGCTGAAGAGACTTGCAAGAAAGCAGACCGCAAGCATCAAGGGGAGGGGCCATAAGGTCAAAGAAAACAGGCTTAAAAGGATTACAGAAGCAAAGAGAGAAATCAGCGCCGGAAATACAAGCCGGGAGACCAGATACCCTTTCTTGCCAACGGGGGTAACCGCAAGGTAGCCGGACATGTTTTCATCGGTCTCGGTGAGGATCACCATAGAGGATGCAAAGCAGAAGAGAAACGGAGTCAATATGGCCAGGAAAAGATCGAACAAGAGATAGTATTCGGCCAAAATGGCTGGCAGGTTGAAATAACCGCAGAGCCGAGCTTCGAGATATGGAATGCCGAAACGGAAAAAGAGTGCGGCGAAAAGCGGAGCAATACAGACAGCATAAAGCATGCTGTCTCTGGATATCTGACGGATAAACATGGCAAAGGAACGGAACAATGGCGTCATAGTTTCACACCTCCCACGGATCTCAGCATTTTCTTGACGATTCCTTCTGCCAGTACAGCAAAAAACAAGGTCCATACGATCAAAATAATTAATGCAGGCAAGGCACTGCTGCTTCCTCGGAGAAGCTCGATCAGGCTGATGCCTGGGTGAAACAGGAGCCAGCTTTTTTGATACCCGAAAAGCCATGCGATGGCCGGTACGTTGATGATCAATTCCGCCGGAATCGTTGCGATGACAAATTGATTCAGGGAAGAAATCCTGCATGCAAAAATAAGCCCGATTGCCGAAAAGAGGCAGGAGCACAGGAAAACTCCGGTAATGAAGAAAAACGGTTTGGTGATCACATCGCTGGCAACTCCGATGGCGATGGCGACGATGGTTGAAATAAAGCCGATGGAGAGAAGCTTTGAAAGGACATACTCATAGGGCTTCACCGGAGAAATGGCAACACTGTTTAAAACCCGTTCACTCTTTTCGAAAAGGACGATGGCTCCCATGAAGTAAAGACCCATGGCTGCAGGATCGGAAAAAATCATCAAAATCGCAGCGGTTAGTCTCCATTGAGGAGGCAACGCAAACAAAATCCCAATGTACAGGATGGAAAAAAACAGGTAAATATAATAAAAACCGTATTTGATTTGAAATCGGACATCGCCGAGAAAAAGGGCTTTCGTTCTCATTGCAGCTGCCTCCCGGTCAATTCAACAAAAATATCATTCAGCGTTGGTTCTCCTGAATGGATGGAGAGGAGCTGATTATTCTGAATCAGTTGCATCAGATGTTTATCCCCAGAGGTTTGGCTCATCGATATTTCAGCGGAACATTCCTTTCCATTTTCTATATAGGTATACACTATTTTAGAGGCTCCTTTGGACATGATCAGATGATGAGGTGTGTCCAATGCCCTTATTTTACCGTCCACGATAAAAGCCACCCGGTCGCAGAGCTCGGTCGCATCAAACATGTTGTGGGTTGTCAGGATGATGGTTTTGCCGGCTTTCTTTTCAGACAGAATTAGGTCCTTCATCACCCGGGAATTGGATGGGTCAAGGCCGGAGGTGGGTTCATCCAAAAATAGCAGGGCGGGATCGTGAAGCAGCGCTTTGATAAAATTCAACCTGGATTTCATCCCTTTTGAATAATCCGAGACTTTTTTGTCTGCATCGTTGATCAGCCCGACACTGGTCAGCAGTGTAGGGATATCCCTCTGTTTTTTGTAAAGAGAAGCAAAGAATTTCAAGTTTTCATAAGCGGTTAGCTTTTCATAAAGACTCGGAAATTCAAAATCCACCCCGATGTTTTCATAAAAACTGTTCTTACGGGTTTTTGCTTCCTCTCCGTTTACTGTAACATTGCCGCTGTAATCTGTTAGAAGTCCTGTCAGGATTTTTTGCAGGGTGCTTTTCCCTGCTCCCGATGGTCCTAAAAATCCGAAAATCTCTCCGGGAGTTACCTCAAAACTGACATCTTCAATAAATGCGGCTTTTGTATAGCTGAATTGAAGATTCTTCACACTGATCATGCTTGCCTCCATCACGGCGCTTTGCGCCGCCACAAATAATTAATTGAACCCCTCGTCTACCAATCATAAATTAAATTATGATGGAGGCGGGGAGTGCAGAGGGGGTACCCCTCGCCGATAAAGGAGGGTGCTCAGCTCGCGAACGGAAAAATTCCTACCGGCTGAAGCCGGGGAATTTCCGTATGGCACCTACCAGACATTAGCTCAGCAAATGTGGTTAGGTGCGTAAGCGAGCGCCGAAGGGAACCATAGCCTTTTTGCCCCAAGCTTGCTTGGCTGGCAAAACGGACAGCAGTGAGCGTAGCGAGTCGGAGGCCAAAGGCCGTTGGGTTCCCTAGCGGAAAGTGTGAAAATATTTTCACACTTTATCCCCTTCAAACATTTGAATCACGATTCCATGAATCATGATTTTCAGAGCGTCATCGAAAACCTCCTCGCCGATTTCATGCTTATGAAGCATGGAAAGGAAGACACCTCTCAAGGCAGCGCTGAATACCCGGTTTTGGTCTGTTTTCAGATTCGGAACCAGGGAGAGCAGCTGTTCAATGCTGAAATCATCTTTTTCTGTATGCTTTTCCGCGGTTTCGGGGGGCAGTTTCCGAAGCATCATTTCCAATTCACCTTCGGTGATAAACTTCAGGAGAAAAGAATCCACCACCAGTTTGTATAAGCTGAATATCAGTTGAGTGAGCTTGCCGGGATCGATATCCTGATTGAGAGAGGCGATTTCGGAGAGCATCTTTTCATGCAGTTCGTCATGAAAATAACTGAACACATCATAGAAAAGAAGCTCCTTGGAATCGTAGAACAAATAAAACGTTCCTTTGGGTATGTTTACTCTTTTTACAATCTCATCTACGGTTGTTTTTCGTACACCATACTGGACAAGGCAATTCTTTGCCTCCTCCATGAGCCTCTTTTTTATGAAATCTCTTTCGCTTGTCGTATACCTTTTCGGCATTGGATTACCTCGCTAAAAACTATTTGACTAATAAATCAATTATAGTCAATATGATATCACTTTTCTCCTGATTGTCAACTGATAATTTACCCTTTGGAAAAAAGTTTAGTCAGATTCTGAAACTGGACAGACTGCATCATACAGTGTAAAATATGCTTAAATCATACTAAAATGAAGAGTAGCATATTCGTGATAAACCTGTAGGAGGGATCATAGTGAAATACAAATTACCGTTAATTGTTGTTGAGGATATGGAGCGCTCGAGAAAATTTTATGAAGACCTGCTGGGACAAAAGGTGATTCTGGACTTTGGCGCAAACATCACCTTTGGCGGCGATTTCAGCCTACAGACAAAGGACAGCTGGAGAGAATTCATCGGTGACCGCGAGGATACAATCATGTTCCGGTCCAACAATTTTGAATTATATTTTGAAGAAAAGAAGTTTGAGAAGTTTGTTGAAAAACTGAAAAACTACGGTGTTGAATTGATTCATGATGTCAGGGAATATCCGTGGGGCCAGAGCGTGATCCGCTTTTACGACCCGGACATGCACATCATTGAAGTTGGGGAAAGCATGACAAGCGTGGTCAGACGTTTCCGGGACCAGGGTTTGTCCTCTGAGGAAATTGTAGAGAAAACCCAGCATCCACTGGAATTTGTGAGTGATGCTCTGAATGAAAAATTTCAGAAAAAGCTTATTTCTGTAAAGTATGCCGATGAA
>CAKMKG010000003.1 GCA_927441425.1 uncultured Bacillota bacterium | reverse complement strand
TAAGCGAAAATCATTTCTTTTATGGCAATACCCTTGCCAATACCAATGACTACCTTTCAATACAAGCTGATACGGCTCGGCTGTTCGTGCGGTTTTATTTCCGTAGCGGTCTGCATATTCAAATGAAAGTAGCTTGCTTTCATAGAGAACGAATACTACTACAATATTCTTTTCAGTTTTGGGGATAAATGCGAGTGTTTAGAGCCGTTACATATTCGCACAGAAATGAAGCGTAGAATACATGATATAGCTACCATATACGAAAGTAGACCCCTCATGAGTGAGGGGAAGGGGAGCTGAGCGTGTCGAAGACACTTTTTTTATTTGACTAAGTGATTTCCTCCGATTCCAATTCATCTTCCCCTTGCCATTTTAAGATTAGTTCTTTCAGCGCCGGTTCCATTTTTTCCAGTGGGATCTGATTGTAATGAAAGATCAGCGTTGCTGTAGCTTCCGCCGGTGCCTCGGTAAAAGTAGTGATGGGGAGCGTGCTGATACCAACCTCACTGGCTTCCTGACACAAAAGAGCGGATGATTTTTTGCTTCTCACGCGGATGAGCATATTGATTCCAGAAGAACTGTTGATCGGCGTGATGAAATCCGTGCCCCAATTGCTCAAAATGGAGAGAACGATCTGGAGCTTTTGGGAGTACAGCGTTCGCAGTTTTTTAATATTGGTCTGGTATAAGCCTTTTGACATATAGATCGCCAGAGTCAGTTGCTCCGTCTTTGAACAGGTCTGGGTGTAGTCTCCGCGGAAGGTATTAAAGGTGGCCGCCATGCTTTCCGGCAGCACCATATAACTGATTTTTATGGAAGGAAACAGCGTCGTAGAGAAGGAACCAAGGTAAACAACTTTCTGATTGCGATCCAGCCCCTGAAGGGAAGGAATCGGCTTGCCAAAATACCGGAGCTCGCTGTCGTAATCATCCTCAATAATAATACTGTCGTTCTTCGTCGCCCAGTCCAGTAGCTCATAGCGCTTCCCGATGGGCATGACATAACCGGTGGGGAACTGATTGGATGGACTCACATAGACTGCAGACCGAATATTCGCGGGCAGCATGGAGATGGAGATCCCCTCTTTTCCCACGGGGACGGAGGTTATGGCAAAATCACGGTCGCGGAATATATTTCGCACCGGAAGATAACCCGGATCTTCCACAGTGACATGCTTCACCCCCATCTTAGTGAGAATGGTGCAAAGCTGCCCCATGATCTGCTGGGTTCCTGCGCCAATGACGATTTGGTTAGGGGTGCAGGTCACTCCTCTGGATTGGTAGATATATCTGGAAATCTCCTGGCGCAGCGCTTTTTCGCCCTGGGAGTCGCCCTCCCGCAGAAGCAGATGGGAATACTCGGTGAGCACCTGATTGATGCATTTTTTCCATTTGACAAAATCGAAGCAGGACAGGTCATAATAACCATGTTTCTCAAAATCAGAAAGTAAGTCTGCTTGTTGAAGCGGAACGACTTCTCGTAGATCCATGTCTTCGTCCCTGCGGACACTTCCCATGCCGGCAGAAATTTTATTAACGAAAAATCCTGATTGGGGCTTGCTGTAAATATATCCCTCTACCAAAAGTTGATTATAAGCCAATTCTATTGTGGTCAAACTAAGGTCAATACTATGTGATAGCGCTCTCAGTGAAGGCAACTTTTCCATTGGAAGAATGCTGCCCTCAAGGATGGCAGTTTTGATGTAATGATAAAGTTGCAAATAAAGCGGAGCTTCAGAATTGTATTGGAAATATGGAAAGATGGCTTTCATTACAATCCTCCTTCTTCACAGGTCTTGTGCAATCATATGCATGCTTAGAGACCAGTGTGCTAAACTGTATCTATAAAATATAAAAATAATTTAAAGCAGTATCGTTAAATCGCCGTTGAAACCGACTAAAAAACTTGTCTGTACCTAGATAAATAATAAAAATTGCATATTTAAATAACTACAATTTGATAGTATTATAATACAGGAAATAAAATGAGTCAATGGATATTGCGTGCGACATAGGAGAGATTTATCATGACAGCAAACAGAGAAAAGACTACAAAAATCATCTTAACAGGACTGATGATGGCGATGATAGTGGTAGCCACCATCTTAATTATCATACCTGTCCCATTTGGCAATGGTTATATTCATCTGGGAGATGCGATCATTTTCCTTTCTGTATTGATCTTGGGTTGGAAATACGGTGCGGTTGCCGCAGGTGTCGGCTCTGCCTTGGCAGATATCCTCATAGGATATGCAATATGGGCTCCGTGGACACTGGTTGTCAAGGGCATCATGGCCGCAGTGATGGGACTATTCATTTTAAAAGCGATCCATAAACAGGGGAAAAAAATTCTGGGCGTTCCCATTTATCATCTCATCGGGATGGTTCTGGCGGGATGCATTATGGTTGCAGGCTACTATGTTGCAGAGGGTGTCATTTACGGAAACTTTATCGCCGCAGCGTTGGGCATTCCATGGAATATCGTTCAATTTAGTACAGGGGCCGTGCTTGCGGTTCTGCTGTCAGCCGCTTTGTATAGGACGCCTGTTAGGAGATTTTTCTGTTATCAGCCTATGATCGGTATTGACGAAGATAAAATTATGAAATAGTACTCGGTTGCAAATATCTTCCACTGTTGCATGAAATATGGTATCTTAATGAAATAATATATGGTATCTTAAAGGTACTAGTACGCTGTAACCATTTAAGGGTTGCAGTGTACTGGATTGAGATTGATTATTTTAAAAGGGGAGATTAATTTTATGAAGGCACTCATTTTGAGTATTTCGACCGGACAAGGTCATCATGCAACGGGACAGGCCGTTGAGAATGAATTCAGGAAAAGAGGAGTCGACTGCGAAACGCTGGATGCGTATGAGTACATTGAACCAATCCTTTCCGAACTTGTATCAAAGGGGTATTTGCTTTCAACCGCTTATGCAAAGAGGATTTCATCTAAACTGTATGACATAGTTGTAAAAAAGAACAAGCCGCTGAAAAAATATTCCGTGCCCAAAATAACAAATACGGTCTGGGCAAGAGATTTAAAAAACTATATTGAGGAAAGTAATCCGGATGTCATCGTATGTACCCATGTATTGGCAGCAATCCTGGTAAATATTATGAAGGAAAGACAATGGGTGGATGTGGTTACGGTGGGTATCGTTACGGATTTCACCCTGCATCCCTTATGGGAGGAAACCAGACATCTGGATTATTATGTAACGCCCACTGACTTGTTGGAATTTCAGATGAAAAGGAAGGGTTTGGAGACAGCTAAAATGCTTCCCATTGGGATTCCTATCAACCCGAAATTTTCAGAACGCATCGATCAGCTTGAAGCACGGAAACAGCTGGGTCTGGAGTTGCATAAGCATACCTTGCTTCTGATGAGCGGAAGCATGGGTTACGGTAAGATCGATGAATCCATAGAGCGGCTGGATCGGCTGAACTTTGATTTTCAGGTGATGGTGGTCTGCGGCAATAATAAAAAAATGTATAAGAAGGTCAAAGGCCTTACCACCCAAAAGCGATTTGATATATACGGCTATGTGAGCAACGTGGATGTAATGATGGATGCTGCAGACTGTATCATTACAAAGCCCGGCGGAATCACTACCTCAGAAGCGATGGCCAAGGGACTTCCCATGATTATGGTTAACCCGATTCCGGGACACGAGATGAGAAACGCTGAGTTTATGCTGAACAACGGATTAGCCCTGTATGCGACGAAATCTTTCCCCCTGGATGAGGCTGTATTCTCTTTGTTCCAGCATCCTGAGCGAATCTCTCTGCTGCGGTCTACCATTGAAATCTATGCCAGTCAAAATTCCGCGGAAAACCTGTGTAATTTTTTGATAAAAAATTACGAGGAAAATGTAGCGGACAAGCAACAATAAGAACAAGTAAAACGCCATTGATTTGTAATCAATGGCGTTTTTGTGTACTAGATAAGGGATTCCTTAATCAGATAGTTGGCTGCGAGAATTTCCTCCCGGAGAAGCTTCATCACCGGTCTTGTGAGGAAGATATTTTTTGTATCGCCGGACTCCTTGAGGCTTCGCGCTATGATGAGGATTAAGGTTTTTTGATTCAAGGTAGCTTTCGCCTTAAGAATGCTTTCCTGAATGAGCTCTTTCAGCGTAATGGAATTGGTCTGTAGTTCCTTCTCTGCTGCGTTGATATGGGCGTCCACGGCATTTTTCAAGTGCATATTAAAAATGTATTTCTTATAAATCAATTCAGGATCAAGTCCAAAGATTACGCCGGCAAGTTCGATTCCCTGTAGATACCTTTTGTCAAATTCCCCCTTTGCAAAGCAGTAAAAGCTTCCGTCGTATACCTGGTAGGCTTTCAGCGTATCCAAATAGCCAAGCCTCATGATCCTTCTGGAATTAGACTTGTCAAAGAGTAGAATATTGCCTAAGTCCCAAGAACATTCTATGATTCTGAGAAAATCGGCATCATTGATCCTTTGCTTTCGAATGACGGCAAACACATCAAGGTCCACGGCGATGACATGGGTCGCGCCATGATCCAGAGCCAGGCCGACGGGCAGATTGTCTGTATAACCGCCATCAACATACTTTAAGCTGTTGATCTCATGACTCTTCATAGCAGGGAAGAGAGCAGAGCTGGCCAGGATGTAATCTACAAGCATTCCTTCTGGGATTTGTGCCTTCATGAAAAATTTTGGCGTCAAAGATGGAAGTTCCAAAGTAACCAAACCATATTCGACGGAAGACTTTCGGATGGCGGTCTCATCGATGTACTGATTGAGCAGCTCTTTCAACTTTCTGTTGTCGAGGCCATTGTTGGCAAGGATATCCTTAATCCCTATGTCAAAAACCATCGAGGTTTCGAGTTCTTTCCAAAGGGTAACAGAAAGTTCGAAGGCATCCTGTGCAATAAGAGCGCCGTTGATAGCTCCCACTGAAGAACCCGTTACGATGTGTATGGGGATTCCAAGCTCTCTTAATGCTTGCCAAACACCGATCTCGTATGCTCCTCTTGCTCCACCGCCGCCAAGAACGAGTGCGGTTTTCCGTATCTCCATGCTTTTCCCGCCTTTCGATATTTATAGATTTTGTACTAAAATAACATTGGACCCAGAATTGGAACGGCTCCTCTGAACAGATTAACGGATAAAAATATAAAATAAAGGGCGAGCAGCCACAGTCCCCCCCATTTGCTCAGTCTGCCTTTGCCGAAAAGGCCGAAGCCAATCAGTGACAGGACCATAACGAGGAGTAAGGGCAACTGAAACAAAAGGATACTTTTCTCAGCTGCGATGGGGAGTGGATGCAGCAGCGCCGAAATTCCGATTACCTGGAGGATATTGAGGATATTGGCACCGATGATGTTTCCGATCCCGAGATTGGAAACTCCCTTTCTGACGGATGTGATCACAGTGATCAGCTCGGGCAGAGAGGTTCCAATGGATGTAAAGATCACCGCGATCATAAAATGCGGAACATGAAGAATCTCAGCGATGCGTATGCCATTGTCCACTAATAGATTGGAGCCAAATATGACGAAAAAAATGCCCAGACAGAAGAGAAAGATTTTTCTTATTATCATTTGAAAAGATAGATTAAAATCATTCTCCGACTCATCATATGCAAGTCCTTCAGGCATTGACGTATGGGGATTCGCATGGCTGGAAATCTCTTCCTCGTCCACGATGTCATATTGTATATCAAGATCCATCAGTTTTCTGGCGGAAATCACATTGCTGATGATGAACAGGACAAGAAGAAATAAAAGTCCGATGCCCATTGGCTTGCTGACCTCACCAAAAAACAAGCCGATAGCCCAAAGCAACAGTAGAAGAAAAGCGAGAAAGGAACAGTTCTTCAGGAATTCCTGGCGATTCTCAATAAAAGGCCGTGTAGAGATTAACAGAACTGCCAGAATAAAGCCTCCATTTGCAGCGATGGAGCCAAGGGCATTGCCCGCGGCCATGATGGACTCTCCTTTTAAAGCGGCGGCGCCAGAGACGAAGGTTTCCGGCAGTGTGGTGCAGATGCTCACAATTGTGGCGCCGATGATGATGGAAGGGATGCGGAATACCTCGGCAACCCAGACTGCAGAGTCGACAAACCAGTCGCTGCCTTTCACCACCATGAGCAATCCAACCACAAAAAGAATGAAATAGAAAATTTCAGCCATAATAATCCTCCTGTGATAGTATGTGAACGACGGCATCAATCTATGCCTGCGATTCCGGATCGCAGCGAGTGAAACCGCAAAGAATAAGCGTATAAATTAATTTAAATTATACCATAAAACAGTTCAATCGTAAATATTTCCCTTGAACATTTGTTTTAAAAAGAGCATAATAAGAACATAGGTTCTAATTGTTTGGGCGGAGGGAGATTTGGAGTGGAAAACACCTTTGAAAAATTAAAGATACTAGCCGATGGTGCCAAATATGATGTGTCCTGCTCATCCAGCGGGGTAGAACGCAACAATAGCGGAAAAATAGGGAACTCGGCAGCTGCCGGGATCTGTCACTCCTGGTCTGCAGACGGACGCTGCATCTCGTTGCTCAAGATCCTGTTTACAAACAAATGTGTCTATGACTGTGAATATTGTGTAAACCGTCGGACCGCAGATGTACCCAGGGCAAGCTTCGAACCGAGAGAGCTGGCCCGTCTGACCATAGAGTTCTATCGACGAAACTATATTGAAGGCCTTTTTCTTAGCTCTGCCGTCGAGGTGTCGCCTGATTATACCGCGGAGCGGATTATGAACTGCATCAAGCTGCTGCGCGACGAATACGGCTTCGGAGGCTACATTCATGCGAAGATCATTCCAGGGGTTTCTTCTGAGCTTATTCATCAGATTGGCCTGCTGGCAGATCGTCTTAGTATCAACATTGAGCTTCCCACGAAGGAAAGCCTGAGCTTACTTGCTCCCCAGAAAAAACCGAAGCAGATTTTTACGCCCATGAAACAGATCACCCAGACCCTGACAGAGCGAAGGCAACTGAAGGGTCCCGGCACCATGTTTAAAAATCACGATATCTATCGTGCGGGAAACCTGAGTAGTGGAGGAGATTTGAGTTACCTTGAACCAGAGGGCGAGAATATCACTTCCGGGGATGGGAGCTTGACCGATTTGGCAGGAAAGCCGCTGGCAGTAAGGGAATCGAGAAATCGGGGCAAAGAAAAGTTCGCGCCGGCTGGGCAAACCACCCAGATGATTATTGGAGCCTCGCCTGAAAGCGATCGTCAGATCGTGAAAACTTCTGAGGATCTCTATCGCACCTTCAAGATGAAGCGGGTCTATTTCTCTGCTTACATTCCAATCTCCAACTCCCCGCTGCTGCCTACACCTTTTACGGCGCCGCCCCTCGCCAGGGAACACAGGCTTTATCAGGCGGATTGGTTGCTACGCTTTTACGGATTTTCTGCAGATGAGATTTTGGACGAAAAGACGCCGTTTCTGGATCTGGAGCTGGATCCGAAGATCAGCTGGGCGTTGCGAAATATTGATAAGTTTCCGATGGAAATAAACAAAGCGTCACTGGATGAACTTCTGCGTATTCCGGGAATAGGGGCGACCTCCGCATATCGGATCCTACGACAGCGGAAATTGGCTAAAATCCACTTTGATGATCTGAAAAAGATCGGGGTTGTCGTAAAGCGGGCCAGATTTTTTATCACCTGCTGCGGCAAATACTACGGGGGGGCGGATATTGCTCCGGAGTATATTAAAAACGAGGTACTCGCCTCGGATCGCATACGAAACAGGTTATTGCCAATAGACGATAACATTCAATTATCAATGTTCAACCCCATTGCAAATCAACAGAACGCTTTTGCCGATTATCCCGTTCCGATTGCTGATTTTAACCAGAATGGCAAAGAAGAGAGGTCAATTTCCCATGGTTGATTACCTTTATGACGGAACCTTCGAGGGATTTTTATCTTGTGTTTACGCACATTATTATGAGGATAACGCTTCAGGGATTTACAGAAAAGACGACTATCAGGCCAGCTTGCTTTCCGGCTGCCGCAGTATAGAGACGGAGGAAAAAAAGGCCTCGAGAGTATATGAAGCCATTGCCGAGAAAATTTCAACGGAAGATCTTCGCAGGATCTATCGGGTCTTTCTTTCCTCAGACGAAGAAAAGGAGAACAAGCTGCTGGCCTACATTCGGCTAGGGTTTAAAGCGGGTGCAGGGATCAGTCTGCGGCATAGCAACCCCATCGTATTTGACATTCAGCGCTGTGAATACAGGGTTAACATCGAAACGCATAGAATCAAGGGTTTGGCGCGGTTCGAGGCCTTGAAGAACAGTGGGGCAGGTGAGAGCGGTCAGGAAATCCTTTATTGCCGCATTGAACCGGACCATGATATTCTTGAGATTATTGCGGATCATTTTGCCGATCGACTGAAAAATGACCCGTTTATTATTCATGATAAAGCCAGGAGCAAAGCGGTATTTGCACAAGGCGGCAGTTGGTATATTTCCAACTTTACCGATAAAGACCTTCCTCTTCTCGGAGAAAGGGAGAGGGAGTATCGCGATCTATGGAAAAAATATTTTGAGACCATCGCAATTCAGGAGCGGATCAATCCCAGCTGCCAAAAACGTTTCATGCCGGCGCGGTATTGGAAAAATTTGACGGAGTTTCGTTGATTGTTTTTTCAAATGTGATAGAATGATACGTATGAGATCGTTAGTTTTTGCACTGAAAGATGGGGTGGTAAAATGGACAGCAGGATAAAGGAATTGATCAAGAAGAGCAAACGGGTCGTTTTCTTCGGAGGTGCTGGGGTTTCAACAGAAAGCGGAATTCCTGACTTTCGATCGGAAGACGGATTGTATCGGGCGAAGGCAAAATATGGCCACTCTCCTGAAGAAATGCTGAGCCACACATTTTTCATAAACCATACCGAAAACTTTTACGAATATTATAGAAACAACCTGCTTTGTCCTGATGTCCAGCCGAATAAGGCCCATTACGCCCTAGCAAAGCTGGAGGAGCAGGGAAAATTGAAGGCGATCGTGACGCAGAATATTGACGGACTGCATCAGCGAGCCGGCAGCAAGAAGGTATTTGAGCTGCATGGCTCGGTGCTTCGAAATCATTGCACCCGGTGCCACACCTTTTACTGTACGGATTATATTATCAAGCCGGAAAGCAGCAATACAAAGGACCACCCGGAAGGCAAAATTCCAAGATGCATTAAGTGCGGAGGGATCATTAAACCCGATGTGGTGCTTTATGAAGAACCGCTGGATCAAGAGGTCATGGACGGAGCAGTGGATGCCATCTCCAATTCCGACCTGCTCATCGTGGGTGGCACCTCTTTGGTGGTCTATCCGGCCGCAGGTTTAATCAACTATTTCCAGGGGAAAAACCTGGTTTTGATCAACAAATCGGAAACCCAATACGACCAACGGGCAAATCTCGTGATTCATGACGCAATTGGAGAGGTTTTGGGGTAGTACCTTGAGCCCCAGCAGACCTTAGTAAACGGAACGCTACAACGCTTCTTCTTATCCCTTTTTCGCACCTTCCATTTCTTCCAGCGAGTGGACGATGCCCACTACGTCGGAAATCGGCAGGACAAAGGCGAGGCCTTTCCCTTCCGTCTTTAGCCCGGCAGCGGCAACAATGGAATGCATGATTTTTTGGGTATCCTCATGTTTTACAAGATTCAACACCACCTCTTTTTCAGGCTGGATCGAAACTGCAAAGAATTTCTCCACTTCATGAATGCCGGTGCCGCGGGCGTAGAATACGGTGCCGCCATGGGCACCTGCAGCTCTTGCTGCATCGACCACCTGATCGGCAAATCCACGATTGACAATGGTCATGATTAAATCATATTCTCTTTGATTATCCAAGTAAATTCACCTCTTTCCTTATTCATAAATTCCGGAGATATATCGCAGCGCCAAAGGCCCGCTGACTCCGGTAATGGGTATGGTAAACGCATATCCGTTACCCGGTTCATCCAGATCTAATTTATACAATACTTTCTTTAAAATACCATCAACCTTGTCCTCGGTTACCACACTAATGACCAAATCCCGCTCCGGATTGCTTAAACCGAGATAGTCCATAATATCTGAGCCCGAGGCGCAATAAGCAGGGGAAATCATATTATAGGTAACACCGCTCTCCCTTAAAATTTCAACAACATCATTCCCATTGCCGCGGTCCACGATGGCGACAAGCAGTTTTATTCGCTTCACAGCAGGATGTTTCAGGTCATCCATTTTGTCCTCCTCCAGTATTCCTTTCCTGTTCCCTATGAGGAATGTCAAAATCCTCAGGCAGTACCAGTTTTTCCAATTCTTCAAAATCTATATAATCATTATCTTCAGTGATCTCATTATAAAGCTTTTCTTCCCGAAGTTCATTACTCCATTCTAAGTTTTCTACAAATTCTTGATTTTCCGGCCAATTATAGTAATCCGAAACATCGCAGCTCTGTCCAATCCATTCGAACGCTTCCTCTTCCTCTTCGATGTCGTCTGCAATCTCTTCCATGACCTCGGCCTCTTCTTCTGCCGTATGTTTGATCTTGAGATTGTAAATGAGTCCCATAATCTGAATGGTGATCAGGGGAGTCATGGCCACCATTGCGACAACCCCGAAGGCGTCGGTAAGAATATTTCCGCCTACCGCTTCACAAGCTCCCATGGCAAAGGGTAAAAGAAAAGTTGCTGTCATAGGACCCGAGGCAACACCGCCGGAATCAAATGCGATGGCGGTAAAAATCTTCGGTACAAAAAAGGTCAATCCCAGAGCGATGGCATAGCCTGGGATGAGAATATAAAAAATATTAATCGCAAACAGAATGCGGAGCATGGCAAGGCCCACGGAGATGGAAACTCCGATGGACAAACTCCATAGCATGGCATTTTTTGAAACGAACCCGCCGGTGATATATTCGACTTCATCATTTAAAACATGGACAGCTGGCTCGGCTTTCACGATAAAGAAACCCATGATCATTCCAAGGGGAATCAGGATCCAATTGTATTGCATATCCCCAACGAATTCTCCGATGTATGCGCCCGCCGGCAGAAAGCCCACTTTCACACCTGTCAGGAAAAGCACCAGACCGACGAAAGTATAAAGGCTTCCGATGGATATTTTGATCAACTGACTATTAGGAAGCTTTAAAGCAAAGAGTTGGAAGAGAGCGAAGAAGATGATAATCGGCAACAGTGCAATGGCTACCTCTTTCATATAGATCGGCAAGCCTTCCGAAAAGAGCCGAAGAAGATCAAATATATCCTTCGCGACAGGCATTCCCCTTGATTCTTGATGATAAGAGGAATTATTATAAAATATGCCTAGGATCATGATCGCCAGAATTGGTCCGACGGAGCCGAAAGCTACAAGACCGAAGCTGTCGTCGTGGGAACTTTTTCCGCCACGTACGGAAGAAACACCAACCCCCAAAGCGAGAATAAACGGTACGGTGATGGGTCCGGTGGTAACCCCACCCGAATCAAAGGCAACTGCCAGGAAATCCTGAGGTATAAAGGCACCCAAAATGAAGACTGCCAGGTACATGGCGATAAGCAGATAAGACAACCTCCATTGGAATAGAATCCGCAGCAGGGCAAATACAATGAAAATGCCCACGCCGACAGCGACCCAAAGAATGATGATCCGATTCGGCACCGACGGTACCTGCTCCGCCAGAACCTGGAGATCCGGCTCGGCAATTGTGATCAAGATTCCCATCAGGAACGTTGCTCCGATTAAAAGGAACAGCTTACGGGATTTCATCAGCTCGCCACCGATTTGCTCCCCCATGGGCATCATCGCCAAATCAGCACCCAAGGTAAATAAACCCATACCCAAAACAAGCATAAATGCGCCTATTATAAACAGGCCGCGTACGACAAAGGGCATAGGAGCAATTGTGAAATTCAGTATTAGAACGATCATTGTGATAGGCAAGACAGAAGCTAGTGATTCTTTTGTTTTTTGAATTAGTTTCTTGTTCAAAAATATGCCCCCTTTCTCAAGACCAGAAACAGCTGGAATATTTATGCGGGGTAATTGCTGTCTACACAAATATGAAGTAAGCATATCAGAATATACTGATTTTTTCAAGGTCTTCGCGAGGTGCTTTTAAAAAACGCAAACCGGTGGTATAATAAATAAATAATGAAAAAATGGAGGTCATAATGAATATATTAGTAGCCAACGATGACGGGATTGGCGCAAAAGGAATCAAAGAGCTTGCAAGGGCTTTGTCGCAGATCGCGAATATTTACGTATGTGCACCCCATACGCAGCGGAGCGCCTGCGGGCATGGAATTACCGTCGGAAAACCGATTAGCATGCGCGAGGTGGAATTTCCCAATGCAAAAAAAGCATGGGAAATCACAGGAACTCCTGCCGATTGTGTAAAACTGGGTCTTAAAATGCTAAACGAGCAAGGAATCCGGATTCATATGGTCTGCTCGGGGATCAACCACGGCGGGAACTATGGAACAGATACGCTTTACTCCGGCACTGTTTCTGCTGCAATTGAGGGATGCATCTGTGGTCTTCCGGCAATCGCCGTGTCGGTAAATGATCATCATCCGCTTACCTTTGAAGTCGCCTGCAAGCTGGCGGTGAAAACGGTTAAGGCGGCAGTGGGGAAAATCGACACAAACACCGTTTTGAATATCAACGTACCGAATCTTCCGGCATCTGAAATAAAGGGCTTAAAGATAGCCAGACTCGGCGCCAGAGAATATGAAGAATGGTTTGAACCGAAAAAAAATGATAACGGTGAAATGGAATACTGGTATTCCGGAACGCCGGTGTTCTATGAAGATTTACCGGAGGACATCGATGTCATAGCGATGCAGAACGGGTATGCGACGATTACTCCGTTGCACTATGATTTAACGAGTTTTAAACTAATCGAGGAGGTCAAGTCATGGGGAATCAAGTATTAAGGCTAAAGAAAGAAGATGCTGTACTGGTGGGGATTGATTTTCAGGAGAGGCTTATGCCTGCCATGAAAAATAGCGTGGAGTTGGAGGCCCTTGCTGTCAAGCTTGTCAAGGGTTGCAGAATCCTTGGAGTCCCGACCATTATCACACAACAATACACAAAGGGATTGGGGCCAACGGTTTCCGCAATCGCTTCAGCATTGACCGAAAAGATCGATGAAGAAATCGGAGATTCTGAACTTCTGCCCGTTGAAAAGACCAGCTTCAGCGCCATGGGCGAACCGGCCTTTGTGGAAGCTTTGGAGAAGCTTGGCAGAAAGACAGTGATTATCGCCGGGATTGAAGCCCATGTTTGTGTGCAGCAGACGGTGATTGATTTACTGGAAAAAGGGTATACTGTCTTTGTTGCCAACGATTGTATTTCGTCAAGAAGCAACACGGATAAAAAATATTCCCAGCGTAGAATGGGTGATGCAGGTGCCGTCGGCACAACCTGTGAATCCATCCTATTTGAATTATGCGGAGGAGCAAAGGAACCCGGCTTTAAACAGATTTCCGCGCTGGTGAAATAATCAAACCCTCATCATTTTCAGCGTTAATGAAATGTAGAAAGGCTTAATATATGTTCATGCTCGAGAACCGAATCACGACCGAGGAAAGGTCTATCCTTGAGGACTACCTAAGAGGTTTTGAATATGGCACTTCCGGACTTTCCTTCACCTCCCTGTACATGTGGAGAAATATAAACAATTTCAGCTGGCAGATCATTGGCGATTATTTATGTATTGCCGGACTCAGTCACCTTGAAACCGACAAAAAGGAACCCTTCCTGTTTCCGCCTCTCACCAAAAACGGGGCCTATGATCCGATGGCATTGCATGCGACCATCAAGGAGGCTAAGAGAATATTCGAATCAAAAGGCTACATATTCAGCATTCGACTGATGCCTTTTCACATGATGGATATTCTGGAGGAGGCCTGTCCGGGAGAATTTAGATTCTTTGATGACCGGCCCAATTATGATTATGTTTATCGGACACAGGACTTGATCGAGCTGAAAGGCAGAGAATACCACAGCAAAAAAAACCACCTGAATTTCTTTCTGAATCACTATCAATATGAATATGTGATGTTAACATCTGGGATGTCGGATAAAGCGATGCAGTTCATCAGAGAGTTCAACGAAAGAAAGAATTTGCCGGAGCACGAAATGGAGCTTCTGAAAATGGAGGAGCGTGCCATGGTTGATGTTTTCAATAATATTGAAGCGGTGGGATATCTGACTGCGGCTATTCTTATCGACGGAAAGATCGAGGCGCTGTGTATCGGGGGAATGATTAATGGAAATACCGTAACGGTTCATGTGGAAAAAGCGAATACCGCTTTCCGTGGTCTTTACCAATTAATCAACAATGAGTTCTGTAAGCATGTGGCGTCTAATGTGAAATTTATCAACAGAGAAGAGGATATGGGCATCCCAGGTTTAAGAAAGGCGAAGCTTTCGTATAAACCTGTCAAACTAGTGGAAAGTCATATCGCAATATTCAAGGAAGACATATAAGACTAGCAAATAAATACGGCAAAATAGAAATAATGCCATAATTTATATCGTGGCGTTATTTATTTTTTTAAAAACCTTGTGAAAAAAATAACTATAAAATGACAAAAAATCATCTATTTTAAGAAATAATTACTCCGAAAAAGTGGTTTTACTAAAATTTATTGCCTAAATTTGAATTTTTCGACTTTTTGTTAAGGTATTGTTTTTTTCGAAATTCATGATATTATTATAGAGTCTAAGGAAAAAGGGGCGTAGGATACCCTCTGCCCCTGTATACTGTATAATGTTATTTTTGACTAATATAATCCGATAATAATATGGTGAATGAAATAGGAGGAGTACAATGAGAGAAGTAGTAATTGTAAGTGCGGCCAGAACTCCAATCGGCAGCTTTGGCGGAGCGCTTAAGGACTTGACCGCAGTAGAGTTGGGTTCCATTGCAGCGAAGGAAGCGATTAAAAGAGCGGGGATCGATCCTGCGATCATCGACGAAGTTTTATTGGGGAACGTTCTTCAAGGCGGTCTCGGTCAGAATGTTGCAAGACAGATTGCTATGGCTGCTGGGGTTCCAAAGGAAGTGCCCGCAATGACAATCAACAAGGTTTGCGGGTCCGGTCTCAGAACGGTAGGACTTGCTGCTCAGATCATCAAAGCGGGAGATGCTGACTGTATCCTTGCCGGCGGCGCTGAAAGCATGAGCCAGTCCGGTTACATTATGCCTGCTGCAAGATGGGGCGCAAGAATGGGCGACGCAAAGATGGTCGACATTATGGTTCATGACGGACTAACGGACGCGTACAACAAATATCATATGGGTATCACTGCTGAAAACATCGTGGAACAGTGGGGCCTGACGAGAGAAGAACTAGACCAGTTTGCAGCCGTCTCCCAGAATAAGGCTGAAGCTGCTGTGAAAGCCGGAAAATTCAAGGACGAAATTGTTCCGGTTCCAATCCCACAGAAGAAAGGTGATCCCATCATTTTTGACACGGATGAATATCCGAAGTTCGGAACATCAGCAGAGGGACTTACAAAATTAAAGCCAGCATTTAAGAAAGATGGAGCCGTTACTGCGGCAAATGCTTCCGGCATTAATGACAGCGGTGCGGCGCTGATCGTCATGTCAAAGGAAAAGGCAGATGCGCTTGGGCTTTCCTATCTTTGTAAAGTAACCTCCTATGCATCTGCAGGAGTAGACCCAACCATCATGGGAATCGGTCCTGTTCCTGCTTCCAAGAGTGCTTTGGACAAAGCGGGGTTGACGATCAATGACATGGATCTCATCGAAGCAAACGAAGCATTTGCCGCACAGTCGGTAGCAGTGGGAAAAGACTTGGGAATCGATCCTGCAAAGCTGAATGTGAACGGTGGAGCCATCGCTCTGGGACATCCAATCGGAGCTTCCGGCGCAAGAATCCTGATCACGCTGATTTATGAAATGTTAAAGAGAGACTCCAAATACGGCCTAGCTACTCTTTGTATCGGCGGCGGAATGGGAACTTCATTGATCGTAGAACGATAAAACTTAATTTTGATTAATACTGAATAAACGGGGTGTATCTCATCATTGAGATACACCCCGTTTGGCAAATTAATCTTTGGTTTGACAGATGAACCCTCTCCGGATTTATTGTATATCGATAAATATTTATTGACATACGATAATTATTGGTATATAATTGAAAAATAATACAATATAAGTATTAACATATATTATCAGTTAAGGGGGATTGCCAAAGTGAATAAAAGGATGAATTTGTTAGGGATTTATGATTTGATTTTAGCAGTAGGTGCTATTTGTACAGGGATAATGATGATAAGTTCAAAAATGGTATTTTCTATATTTCCTCGGGAGTGGATACTAAAAGTTCCTTTTGAAAGTTGGTTTGTTCCTGGTATAATTGCAATAGTTGTATTTGGCTTGGGTAATATTATGGCTGCATTTTTCAGTTTCAAGAAAAATAGCAATCGTCCGTGGCTTTTCTCTGCTTTAATGGGCGGTATATTCTTTATTAGCATAATTTTTCAAGTAATAATCTTAGGAGAATGGTACCTAGCAACTTTGGAATTTCTTATTTTTAGTGTGATTCAGATTTCTCTAAGTGTATATTGTTCTGGAGCTATAGGAAACAGGATATAGCCGAAAAGCTATTGCTATTTGCTTAATGAATTAAAATGTTATATCTAAATAAAAAGGCAAATTCACAATTAAGGAATTTGCCTTTTACGTGCTTTATTTAGACCTATTTTTCCATCATGACCGGAGATACGCTGTATAAATGCTTTAAGCTGGAAAGGACGACGTTGGTCTGAGTCCTCTTGATACCCGGAATCGATTTAATCCGGTTCATCAACGCTTCCAAGGTTGCCGTATTCTTTGTTGTAATTCTGAGGATGTAATCGTACTCACCGGTTACGTAATGGCATTCAAGGATTTCGTTTTCCTTGCCTACCATCTCAAAGAACTCCCCGGTATCCCGCGGATTTTCCAGACTGAGATTCATCAGCACGGTCAATTCCTGACCAAGAGCTTTGGAATCCAGAATCACGGTAAACTTTTCTATAATACTGGAAGCCTCCAGTTTCTTTAACCTTTCACTGACGGCCGACAAAGATAGATTCACCTGTTTGCTCAGGTCGGAGATGGAAACTCTCGAATTCTCTTGTAAAACTTCTAGAATTTTGGAATCAATTGTGTCCATTGTAATCACCACCTTTTTTTCTCTACTATTTTAGCAATTTATTGATAAAATATCAAGAAAATTTTTAGGTCAAAAGACTTTTGCACATAATATTATAAAATGGTATAATTAAATGATAAATTTTCAAGGAGGAAGAGCGAATGGCGGAAATCGAAAAAACGGAAGCAGCCAATGAACAGATATCATCGAATTTTATTCATACTATAATAGATAAGGATTTAGAAAGTCAAACCTATGGTGGCAGGGTCTACACCAGATTTCCCCCAGAGCCAAACGGCTACCTCCACATTGGACATGCCAAATCCATCTGCTTGAATTTTAGCACAGCACAGAAATATAACGGCAAATGTAATCTGCGTTTTGACGACACCAATCCGGTGAAGGAAGATACGGAATATGTGGAATCCATTGAGGCGGATGTGAAATGGCTGGGCTTTCAATGGGACAAGCTTTTCTTTGCCTCCGACTATTTTGATAAAATGTATGAATGCGCAATTACTTTGATTAAAAAGGGAAAAGCCTATGTCTGCGACTTGTCTGCGGAAGAGATTAAGCAGCATAGAGGCACGCTGACGGAGCCGGGGAAGGAAAGCCCATATCGAAACAGAACTGCGTTGGAAAATCTGGAGCTATTTGAGAACATGAAAAAAGGGGTTTATCAAGATGGGGAGAAGGTACTGCGCGCAAAGATCGATATGTCCTCTCCAAACATCAATATGAGAGATCCTGTCATATATAGAATCACCCATGCAGAGCATCACAATACGGGGGACAAATGGTGCATCTATCCGATGTACGACTATGCTCATCCTATCGAGGATGCCATCGAGGGCATTACCCACTCCATCTGCACACTTGAGTTCGAGGACCACAGACCGCTTTACGACTGGGTGCTGAGAGAGCTGGAATGGAACGAACCTCCTCAGCAGATCGAGTTTGCCAGATTAAACCTGACCAACACGGTCATGAGTAAACGATATTTGAAGGCGCTGGTGGACAACCGTAATGTGGAAAGCTGGGATGACCCAAGAATGCCTACCATAGCCGGACTGCGCAGAAGAGGATTTACACCGGAAGCAATCCGTGATTTCTGCGAGAGAATCGGTGTTTCCAAAGCCAACAGCATGGTTGACATCGCCTTGCTGGAGCACTGCATCAGAGAAGATCTGAAGGATAAGGTAGATAGCCGTATGGTGGTAATGAACCCGCTAAAGGTTGTAATTACCAACTATCCAGAAGGTATTGACGAACTGGTGGAGATTGAAAACAGCAAGGAAGATGAAACGAAAGGGACGCGAAGGGTTCACTTTTCAAGAGAACTTTATGTGGAACGCGACGATTTTATGGAAATCCCGGAAAAGAAATATTTCCGGTTATACCCAGGCAATGAGGTGCGCTTTAAAGGAGCCTACTTTATCACCTGTCAGGACATGGTAAAGGATGAGAACGGAACGGTGATTGAGCTGAGGTGTACCTATGATCCTTCTACGCGAAGCGGAAGCGGCTTCGATGCAAGGAAGGTGAAGGGGACGATTCACTGGGTCGATGCAAAGACAGCCGAAAAGATAACCATCAGAGCCTACAGCTATTTGATGATCGAGGACGAAAACGGGGAAAACATTCTGAATCCCGATTCCATGAGAACCTTTGAGGCTTTTGCGGAACCCGCGCTGAAGGATGCGAAGCCGGGAGAGCGGTATCAATTCTTCCGACATGGCTATTATATTGCAGACGAGCTACTCACCAATGATAACGATAAAGTTTTCAACCAGATCGTGGACTTGAAGAGTTCCTGGAAGAAATAACAGATCAAAAACAAAAAGTGCCGCTCATTGATTGATGCGGCACTTAACGGTTAGACATGGGAGGAAATATGGATTATTACAAAGAGTCGTTAAAGCTCCATGCAAAGCATCAAGGTAAGCTTGCTATGGTCAGTAAGGTTCCCTTGAAGGACAAGGATGACCTGAGCATTGCTTATACGCCCGGAGTTGCAGAACCATGCAGAGAGATTCACAGAGACCCTGAGCTGGTTTACAAATATACGCCAAAGGGCAATACCGTTGCGGTACTCAGTGATGGCTCCGCCGTCCTTGGACTTGGCAATATCGGAGCGAAGGCTGCAATCCCGGTTATGGAGGGAAAGGCTGTCCTCTTCAAAGCCTTTGCCGATATTGATGCGATTCCTATTTGCCTGGAAACCCAGGATACGGAGGAGATCATCCAGATTGCAAAGAATATTGCTCCTACTTTGGGAGGCATCAATTTAGAAGATATTTCGGCTCCTCGCTGCTTTGAAATAGAAAGAAGGCTGCAGGAGCTGGTAGATATACCAGTATTCCACGATGATCAGCACGGAACGGCAATCGTTGTTTCCGCTGCCGCGATCAATGCGTTGAAGCTCGCAGATAAGCAGTTCAAAGAGATCAAGGTCGTCATCAACGGCGCAGGCGCTGCGGGGATGGCCATCGTTAAGATGCTAATGGCTTTAGGGGTGGAAGACATCGTTATTTGTGATACCAAGGGAATTATATCAAAGTCCGCGAAGGGTTTGACACCGAGCAAGCTGGAGCTGGCTGAGATAACAAATCATAATGAGCTTACGGGATGTTTGGCCGACGCAGTACATGGCCGGGATATGTTTATTGGAGTATCGGGACCCAAAATGCTTACTGTGGAAATGGTAAAAACCATGGCCTTAAATCCTATCATCTTTGCCATGGCGAATCCGGAACCGGAAATCATGCCCGAGTTAGCAAAAGAGGCCGGCGCAAGGATCATCGGAACCGGGCGATCTGATTTCCCGAATCAGATCAATAACGTATTAGCCTTTCCGGGAATCTTTAAAGGAGCCTTGGCGGTAAGAGCGGCCAGGATTACAGAAGAAATGAAAGTGGCCTCGGCCTATGCAATCGCGGGGATCATTCCGGACCATGAATTAACGGAAGCGTATATCATACCGAGTGTATTTCACCCCGGTGTTGCCGATGCTGTGGCAAAAGCCGCAGGGGAAGCCTGGTTGAATAAGTAAGCCGTCGGGAACCGGAGAAAGGATTGTTAAATGAGCAAGGATGAGTTAAAGGGTTATCGGATCGAGCGTGACTCCATGGGAGAAATTGCAGTAGAAGCAGATAAGCTTTGGGGAGCCCAGACACAGAGAAGCCTTCAAAATTTTGAAATTGGGACAGAAAGAATGCCGTTGGAAATCATCCGAGCCTTCGCCCTATTAAAGAAGGCTGCGGCACTTGTCAACGAAGAGCTGGGTCAATTGGATGCAGCCATCGCGGATGCCATTGCTGCTGCATGCGACGAAATCTTCGAGGGCAAGTGGGACGACCAGTTCCCTCTGGTGGTATGGCAGACCGGGAGCGGGACGCAAACAAATATGAACATTAATGAAGTGATCGCAAACCGTGGCAATGAGATCCTCGGGAAAAAGGTGATCCATCCCAACGATCATGTTAACAAAGCGCAGAGCTCCAATGACACCTTCCCGACAGCCATGCATATCGCTGCGGTTATGGAAATCGAAGGTCGCCTTTATCCGGCGCTGTATCGCCTGGAAGAGACATTCCGCGATTTGAGTGAGAAAAACAAGGATATTATAAAGATCGGCAGAACGCATTTGCAGGATGCAACGCCATTGACCCTAGGACAGGAAATCAGCGGCTGGCTCGTTATGCTGGAACAGACGGAAAGCATGATCCATAGCAGTCTGGACTATGTCAAGGGGATCGCGTTGGGCGGTACGGCAGTCGGCACTGGCTTGAACACGCATCCCGAGTTCGGCGTAAGAGCAGCGGATAAAATATCGATGCTGTCAGGGACGGAATTCGTTACGGCGCCGAATAAGTTCCATGCCCTTACAAGCAAGGACGCTTTGGTTTATACCCACGGCGCACTGAAGGCACTGGCTGCGAATTTAATGAAGATTGCAAACGATGTCCGTTGGCTTGCCAGCGGGCCGAGATGTGGGATCGGAGAATTAACGATCCCTGAAAATGAACCGGGCAGCTCCATCATGCCAGGCAAGGTCAATCCAACCCAGTGCGAGGCGCTGACTATGGTATGCTGTCAGGTGATGGCCAACGATACGGCGGTGGGCTTGGCGGCTTCTCAGGGGAATTTCCAGCTGAATGTTTATATGCCGGTTCTGATTTACAATATGCTCCAGTCCATCCGTCTGCTCTCTGATGCGATGGAATCCTTTGAAAAGAATTGTGCTGCTGGAATTTTGCCCAACGAAGAGAAAATAAAGAGCAATCTGGAATCGTCGCTGATGTTGGTAACGGCGCTGAATCCCCATATCGGCTACGAAAAGGCGGCCGAAATCGCAAAGATAGCCTACAAGCAGAACCTGACGCTGAAGCAGGCTGCAGCTGATTTGGGAATCCTTACGGAAGAGGAATTTGATCGATTTGTCGACCCGACTAAGATGGTCTAGTAGGAGGAAATAAAAATGGAAATGAATAGTAAGGCTTATATCGATGAATATATTGAGAGGGCTAAAAAAGCACAGAAGGAATACGAGGAGTTCTCGCAGGAGCAAATCGATGAAGTCGTCATGACCATTGCTAAGGTCGTTCATGACAACGCAGAATACCTTGCTGAAATCTCAGTGGATGAAACGGGAATGGGCGTTGTTGCAGATAAGCTTGCCAAGAACAAGGGGAAGGCTCGGATCATTTGGAACAGTCTGAAAGGCAAGAAGTCGAAAGGGATCATCGAAAGAGATGAAGCAACGGGGATCACCAAAATCGCAAAGCCCATCGGTGTGGTTGCCGCGATTACACCCTGCACAAATCCGATCGTAACTCCTATGAGCAACGCCATGTTTGCACTAAAGGGCGGAAATGCTATTATTATCACGCCGCACCATAAGGCAATTCGATGCAGTACAAAAGCAATCGAGATGATCAACGCGGAGCTGGACAAACTGAGAGCGCCGAAACATCTGATTCAGATATTGGATCAGCAGTCTAGAGAAAACACAAAAAATTTGATCGCCAGCGCTGATATCGTTATCGCCACCGGCGGAATGGGTATGGTGAAGGCTGCCTACAGCAGCGGAAAGCCGGCCCTTGGTGTCGGTGCGGGAAATGTGCAGTGCATTATCGATACCGATGCGGATATCGAGACGGCGGCTCCACAGATCATCACCGGAAGAATCTTTGACAACGGCATCATCTGCTCCGGTGAACAGTCCATCATTATGCCCGAGTCCAGATATGAAGAAATGCTTAAGGAATTTGAAAAGAACGGTGCCTTTGTGATTACAAAACCAGAGGACAAGGAAGCTCTGAGAGCCGCTATGTTTATTGATGGAGCGATGAGTCGTCATGCCGTGGGGCAATCTGTAAAGACAATCGCCGGTCTTGCCGGGATCTCCCTTCCGGAAGAAACAAAGGTGATCATTGTAGAGGCTGACGGAAGCGGCGAAGATGATATTCTTGCAAAGGAAAAGATGTGTCCGGTTCTAACGGCGTTCAAATACAAGACATTTGAAGAGGGCGTTGAAATTGCTCGTGCCAATCTGGAGGAGGAAGGTAAGGGTCACAGCGTATCCATCCATTCTAATAACAAGGAGCATATCGAATATGCAGGCAGAGAATTGTGCGTCAGCAGGTTTGTGATTAACCAGACCTGCGCAACAAGCGCAGGGGGAAGCTTCTATAACGGATTGGCTCCGACCAATACGCTGGGTTGCGGTTCCTGGGGCAACAACAGCATCTCGGAAAATCTGGATTACAAGCATCTTATCAATATTTCAAGAATTGCATATTTCATGAAGGACAATCACGTTCCTACAGACGAAGAGCTTTGGGGATTGAAATAACACACGAATTGAAAAAGTATTTTCTAATACTAGCTCGCCCAATTTGCTATGCAAATTGTCGGCGAACTTATGCAAGGAAATCACAAATCTCTGATTTGTAGATTTCTACTGCTAAAACCGTGAAACCTATTACCGAGTTTGATGCGAAGCATCATAAAGGAGGCGGTTTTCGTGAAAATACTTTTTCAACTTTAGATTGCATCGATGGCAGCCTTTAACTCCATTTCGAAATTTTCCAATTCTACACGGAGGTCGTAACCGTCCCCCTTTTGAATGGCTTTTTCCAGCTCAGAACTTGATTCCATAACGTCCAGCATTCCCAGCGTACCACCGAGACCCTTGATGGAATGGGCCAGACGTCGGGCTTCATCGTAGTTCTTTTCCGCCAATAAAGCGGCGATATGTTCCGCAGTGTTTGCATAGTTTATTTTGAACTTTTCTACATGCTTGTAATAAATTGATGCCAGTCCGCCTAAATTCTTAATGGCATCTTCGCGACCGGCGAAAGGGTCCCTTCGTTCTTGCTCCTTCACCTCTGTGAAAGTTTCGTTATTATTTGCGTTCATTTCTTTCCCTTCGCTTGATCCTGTCACCTCGGGTGGTCTTTTTCGGTTGATATAAGGAGACATATTCTTATCCTGCGGGAAGTAAGGTGAGATTGCCTTATAAAATGCAGCGGCTTTGAAGGGTTTTAAAATAAAGCTTTCAATGACATCCGCATGTTCAGACCGTATTTGATCATTGATATCGGAGGCAGTCAGTGCGACAATTGGCGAAGTAATCATAAGCTTTTTTTTCAGGATTTCTGCTGCGGTATATCCGTCCATGATCGGCATGTGGATATCCATCAAAATGACATTATAATAGTGAGCCGGTCTTTTTCGGCACATCTCAACAGCCGATGCACCATCTGCTACGGTATCGCAAGCGATATTCACATCATTCAACAGCTTCACGGCAACTTCCGCGTTAATCTCAGTGTCTTCAACAACCAGTGCTTTTCCGCCGTTCCCGTCTAATGGGATAGTATTGATCACATTTGTGGTGGCGCTGAGTTTTACCTCAAGAGATTTTAACGCAGGAAGGGAAAAATAAAATTTGCTCCCCTGCCCTTTGGTGCTCTTGACCCACATACGGCCGTCCATGCTTTCTATAATATTCTTACAGATATACAGTCCAAGGCCGGTGCCTTTATGCTGTTTCGTAAGATGGTTTTCCAGCTGTTCAAACTCCTGGAACAGCTTGGAAATATCCTTTTCGGCAATCCCGATGCCTGTATCTTCAACACAAAACTGTAGCAGGACCATTTCTTCGCTTTCGGAAAGGGTTTCCACGGAAAGTCTCACGTATCCGGATTCAGTAAATTTGCAGGCATTGTTGATCAGGTTGACCAATACCTGTACAAATCTGGTCTTGTCCAGATGAAGGCATAAACGGTTGCTGAAATCATAATCGGTTTGCCACTCGATCCCTTTTGATGATAGCTGGCTGGAGAACATATCCTCGACATTTTTGATTACCATTTCGAGGGAGAAATCCGAAGGATAGAGACATAGGGAATTGTTTTTGATTTTTGACAAATCCAGCACATCACTGATGATGGTCAAAAGAATGTCTGAAGAGGTTTCAATTTTGCGAACAAGATCCTTCTGGGTTTGCGACAGCCGGGTACCTTTGAGGAAGTGAACCATCCCTAATATTGCATTGATTGGCGTTTTGATTTCGTGGGAAAAATTTGCGATAAAGGAGTCTTTCGCCTTGGAATAGAAATTGATTTCATTCAGCTGCTTTCTGAGCTGGCCCTGAAGCTCCTCTGTTTTTGTTGCGTCTCGGATCAAATGAACATATTTGTTGTTCCCACGATCATCATCAATGGTAAAATAGCTGTAAACAATATTTTTTTTCTTGTTTCCAATGATGAGATCCAGTTTTCCCTCTCCGCTGAGATAATCCATGGTTGCAGTTTCAAGGGTATCCGCAATATTTTGTTCAAAGGTATCGTGTAAGGTCTTCCCCTTATGATTTTCTTCTGAGATCCCCAGAATTTCCTTATATTTCGGGTTCATGTAATCAAACCGGTAATCCTGATCCAGAATTGCGATGCCGCCGTCAATATTCTCAACTACGGTGTTATATAGCTTGCTGAAGTAAGAATGATATGCATTTTCCCTCAGAATAAAGTAGAAAGTAGCGGTTGCAAAACACAGCAAGAGCAGGGAGATGATAACCAAAGAGCGCTCCAGAAATTTCTGGTGTGATAGGGCGGTATTCTCTTGCTGGTTCAACCTGTCAATATAACTCTTGGTCAGCTCCGTCATCAACTGGGATTGTATGTCGTAGAGACTGTCAAACTCCGGGCTCAAGATGATGGAAATATCCTTTTCATTTACTGCACCTGAATACAGATCGATCAGCTTATGGATATTGTTTAAGAATAGAACATAGGTGCTGTGTTCCTGTTTGTTAAACTGGATATAGTCGACTTGTGATGAGATGGTGAAATCGGTTTTGTTTAGAATATCTTTTAGGCTTGCATTCGCCTGATCCTTTGTGAATACGCGATATTCCAAGGCGAAGGTATCCTTAATCATGTAACGATCGCGCAGGGTGAGAAATTCGGACTTGTATTTCTCGTCGTGGGTGCTCAGATACCGTTTCGCATTGGAACGTAGATGATCCTGTAGATTGGTATATTTAATATTGAAGCTCAGCATATTGTCTTTACGGGTCTCAATGGAAAGCACTTCATCACGGTATGCGAAAATAGCCATTGTATTCATGATTAGAATAATGACGAGACTAATGATCATTACCGCCAAAAAACTTAAATTTACTTTTTTCATAAAGATGCTCCTCTTCATAACCCGCTAATCTTTGAAATAAATTGAGGGAAACTCATAAGAACCGGGGGAGAGTAACGGCATTACCGAATCAAATGCCATGATTGGAAACAAATATTACTTTTTTGCTATATTATGACCTTTATTTTACAGTGATAAACAGGAAATGTAAATTATCAAACTAAAAATAAAATGTTGCTGATGGAGATATTATCGATAAAATATGATAAAAAGTGCCAATTAGCTACTAAAATTCCAATGATTTTGCAGAAATGATCCTGTTATCGCTAAAAACAGGAGGTGTCGGACCATGAATTTTTTGCTAAAATAGAGGTAGAAGGGAGGAGGACGAGTGGACACAATCACAATCCTGATCAAAATTGGTTTTTCCATTGTAGCGGGTATTCTGGCCGGGTTTTCCGTTGTCTATACCTTTAACCGTATTCCGGCCCAATGGCTCTGCGATTATAATCAGAAGCCGGATCGTGAAATGTGGGGAGTACGAATGAAAGAAAGACCGTGGAACGCTGTCTTTATTCTTGTATTCACCGCTGCTTCATTAAAGCTGCTGGAGCAAGGAGTTCTCTATACGATACCGGGAATGGCAACACTTTGGCTTTTGCTGCAGATTGGAATTGCAGATAGAAAATATGGGATCATTCCGGATCAGTTTGTCATTGCGCTGGCAGTGACCGCCTTTGGCTTTATTCCCTTCCATGGCTCCTATCAGTCCCAGCTGATCGGTGCGCTGATTGGCGGGGGGAGCCTCCTGCTGATGGGCATGATCGGAAAGCTCTTGTTCCGAAAAGAGACGATGGGATTTGGAGATGTGAAGCTGTTTGCAGCCATCGGTTTACTGTTCGGCTTGAAGGGAGTCGTTATCATATTGATTTTTACGGTTTTCTCCAGTGCCTTCATTTTTGCGATCGGACTGCTTACAGGGAAAATGAAAGCCGGAGACGAGCAGCCCCTTGGTCCGTTTATTGCTGCTTCTGCATCCTTGTATATTTTATTTCGGCCGGAAATTTTGGTAATGGCAGATTTCTATATGGCTTACTGAGTTCTGGAACATAGAAAGGGGATAACCGGATCGGTTATCCCCTTTCTATGTTGTTGTATGAGTTTAATGGAGTAGTAGTATTCAATATTATTGTAGGACCAACATAAAATTTCTGTTTTCTTATATTACCACTTGTTAGGGCAGAATATCAATCATTATTTATTTAATTTTCAAAATATTATAAATAGTGCAAAATCAAGAGGGCGGGAGTTCCTGATTATTCTATCCAAGTCTGTGATTTTGCAATGGAAATAGATTTGACGCAAGGAGTTAAATGATAGTATAATATTCTGATACAAATAAATGAGGACATCTTCATGAGAGGATGACAGTAAAGGAAAAGTAAAATGATTACAAGCAAGCAAAGAAGCTTTTTACGAGGTTTGGCACATGAACTGGAACCTACCGTATATATTGGAAAAGCAGGCATAACGGACAACATCGTAAAAGAAATGGAAATCGGTCTTGAAATGAGGGAGTTGGTTAAGGTAAAACTTCAGGAGGGCTGCGAAATGGCCTCGAAGGATGCCGCCAACGAGCTGGCTGATCTGTTAAGGGCAGAATATGTTCAGGCAATTGGGAGAAAATTTACTCTGTATCGTGTATCAAAGGATCATAAGCAGATTGTGCTCCCCAGATAGAAGGTAAGAGATGGGAAAGAAAAAGAAAAGAAAAGCCATGGGAAGCTTCATTCTGATCCTGTTTGTTCTTGCTTTGGCTACGCCACTCGCCGTCAGTGCGTACATGGAATCTTCCATGGAGGAATATCTGATTACAGAGGAAGCAGCGGCGGAGCTTGGCGCAGATTGTATTCTCGTTCTGGGTGCGGGTCTGAAACCGGACGGTACCCCGAATCATATGCTGCAGGACAGACTTGAAAAGGGGATTGAACTGTACAAAGCGGATGTGGCGCCAAAGTTATTGCTGAGTGGGGACAATGGCCAGATTGCGTATGACGAGGTCAATGCCATGAAGAAGTATGTGCTGAATGCAGGGATTCCGTCCGGAGATATCTTTATGGATCATGCAGGTTTTTCAACCTATGAATCCATGTATCGCGCAAGGGATATTTTTCAGGTGAAAAAGGCAATCATCATTACCCAGAGATATCACCAGTATAGAGCACTATACACGGCGAGGGGATTTGGAATAGAGGGTTACGGCGTAGTGCCTGCGCCGAGGACGTATGCAGGGCAGCAATATCGCGATCTTCGCGAAATATTGGCAAGAGATAAAGATTTTCTAAAAATGATTATAAAACCAGAACCCACCTATCTCGGTGATACGATTCCAATCGGTGGAAGCGGGCTTGCCAGCCATGACTGAACTGTTAAAAGGGAGCAGAAAACCAGCGATGAAAAATGTTCTTTTGACAATTACATATGATGGCACAGATTTCTGCGGATGGCAGAAACAGCCCGATCAAAGAAGCGCCCAGGGAGAAGTGGAGCGAGTGCTCAGCATCGTCTGTGCGCAACCGATTCAGATCAATGGTACGAGCAGAACAGACGCCGGCGTTCATGCCTATGGTCAGAGAGCAAGCTTCGCAGCGGAATTCAGCATTCCTACGGAGAAAATTCCTATGGTTGCAAACGGAATATTTGCTTCTGCAGCGTCGGAAAAGAGCAGAAAGGCCTCTGGTGAAATCGCCATTCTGGCGGCTGAAGAAGTGCCCTCTGAGTTCCATGCAAGGTTTGATGCAATAGGGAAAAAGTATATATATAAGATATTGAATTCACAGAGGCCAGACCCTTTTCGAAGAAATTACTGCTATCAGGTCGGCAGAAGGCTGGATGTGGATGCAATGAGACAGGCGGCGAGTCATGTAATCGGAACCAAAGATTTCAAATGTTTTCAGGCTGCAGGCGGAAAGGTACTGGAATCCACCGTCCGCACGATTCACAGTGTTCGACTGGGATCACTTGAGAATAATGAAGTGAAATTTGAAGTAATCGGTGATGGATTTCTGTATAATATGGTCAGAATTATTGTCGGCACATTGGTCGACGTAGGACTTGGAAGAAAAAACCCTGATGCGCTGCCTGAAATCATAAAAAGCAAAGACAGACAGTTGGCCGGTCATACTGCGCCGCCGCAAGGCTTATACCTGGCGGAGGTGTTTTATGGAAATGAGGCATTGCGAAATGCAGCAGAAGCCATGAAGGAATAAAAGGAGAAGGGATATGAAAATAAAGGAGATTTTTGAGACGAAGAAGACGGTGATCTCGCTGGAAATATTTCCGCCCAAATTGGATTCCCCGGTGGAGACGGTTTTCAAAACACTGGATGAGCTGAAGGATATTAACCCAGATTTTATCAGTGTAACCTATGGTGCTGGAGGAAAAGCCAAAGACAGGACGGTTGAAATCGCATCCAAAATAAAAAATGAATATCACATTGAAAGTCTTGCACACCTAACCTGTATTTCGTCTACGAAGAAGCAGGTCAAGGAAACCCTTGAAGATCTGCGCAGGAACAATTTAGAGAATATTTTGGCCATGAGGGGAGACATTCCGGAAAATCCGGAGAATGATTTTCCAAATCCTCTCCAATATGAGCATGCGGCAGACTTGATCAAAGAGGTTAAGGCAGAGGGGGATTTCTGTATCGGGGCTGCTTGCTATCCTGAAGGGCATGTGGACTGTGAAAGTATCGTAAAGGATATCAAATATTTAAGGGAAAAGGTTTCTGTCGGTGCTGATTTTCTTATCACACAGCTGTTCTTCGATAATGAGCGGTTTTATCGATTCATGGATGAGCTGGATATTGCAGGGATCAGTATCCCCGTATCGGCAGGCATTCTGCCGGTGCTGAATAAGAATCAGATTCTGAGGATCACGAAACTCGCCGGTTGTAATATTCCCCCAAAATTCCGCAGGATTTTAGACCGCTATGAGGATAACCCTGCGGCACTGAAGGAAGCCGGAGAAGCCTACGCCATCGAACAGATTATCGATCTGATGGCATGGGGGGCCCGGGGAATCCATTTGTATACCATGAACAAGCCGGATACAGCAAAAAGAATTATCAGTAATATAGAAAATATTAGAAAGCTTCAGAATTAATGCGAAAAGAAACGAGGTGAAAGAGAAGTTTATGAAAATAACAGATCTATTGGGTAAGAAAATTATTATTTGTGATGGTGCCATGGGCACGATGATGCAGAAATATGGCTTACAGGTCGGAGAACTTCCTGAGCTTCTCAGTTTCACCAATCCTGAGATCATAAGGGAGATTCATGAAGCCTATTTCAGGGCTGGCAGCGACTTTGTTTCTTCTAATACCTTTGGCTGCAACAGATATAAGCTGGAAAATACAGGGTACACAGTAAAGCAAGTAGTAACCCAGGCTGTTAAGCTCGCCAAGGAAGCGGCCAACCATGTCGCGGAAGAAGAGAAGGCACAGGGGAGCTTCCGCGGAGAACGATTTGTTGCGCTGGATGTGGCTCCCATTGGAAGACTGATGGAACCTGTCGGTGACCTGTCCTTTGAGGAAGCCTATGATATTTATAAAGAACAGATTCTCGCGGGAGTGGAAGCCGGTGCGGACTTTGTATTTTTCGAAACCTATACGGATATTTATGAGATGAAGGTTGGGGTACTGGCTGCAAAAGAGAATTGTGACCTGCCGATTTTTTGTTCCGTTACCTTCCAGGAAGACGGGAGAATGCTCATGGGAACGGATCCTCTGACTGCGGTGAATATTCTTCAGGACCTTGGCATCGATGCATTGGGCATAAACTGCTCTTTGGGACCGAAGCAGATCACCGGTATCGCCAGAGAAATTCTCGCTTGCTCCAAGCTGCCGGTGCTGGTTCAGCCGAATGCCGGTCTGCCGGTTATGGTAAATGGTGAAACGGTATTCAACGTTGATATAGAGGAATATGTTGAGGCAATGCAGGAGCTGATTCAGGCAGGGATCGCAATCGCAGGCGGCTGCTGTGGGACAAATCCCGATTATATTGCAGCCCTTGTAAAAAGCATCTGTGACAAGGAATACCCAGCTTTGGCGCAGGATGCGGTCAGGCAAAGGAGCGAAAAAGCCATAACGGCAGTAAGCTCCTCCACGAAGACAGTCATCTTGGATCATAGAATCAGAGTGATCGGCGAAAGAATCAATCCCACAGGCAAAAAGCTTTTAAAGGAAGCACTGAAGGAAAAGGACCTTTCTTATATAGAAAATGAAGCCATCGCCCAAGTGAAGGCTGGAGCTGAAATTCTTGATATCAATGTAGGCCTTCCGGAAATCGACGAATATAAAATGATGCTGGAGGTAATGAATAAAGTTTCCTCGGTGGTAACCGTGCCGCTGCAGATCGATAGTGCTGATCCCGAGGTGATTGAAGCTGCCGCAAGGAAATACAACGGAAAACCCCTCATCAATTCCGTCAATGGGAAGAAAGAAAATATGGAAGCGATCTTTCCTATCGTGAAGAAATATGGAGCCTGCGTCATCGCATTAACTCTGGACGAAAAGGGTTTGCCGAAAAATACGGAGGAAAGGCTTGCCATTGCTGAACGGATCATAACAACAGCGGAATCCTACGGGATCGGTCGGGAAAGAATTCTCGTGGACTGCCTGACCTTGACTGTTTCGGCGCAACAGAACGCAGGAAGGGATACCTTGGAGGCCATCCGCCAGGTAAAAAGCCGGTTTGGAGTGAAAACAACCCTTGGAGCAAGCAATATCTCCTTTGGCCTTCCGGAACGAAAGCTACTGAACCGAACATTTTTGGCTATGGCACTGGAAGCCGGTCTTGATGCACCCATTACCGATCCGTTGGCGGAAGAATATATGGATACCATCCACGCATTTGAAGCGTTGAGCTGTAAAGATGTCGAATCAAAGGACTTCATCCGTCTTTACGGCGGGCAGTCCGGGCCTGCTGCGGGAAAAATTGTTGAAAAGACAAAAACACAGGCAGAAATAAATGAAACCACGCTGGAGGAGATTATCCTCGAGGGTTATGAGGACCGGGCTGCCAAGGCTACGGAGAAACTACTGATGACCATGAAACCCCTGGAAATCGTTGAACAGATCATTATTCCCGCCCTTGAAACCGTGGGAAAGGACTATGAAAGCGGTGCTAGTTTTCTCCCACAGCTTATTAAGTCAGCCGACACCGTAAAGGCCGCTTTTGTCGTGTTGAAGGAAGCCATGAAGTCCTCGGGAGGCATGATCTCTTATGGAAAAATCATTCTGGCCACCGTGCAAGGAGATATCCATGATATTGGGAAAAATATTGTAAAGGTATTGTTGGAAAACTATGGATACGAGGTCGTGGACCTCGGCAAGGATGTTCCCATCGAAAAGGTGATTGAAGTTGCCAGAAGTGAGCAAATAAAAATGGTTGGGCTTTCAGCCTTAATGACCACAACCGTGGCGAATATGGAAAAGACCATCAAGGCGTTAAAGGATGCGGGGCTCGAATGTATTACAGCCGTTGGAGGAGCGGTGCTGACCGCAGATTATGCGGAAAAAATCGGTGCTGATTTCTACTGCAAGGAGGCTATGGATACGGTAAGGGTTGCAAATCGCATTTTTAAAGCCGGGAAATAAGCTATTTAGCGACTGCCGGGCATATTTTCTCGAAAATCCGGTCGCTTACAATTTAACCAAAGCTCCGACGGTTTTCTATGAAAATATGCCGTCGCGTCGCCTGTAAACATGCTGTCACGGCCTTACACAATTCAATTTGCATTAGTTGGGAACTTTTTAATAAGAAGTGGTATCTAAATAGAAGTAATAGTTGTTATTTTGGAAGGAGAAGGGTATGGACAGACCAAGTTGGGATCAATACTTTATGGAAATGGCTGAAGTAACGCAAAAGCGATCGACCTGCATGAGAAGGCAGGTTGGGGCTATCATCGTCAAGAATCAGAGAATCATGGCAACGGGCTATAACGGCGCACCCATCGGGATCAAGCATTGCGAGGAGCGCGGAGGCTGTTTGAGACAAAAGCTGAACGTACCGTCGGGTCAGAGACATGAGCTTTGTATGGCACTTCATGCAGAGCAGAACGCCATCATTCAGGCTGCACATCTGGGGCAAAGCATTGCGGGCGGAACCATTTACTGCACCCACCAGCCCTGCGTGATCTGTGCCAAAATGATCATCAATGCAGGCCTAACAAGAATCGTTGTAAAGGAAGGGTATCCCGATGATCTATCTCTGGAAATCCTTGCAGAAGCAGGTCTTGATATTGAGATGATCGATGAACTGTAATAAGTGTTTTCACGAAAACCGCCGACTTTGTGATGCTGCGCATCGAAGCCGGTGATCGGTTTCACGGTTTGCTAAGAAAACACTTATTTCAGAGGGGTTAAAAATACATAAGAAAAGGGATTTTTGGAAGGACGAGATGATGAATCAGTATTTACTTATTTTTATAACAGCATTTTTATTGGCACTGATATTTACACCTGTAGCAATTAAAATTGCACCAATCATTGGGGCAGTGGACATTCCCAAGGACAATCGGAGAATGCACACGAAAGCAATGCCAAGATTTGGCGGTATGGCGATCTATATCGGCACCGTGACCTCGATGCTGATCTTTCTTCCCATCAGCACGCAGCTGATGGGAGTCATTGCCGGAGGCACGCTGATCTTTCTTGTTGGAATCATCGATGATTTGCGGAATCTACCTGCCAAGGTAAAGCTGGGTTGTCAAATTCTGTGCGCATTTATTCTGTTTCAGTTCAGTGTAAGAATAGATTTTATCGGAATTCCCTTTGGGGAGGGATACTATTTCCTGCCATGGATCGTCAGCTTGATCGTAACGGTGATCTGGATCGTAGGGATTACCAATACGATCAACTTAATCGACGGATTGGACGGACTGGCTGGCGGAGTAGCCTTTATCGCATCGATTACCATTGCATACGCAGCTTTTATCAACGGCAGAACAGAGGCGTGCATGGCAATGCTTGCCATTGCGGGAGGTGCTTTGGGCTTCCTTCCTTTCAATTTTAACCCGGCAAAGATATTCATGGGGGACGGCGGGGCGCTGTTTCTGGGATTCATGCTGGCAGGCCTTTCCGTAATGAGCCCGATGAAAAGTGCTACGATGCTGGCGACTGTCGTTCCGGTTTTGGTGTTGGGACTGCCCATCTTTGATACGGCCTTCGCGATCCTGAGAAGATTGATCAACAAGCGTCCCATTATGGAGGCGGACAAAGGCCATCTGCACCATCGCATCATGGCTGCGGGGCTGGGGCAGAGAAGAACGGTGCTTACACTATATGGAATCAGCGGCATCATGGGTGTGGCGGCGATCCTGATCAGCAGGAGCTTGCTCATCGAGTCCGGGTTGCTGATCATTATCGCGTCGACTCTCATCTATGTTTTCCTGACTGACCCAAACAGCACGAGCCTCCATTTGAAGGCGGTCAATACCGAAGTGTTGGAAAAGAAGCAGAGAAAACAGGAGGAATAGCATGAAAGTATTAACCGTATTTGGCACACGACCCGAGGCAATCAAGATGGCGCCTCTTGTAAAGAAATTAAATGAAGAACCGGAAATTGAATCGATTTTATGCGTCACTGCCCAGCATAGGGAAATGCTTGATCAGGTCCTTGATTTATTTGAGCTGGTTCCCGATTATGATCTGAATATCATGAAACAAAATCAGACCATTAGCCAGATCACTTCTAACGTACTGGTGGGACTGGAAGCAATATTCATAAAGGAAAGGCCCGATATCGTGCTGGTTCATGGAGATACCACGACGACCTTTGCAGCATCGCTGGCAGCATTTTATCAGCAGATCAGAATAGGTCATGTAGAAGCGGGTCTCCGAACCTATGACAAGTATTCTCCTTATCCGGAGGAAATGAACAGGGTTCTGACGGGTCGCATGGCGGATCTGCATTTTGCGCCCACGGAGAGAAACCGGGAGAACCTGCTTCGGGAAGCAATCCCAGATGATACGGTTTTTATCACAGGAAATACGGTCATCGATGCACTGCTTCAGGTGGCTGAAAAACCATATGAATTTGAGGATGAAACATTAAAACAGATCGATTTTGAAAAGAGGAGAGTAATTACGGTAACCTGCCACCGCAGAGAGAATCTGGGAGAGAATATGGAACAGATTTTCCATGCGATTAGAGACATTGCCACCGAGTTTGATGATACGGAAATTATTTATCCCGTGCACATGAACCCAAAAGTGAGGGAAACCGCCAACAAAGTTCTGGGAAACGCTGGCAGAATTCATTTGATAGAGCCGCTGCAGTATCAGCCCTTTGTTAACCTTATGGCCAAGTCCTACCTCATCATAACCGATTCCGGAGGCATGCAAGAGGAGGCTCCTTCTCTTGGAAAGCCGGTGCTGGTGGTGAGAAGAGAGACGGAGCGGCCGGAGGCCATCGAGGCAGGTACCGTAAAGCTTGCGGGAGTTTCCAGGGATACCATCTATCAGATGACAAAAGAGCTTCTTCGTGATGGAAAAGCTTACGGCAAAATGGCCCACGCTGTCAATCCCTACGGCGACGGTCGTGCCTGTGAAAGGATTATCAAGATACTATTGGAATATGGAAAACAAACAGCCTGTCATAATTGAAAGCAAACCCTTATACAAGACCCTCGTTAGGGTCGCTCTTCCTATTGCATTGCAAAGCCTTATCATGTCCTCCCTTAACCTGCTTGACAACCTGATGGTTGGAAGTCTTGGTGAAGTAGAGCTGGCAGCGGTAGGGCTTTCTTCACAGTTATTCTTTGTCCATTTTGGTGTCATGTTTGGATTTGCCAGCGGTTCTTCTGCCTTTATGGCACAATACTGGGGGAAACAGGACGTTCATAATCTTCGGAAGGTAGCCGGCTTTGCGGTTACGGTCTGTCTCGGTGTCAGTATGCTGTTCTTCCTGCCTGCAGTCCTGATACCGGAACGGCTACTGAGCTTGTTTACCGACATTCCCGAGGTTATCGAGATCGGGAAGGGCTATGTAAGAATTGCCGCGATCAGCTTTCTGACACTTGGGATCACCTATCCATTATCGGCAGCACTGCGTAGCACGCAACAAACCAGCCTCCCCTTGAAGATCGGTGCGGTTATTTTTTCAACCAACACCGTATTGAATTTTTTCTTGATTTTCGGGAGTTTTGGCGCACCCGAACTAGGTGTCAAAGGCGCAGCCATTGCGACTGCCATTTCCAGATTGATCGAACTGGTTCTTTATCTTTATGTTATTTTTATAAGAAAAAATCTGCTCGCGGGAAAGCCCGGAGAGTTTTTTGGCTGGCATAAGCCGCTTGTCGCGAGAGTCCTAGTGACCACAATTCCGGTTCTGATCAACGAAACCATGTGGAGCCTAGGAATGGCAACCTATAACGCAGCATATGGCAGGATGGGCGTTACGGAATTTGCAGCTGTTCAGGCGAGCAGTACCTTAAATACGCTCTTTATTCTGGCGATCTTCAGCCTTGGAGATGCCCTTCTCATTCTGGTGGGGCAGAGAATCGGAATGGGTCAGATGGAATATGCCTTTGCATTGACGAAACGGCTTCTGCGGATTGGAATCTTTGTGGGAGCATTTTCCGGCGGACTGTTGATTTTGGCTTCGCAATTTATTATCCGACTGTTCAACTTTACTCCTGAGGGGCAGCATTATGCGCTGCTGATTATTTGTATATACGGCATTTTTATGCCTTTAAAGGTTTTCGGGGGATTGAATATCGTTGGAACCTTGCGGTGCGGAGGGGATACCAGGTTCGCAATGTTTGTAGAAGTGGGATCGGTCTGGCTCATCGGCGTTCCGCTGGTTTTCTTCGGCGCACTTTATCTGGGGCTTCCGATCTACTTTGTGGTCCTTATGGCGCAGACAGAGGAAGTGGTCAAGGGTATCCTTTGCTGGCGCCGCTTCCGTTCAAAAAAGTGGCTGAAGGACCTGGTTTGCGACATATAGGAAAAAGGTTAGATTTTGGCATTTTTTCTCGAAGCTTGGCATACTTAAAATAGTAAAAACCACCTGATGCATTGAAAACAATGGGTTAGGTGGGTTGTTTTTTTTGTTGACAAAATTTTCAGAATGTTTATTTTTTAACGATACTTTACATTTTTGGATTTAGGGTTATAATAAAAAGTGGCCATGAAGCAGCTAACAAGGAAAACCTATGATGGGAAAATATGTAAGCGTGCAGCTATATGTATTGTTGGTAGCCGCATTTTTTTTAAGGCTAAAATATTTTTTCTGATGATCGAATTAATGATTGGGAAAAGCAGACAAGCTTAACGGAGGGCAACTTTTTTGACAAAGGATACTGTGACAATGCTAAAAAGAGTCACGTTATATGACGGTATCATCATCTTATTATCGTTTTTCATCTCGTTGTTATTCTTTCAAGAATTTACCGTGGTCATTATCGTCGGGGTTGCCATTGCGTATATAAATTTCTTATTGAACTCCGTTATAACGGAATATGCAATGAAAGCGTCCAAGGGTGCCATCTGGATCCCTGTTGGAGCGGTAGCTAGAATCGCCATCGCAGGCGCTTTTGTTTTCATTCTTTACAATGACAACGTGAAAAATATCATTGTATATATCATCGGCTATAGTCTGCATTATGCCTCAATGGTGCTTGGTGCGGTGTCACAGAAAAACAAAACATAGAGGGAAGGGAATTAAATGCATCTCAGTCCGAAAGAAGTATTTGAATTTACAGCTTTCAATCATACGATTGTAGTCACCATGAGTGTCATATTGCAGTGGATCATCATGGCTGTGATCATTGTATCTGTTCCGCTGCTGACGCGAAATCTCGGCAAGATCCCATCAAAAAGGCAGACCGTGGTAGAAATGGTCGTGAACCTGTTCAATGGGCTGGTTTGTTCCAATCTGGGGAACGCGTACAAGAGACGATTTGTTCCGTTCATTGGAACCCTGGGTATCTTTATTCTTATGATGAATGTAACGGGGCTGGTGGGCTTTGCGCCTGCCACCGAAGATCTCAATGTTACCGTGATGTTAGCTTTGATTGCCGCCTTTGTGATCAATGCGAATTCCGTTGTAAATCATGGATTAGGAGGATACCTGCACAGCTATTTAAAACCGTTTCCGTTTATGCTGCCCATGAACATCATCGAAAAGCTTACGATTCCATTATCCCTCAGTCTTCGACTCTTCATCAACATGCTGGTTGGAGTGATTTTTATAGAACTGACTTATATGGCCATGGGACATTTCGCATTTATATTGCCGGTTCCCCTACATTTCTTTTTTGATCTTTTTGTTGGTGTGATCCAGACCTATGTATTTATCATGCTGACCATTATATTTACGAAAACGACGGTGGAAGAATAAGATAATAACTGATGCATAATCAGTATCAGATGTTATAAATTAATTATGAAAAATAAGACAAAAACTTAAGGAGGTTTAACTATGGATTCTACTGGATTGATAGCGTTAGGTGCCGGAATCGCTGCACTGGGTGTTGTAGGCGGAGCGATTGGTATTGGTATGATTGGCTCAAAAGCTGTGGAAGCAGTTGCCAGACAACCTGAAGCGAAAGGTGACATCACGTCCACTATGATTATCAGTATCGCATTTGCAGAAGTAACATCACTCTATGCGTTGATTGCTTCTATCCTGCTGATCTTCGTAAAATAGCAATTATGACATACCTATTGATGGAAAATAAACCCGAAGGGGGCCTCGCAGTATATGGAGATAAATTTATTTACAATTTTTGCAACCTTAGTCAATTTCGTAATTCTTTTTTTGTTTCTGAAACACTATTTGTTCGATAAAGTCAACAACATTATTGATGACAGAAACAGTGAAGTGATCGATGCGGTTCATAATGCTGAAAACAAGGTACTCGAGGCTGAGACGCTGAAGGAGTCTTACGAAAAGCAGATTGCAAATATAGAAGACAAGGGGCGGGAGATTGTAAAAGAAGCCAAGTTAAAAGCCGATCAACAGGCGGAAGACATTCTCCGGGAAGCCGAGAACAGAACAGCGATGCTGCTCAGACAAACAGAAAATGAAATTGAAAGACTGAAGAAAAAGTCTCTCGAAGAAATGAAGCAGGAAATAGGAGCGCTTGCTATTTTTGCTGCTGAAAAGATCCTGGAAAAAGAACTGGATCACCAAGAGCACCAGGCTGTCATCGGAAAAATAATTGATGAGGCGGGGAATTCAAAATGGCAGAATTAACAGTTGAAATCACATATGGCAAAGCGCTGTTTGAAGCGGCCACCGATCGAAATAAGGTAAATGTCATTCTCGAAGAATTGAAGGAGATCAGTACGATATTTCAGAAGAATCCCACGTTCAACGAGTTTTTTAATACACCTGTCATCTCCGGTTCGGAAAAAAAGCAAGTGATTGAGCAGGTCTTTGGCGATCATATCAGTCACGAAGCTTTAAGCTTTTTAATGGTGTTGATCGATAAAAGACGGATGACCAGCTTTAACCGAATTGTTAAGGAATATCACAAACTGATTAACCAAGATCATAGAATATCTCAAGGAACTATTTTTTCAGTAGAACCCCTTACAGATATTCAGTTAAGTTCCTTTGAAGAAAAAACATCCAAGCTGCTGCAGAAGAAGGTAAAGCTCGTCAATAAAACAGACGCTACCCTCTTAGGCGGAATCAAGATATTCATAGAAGGAAAAATAATCGATGCATCCATCAGGAAACAGCTCCGGGATCTTGAAGGCAGCATTAAGCAGGCATAAAAAAGAAATATGTATGCTAGAACAAGCAAGGGGTGATAATTGATGAATTTAAAGCCGGAAGAAATCAGTGCAGTCATAAGAGAAAAAATCAAAAATTATAAAAAAGAACTGGATATTTCTGATTTTGGTACAGTAATACAGATCGGAGACGGTATTGCGCGTGTGTATGGACTGGAGAACTGTATGGCAGGCGAACTGCTTGAGTTTCCGAATGAAATCTATGGCATGGCGTTGAATCTGGAAGAGGACAATGTCGGTGCTGTTATTCTTGGCCCTGATAGAGAAATCAAAGAGGGCGATATCGTAAAACCAACAGGAAGAGTCGTTGAAGTCCCTGTTGGCCCGGAATTAATTGGACGAGTCGTCAATTCGCTTGGACAGCCAATTGACGGAAAAGGACCAATTAAGACAAAAGCAACAAGACCGATTGAAAATCTGGCGCCTGGTGTTCTGCAAAGAAAATCGGTAAACCAGCCGCTTCAAACAGGAATCAAGGCGATTGACTCCATGATTCCCATCGGGAAGGGCCAAAGAGAATTGATCATCGGTGACAGGCAGACAGGAAAAACTGCAATCGCAATCGACACCATCATAAATCAGATGGAAGAAGACGTAATCTGTATCTACGTTGCGATCGGTCAGAAAAAATCCACTGTTGCACAGTTGGTTCAGGTTTTGGAAAACAAAGGAGCGATGAAATATACGATTGTGGTATCCGCTACCGCCAGCGATGTTGCTCCTATTCAATACATTGCGCCGTATGCAGGCTGCGCTATGGGCGAAGAATTCATGCACCAGGGAAAGCATGTACTGATTATCTATGATGATCTTTCGAAGCATGCGGTAGCCTATCGTGCAATGTCTCTGCTTCTCAGGAGACCACCGGGACGTGAAGCGTACCCGGGAGATGTATTCTATCTCCACAGCAGACTACTGGAAAGAGCCGCCAGGCTTTCCGATGAGCTGGGTGGCGGCTCAATCACTGCCCTGCCGATCATTGAAACCCAGGCGGGTGATGTATCCGCTTATATTCCAACGAATGTCATATCCATCACAGATGGCCAGATATTCCTGGAATCAGAGTTGTTCTTTGCAGGACAAAGACCGGCTGTAAATGCAGGGATATCGGTATCCCGTGTAGGCGGTAACGCGCAGATCAAAGCGATGAAGAAGGTTTCGGGCAAAGTAAAGCTCGAACTTGCGCAATATAGAGAGCTTGCCAGTTTCTCTCAGTTCGGCTCCGATCTGGATAAGGATACAAGGGACCGGCTGGATCATGGTATTATCCTGATGGAGATATTAAAGCAGCCGCAGTACGCGCCGGTTAAGGTCGAACACCAGATTATGATCATCTATGCAGCAACCCACCGTTTTCTTGCGGATATTCCCGTAGAAGAAATCAAGACCTTCGAGAGAGAGCTATACGATTTTATGGATACACACTATCCGGAAATTGGGAAAGAAATTAAATCCACCGGAAAACTTGAAGCTGAAACAGAACAAAAATTAATCGCTGCCATAACAGAATTCAGGAAAAAGAATTCTGACTGACAGCCCGATAAGGAGGAGGTGAGGGAATGGCAGCAAGCAATATGAGGGACATCAAGCGGAGGATCAAAAGCGTCACCAGCATGGAGCACATTACAAAGGCAATGAAGCTTGTGTCCGCGGCTAAACTCAGAAGGGCCAAAAACACCTTTGAAAAGACAAGAGAATATTTTCATTATATAACGGAATCGATCGAGGAGATTTTTAACAACACAAGCGAGGTTCCAACTCAATATCTGCGGGGAAACAGAGAGATCAAGACGACCTGCTATATCATTATGACAAGCTCAAGAGGCCTTTGTGGCAGTTTTAATGCCAATGTCATCAAGGAAGCGGCCAGAGAGATCGCAAACGATCCGGAGACACCGGTTATCGTAGCGATTGGATCAAAAGGAAAAGAGTACTTCGTGAAACGGGGCTATGATATTTTTGAAGAATATATGCTGCCGCCGGAGAGCATCTCCTTTCTGGAAACCCATGAGATCAGTAAACCGATTATCGACCGGTATAATGCAGGGGAGATAGATGAAGTGATTATGATATCTACTTCTTTTGTGAGCTCTCTGGAACAGAGAGTCGTAAAGACAACTCTGCTTCCTTTTGAAATTCGTTGGGATCCTGATCTTCCAAAGCATGAGCAGCAGGTGGACTATGAACCGTCCGTTGGTGAGGTCTTCAACTATCTCGTGCCAAAGTATGTTGAAATCATGGTTTACGGTGCGATTGTTGAATCTGCTACCTGTGAGCATGCAGCAAGACGTATGGCGATGGAAAATGCAACAGAAAACGCGATAGAAATGATCGGTGAGCTTACCCTCTTCTATAATAGAACGAGACAAGCAGCCATAACAAATGAAATCTCGGAAATCGTTGGCGGCGCCGAAGCGCTGAAATAAATCTCACGTGAGGGGGGAAAGAAATGAATAAAGGTACCATACATCAGATTATCGGGCCTGTAATCGATATAAAATTTTTGCCGGAGGAAATGCCGGAGTTGCTGAATGCGATTTACGTCAACATGAAGGATAGAGAAATCGTGGCTGAAGTAGCACAGCATATCGGCGATGACGTAGTCAGATGTGTTGCCCTATCCTCCACGGATGGACTGACAAGAGGCATGGAAGCGACGGACAGCGGCGCGCCGATCAGTGTTCCCGTAGGCAAAGAAGTGCTGGGCAGACTGTTTAACGTAATCGGCAATACCATTGATGAAAAGGGACCTGTGGATACAGAGAGAAGAATGCCGATCCACAGAGATGCGCCTGATTTCGAGGAACAGGACACCAGTGCGCAGATATTTGAAACAGGAATCAAGGTCGTTGACCTGATCGCACCCTATACAAGAGGCGGAAAAGTCGGACTTTTCGGTGGTGCCGGAGTAGGGAAAACAGTATTAATTCAGGAACTGATCAATAATATAGCAAAGGAACACGGCGGAATCTCCGTATTTGCCGGAGTCGGAGAAAGAACGAGAGAAGGAAATGACCTTTACTATGAAATGATTGAATCCGGTGTAATTGAAAAGACGGCGATGGTTTTCGGACAGATGAATGAACCGCCGGGAGCCAGAATGCGAGTCGCGCTGACCGGACTAACGATGGCGGAGTATTTCCGTGATGTGGAAGGTCAGGACGTACTTCTTTTCATTGATAATATTTTCCGTTTTACCCAGGCAGGTTCTGAAGTATCCGCACTCCTTGGCCGTGTGCCGAGTGCAGTAGGATACCAGCCAACCCTGGCAACGGAAATGGGTGCGCTTCAGGAAAGGATCACTTCTACAAAGAAAGGCTCCATCACTTCCGTACAGGCGATTTATGTACCTGCGGACGACCTGACAGACCCTGCTCCTGCTACAACCTTTGCCCATCTGGACGCTACCACCGTACTCTCCAGAGCGATCACAGAACTTGGCATTTATCCGGCAGTCGACCCATTGGAGTCAACTTCCAGAATCATGGATCCGATCATCCTGGGGGAAGAGCATTACAACACTGCCAGAGGAGTGCAGGAAGTGTTGCAGCGATATAAGGAATTGCAGGACATCATCGCGATCCTTGGTATGGATGAATTGTCAGATTCAGACAAGCTGGTCGTTTCCCGCGCCAGAAAAATACAGCGTTTCTTATCCCAGCCATTCAGCGTTGCGGAAGCCTTTACCGGCACACCGGGCAAATATATCCCGCTGAAGGAGACGATTAGAAGCTTCAAGGAAATTTTGGAAGGAAAGCATGACGATATTCCGGAAGCTCTGTTCCTGTTCGCCGGCGGAATTGACGAAGTTGTAGAAAGGTTCCGGAAAAATGCCTAAAAGTATGCTGCTGGAGGTAATCACTCCCTCCAAACTCTTTTATAAAGGTGAAGTGGAGCTTGTCATAGTCAGAACGCTGACCGGTGACGAAGGCTATATGGCAGGCCACACTTGGGCTGTAAAGCTCCTTGCCGCCGGGGAACTTTGGTTTCAGGAGGCCGGCTCAAATGACTTTAAAATAGCAGCGCTGGCAGGCGGATTTGTCGATGTGAAGGAAAACATCATCATTTTCGCCGATGCAGCGGAATGGCCTGAAGATATCAATCTGGCCAGGGCTGAACACGAAAAAGAGATGGCGGAGGATTGGCTCAAACATCCCAGCAATGACGATGCAGAAATTGCCAGAGCGAAAATCGCAATTGCAAAATCTCTCACTCGTATGCATGTTCAGGCTGGCGGTCACAGAAGAAAAAGATAATATAATGATTTTGCATAAAAGAAAAAATCATGCTTTCTCGAGCATGATTTTTGGTTTTTTTAGAAAGATTTTCACTAATAAACTATGGAACTCATGAACATCCTTTTCTTAAAACCATTTATGCTTTTTAAAGTAAATTACACTGAGTAAGGCCACGGACACGCCTAAGATAATAACAGCAAGATAACCATAAGACCATCTATACTCCGGCATAGGAAAATTCATGCCGTACCAGCCGACCAGAAGAGTCAGCGGCAGAAAGATTGCGGTGATTACCGTAAAAAGCCGCATAATCGTATTCTGGCTGATATCAACTTCGGCTTGATAAGCTTCCCGCACTTGCGACACATAATCTCTGAGATTTGATATGGCATCAGAAAGCCTGTTGGCGCGGCTAGTCAGGATATGAAAATATCGGATCATACGATCGGAAAGGAGCTCGTTTTCATTCTCTTCCATGGCCTCCGCCAAGTCAAAAAGCTGTTCATAATAACGTTTCAGCACAAGCAGCTTCTTTCTGAGCTTTATGATTTCCTTGACATAATCCCTTTTCTCGGAAGTGATCAATGCTTCCTCCAGTTCGGAAATTTCCTGTTCCATATTTTCAAGATAGAAAGAATCTCCGACGGTAAGAAGATCAAAGAATTCATAAAGAATTCTCTCAAGACTGAGATTCCTGATTTCCTTCCTCTCAATCTTTGCTATGATGCTGTGGAGAAGGGCAAAATCCTGGGTTTCTTCACAGATGAAGATCAATAGATTTGATCGAAAATAAATAGAAATTCTACTTCCTTCACAGAGCAGATGTTCCTTGTTCGGGATTACCAGACTGATATAGTCAAAGCCGTCATGGCTTTCAAATTTTGATGCAAAACCGTTTAAACATTCTTTCAGAATCCTGTCATCAATGCCCAGATGAGGATTCCATGCCTCCACCTCGCTCTTTTTTAAAACACCGACGCAAGGAATCTTGCCAAGAACTTCATCTTCCTCTAGGCGGTCGAAATCAATCATGCTGCCGTCAAGACCATAAATCAATGTGCTTCCCCCTTTCCTGAACTTTTTATTCCGTTCCTATTGTATCTCAATGGAAAGCCCCTATCAAGGAGTTCCGGCATTTCCTTTCCCTTATCAAAAAAAGAATAACGCCAATCATCACTACATCCGATGATTGGCGTTATTCAAACTCTGCATTTAACATTTCTGGTGGAATCACCTTCTTTCACAGGATTGATTGACATAGGTTTCTTTTCTATATCTAACAATGGGTAATATAATATTTCCCAATGTTCTCCCTTTATGTATAGTATAGCACAGCAGAAAACAATTGCAAGAATATTCTGATAAAAAAACAAGGAAAAATTATGAATCAAAAAACGCAGAGTGTCATTCCTTGGTTACGCTCTGCGTTAATAGAATCGTTCTAAAGGATCAGCATTCCAGTCTGATATACGATGAAAGCCACGATCCATGCGGTCAGAGTCTGAAAGCTCATGACAAGCACCGCGCTTCTCCATCCACCCAGTTCTCTTTTTACCGCAGCCATAGCGGCAACGCAAGGCATATAAAGCAGTGTGAAGGTAAGGAAGGAAAAAGCCGAGAGCGGAGTGAACATCTGTGAAAGCAGTGGGATGACAGAGCTTGCATCGCTTGCACCCAGGAGTACTGCAAAGGTGCTGACCACGGCTTCTTTTGCGGTCAAACCGGTAACCAGTGCAGTGGCAGCTCTCCAGTCGCCAAAGCCCAGCGGAGCAAAGATTGGAGCAACCAATTTTCCGAGGGTGGCCAGCATGCTGTCTCCCGTGTCGGCTACGGCATTCAGCCCGAAGTCAAAGCTCTGAAGCGCCCAGATGATAATAGTCGCAATAAAGATAACGGTGAAAGCCCTTTTGACAAAATCCATGGCTCTTTCCCACATCTTCAGCATCACGCTCTTCGCAGCCGGAAGCCGGTAGGACGGAAGCTCCATAACAAAAGGAACAGGGCTTCCTTCAAATATTGTCTTTTTCAGGATCAAGCCTGCGATGATGGCGACGATCATTCCCATTATGTATAGTCCGATCATGACCAAAGACTGATACTCGGTAAAGAAGGCTGCCGTAAAGATCGCATAGATCGGCAGCTTTGCACTGCACGACATGAAAGGCGTTAACATGATGGTCATCTTCCGGTCCCTCTCGCTTGGTAGGGTTCTGGTGGCCATGATAGCCGGAACAGAACAGCCAAAACCGATGAGCATCGGGACAAAGGAACGTCCTGATAAACCGATCTTTCGGAGGAGTTTGTCCATTACGAAAGCAACCCTGGCCATATAGCCGCTGTCTTCCAATATGGACAGGAAAAAAAACAGTACAACGATGATGGGAAGAAAGGATAAAACGCTTCCCACTCCTGCGAAAACACCATTGATGATCAACGAATGAAGGGCCGGGCTCACATTCACATTGGACAAGGCATTGTCCACAGCTGCGGTAACGCTGTCGATCCCTACGCTTAAAAGATCACTCAGCCCGGAACCGATGACGCTGAAGGTTAACCAGAATATAACAAGCATAATTCCCAGAAAAATGGGGAGTGCCAGATATTTATGGGTCAGGAGATTGTCTATTTGAATAGAGCGCAGATGCTCCTTGCTGTGGCCGACCTTGATGACACAGGCCTTGCAGATATTTTCGATAAAGGCATACCTCATATCTGCCATAGCGGCTTCCCGGTCTGTATTCAGATGAAATTCCATATCGTCAACGATATGCTGAATGATATCCCGCTCTGGTTCCATCAACTTCAGTTTTTCCATCACCGGCTGATCGCCTTCCACGATCTTTGTGGCGGCAAAGCGAAGGGGAAGACCCGCAGCCTTTGCTTCCTCTGTGATCAGATGAGCGATGGAATGGATCGCGTTGTGAACGTAACCGCAGCAAAAATCAAGGTTTTTTGGCAGTGATTTCAGTTCTGCATGTTTGATGGCTCTGTGAGTTAATTCGTCCACACCATCATTTTTGCTGGCGGAGATAGGCACCACCGGGATGCCCAGCTGTTCTTCCAACTTTTGGATATCAATTGCGACGCCGTTACCATAAATTTCATCCATCATATTCAGAGCGAGGATCATGGGCACGTTTAACTCCATAAGCTGAAGTGTTAAATAAAGATTTCTTTCGATGTTGGTCGCGTCGATGATATTGATGATGGCGTCAGGCTTGTCTGAAATGAGAAAGTCCCGTGTCACGACCTCCTCTGAGGTGTATGGAGATAAGGAATAAATTCCCGGAAGATCCACCACGTTTACTCCTTTGTGCCCGCGTACGGGCCCAGTCTTTTTTTCCACGGTGACGCCGGGGAAATTGCCTACGTGCTGGTTGCTGCCTGTCATCTGGTTGAAGAGAGTAGTCTTCCCGCTGTTGGGATTCCCGATGAGTGCAAAGGTTATGCTCATTCGGCCACCTCCAGAATCTCGATTTTTCTCGCATCGGCTTGGCGGATCGTCAACTCGTAGCTTCGCAGATGCAACTCAATGGGATCGCCCAATGGCGCAACCTTTCGAACCATGACAGCTGTGTTTGGAGTAAGACCCATATCAAGAAGACGCCTTCGCAAAGCACCTTCACCTCCAATTGATTTTATGATCCCGGTACTTCCGGTCTTCAATTTGTCTAATGTCATTTTCATCGACGGTCTTCCTTTCTATAGCTCTGAGAGAAGTGGGTTCGATTTCGATTCTATGATAAGTTAGCATATGCTAATCGTCAGATAAAAAAATATGGCGTCCTGGTTAGCCGGTACTAATTATTGTTGAACAGAATACGGCCCAAGTTAGCCATTGCTTACTAGTATTATTTTATTCGATTCCTAAAAATATGTCAACAGTTTTCTGCCTAACAATGTAAGAAGTTTTGTCACGGATGCAATGACAAGAAGCGCAACGGCAATGGAACCTGCCATGAGGATGGTTTCGGTTCCTGTGGACGCCATTTTCTCAACGTTGCCCTCCAGAATTGCCAGCATGGTATAGTACATTCCGGCGCCCGGAACAAGGGGAAGGATCCCCGGTATAACAAAAATGGTAGCCGCATCCTTGAAGGCACGGGAAAACACATCACTGATGATTGCGACAACACAGGAGCCAGCAAAGCAAGCCAGGATATTTCCGCTTCCGGAAATAATGAAATACGTATAAGTCAGCCACCCCAAGGCGCCTACGAAACCGGCGCTTGCGAGATGCTTCTTAGGAACGTGGAAGAGAATGCTGAATCCAACAGTGGAACAGAAAGCAAATAAAAATGCCCAAATCATCAGAACGCACCTCCCATAAGAGTCCAGAGCTTGATTGCGACACCGACTCCGGAGGCAATGGAAACTGCGATGATCACCGCTTCGATGCCCTTCGACGATCCGGAAACCATATCTCCGGCAAGTGTATCTCTGACGGCATTGGTGAGGGCAACGCCGGGCAGAAAGATCATAATGGATCCGATGATCACGGAGTTCAAATTGACTCCAAGTCCGATGGAAAAAAGGCCAAGGGCAATAAGCGTTGCGACGGCACAACAGCAAAATCCTCTGATGAAGAGATTGGTTTCGATTTTATCTAAAAGAACTGACAGCCCATAGCTGCAGGATCCTGCAAAGAAGGCGCAGAAGAAGTCTTTGAACGTTCCCTGAAAGATCAGGGCAAAGAAAGAGGAGACCAATGCAGCGCCCAATATCCTCAGAAGTAGGGGATAAGGCTTACTATTTGAGATTTCTTTTAATATAGAAAGACCAGCGTCGATAGACAGGTCGGTACTGGTAAACTCTCTTGAAAAATGATTGATTCTTGATATCTTATCCAAATCGATGCTGCTGCCCTTTATCCTCTTGATAAAAGTGTGCATGTCGCTGTCCGGTGAACCCTCGTCAAGGGACAAAAAGATACCCGTCGGAGTTGCGAATACTTCGACATAAGGAATTTTGCAGGCCTTGCAGATCCTAGTAATCGTATCCTCCACCCGGTAGCTCTCCGCACCGCTTTTCATCATCAATTCTCCGGCATGCAGTGCCAAGATAAGAATCTTCTTTTGCATCTGGTTAATCATAGTAACACCTGTTTCCAAAACGACTATTTTATCTTCCTATATTATACCATTGGCTGATTCTTTCGTCAGTAAATATTCTATGGTATAATGTTTTCAAAGAATGGTGTTAGGAGTATCTATGAACGACGAAAAACAAACCACATACCGGATCGGACCGATCCGACCGCCCAGTGAAGCGAATAGCCTGCTACTTCAAATTACAGAGGGCTGCACCTGGAATCGCTGTAAATTTTGCGAACTGTATAAGCATGAAGGGTTCAAAGCATTCACCGTTGAAAGCATCAAACGGGATATTGATGTGATGGCAGAGTACGCTGAAATAGCGAAGGATTATCAGAGAGAAGACGGGTCCTGGAACAAAAAGGCTGCATTGGAAAAACTGAATCGAATGACAAGGGAAGAAAAAAACTGCTATTATCTCGTTTATCGCTGGCTTGTCAACGGCGGAGAAAATGTCTTCCTGCAGGACGGAAATTCTCTTGCAGTGAAAACGGAGAGGGTTTTAGAGGTGCTTCGGTATCTGCGTGAAAAATTGCCGAGCATTCAACGGGTCACGACCTACGGACGTGCGGAAACGCTCTCCAAGATCAGCGTGGAGCAATATAAAGAGCTGAAGGCCGCCGGGCTGGACCGGATTCACTCAGGCTTTGAATCCGGCTCCGACAGAGTGCTGGACCTGATCAACAAAGGGGTCACTTCCGAGCAGGAAATCATAGCGGGGAAGAACATCAGGGAGTCAGGCATCGAGCTTTCGGTCTATTTTATGCCGGGAATTGGCGGCAAAGCGTTGTCAAGAGAGAACGCGATGGAGACTGCCCGGGTAGTGAGGGAAATCAATCCCGACTTTATCCGGATCAGGACTGCGGTAATCAAAGAGGGTACGGAGTTATGGCGGGATTATCTGAATGGAAGCTACAAATTATGCAGTGAGAACGAAAAGCTGACAGAAATCAAGCTGTTGATTGAAAATACAAAAGACTGTACTGGAATTCTTGCCAGTGACCATATCATCAACCTACTACAGGAGATTGAAGGGAAGCTTGACACAGATCAGCAGAAAATGCGGTCTGTTATCGAGAAATATTTCAATATGCCGGAGTCAGAGCAGAGGATATTCCAGCTGGCGCGACGTTCCGGAATGGTGACTAGGCCAGAAGATTTGGACCTGCTGCCTTCGGAACACCTCGAAAAACTGGCGCGGCTTGCAGGTTCTATTGCCGATGAAGCGCTTTGGGACAGAAAACTGAACGATATGATGACAAATTTTATATAAGAACGCCGAAGGCGTTCTTTTTTTCGCCGCACCCTCAACCTGAAGAAGGAGTTTTGAAACAAAAATATTGCGACATAATTTCTCAATAGTGAGATGAGTTCGCCCCATCTATATATAAATTGAGAAAAGATTTCTGACAATAATAGATGTGAGAGGCGGGGGAAAAGGGCGAAACGCCTTAAAATTGGACGTAAATTCAGAAAATTGTAATATATTTTTTGAAAGATAAAAAGTTGGCACGGAATTTGAAGTATATAAGGGTAATCGTTAGCTGCTCTAGAAAAGAGTTTATAGTTAAAATTTGAGGAGGTTTTATACCATGACCGTATGTAACAAAGAATTAGCATTAAAAGAAGCACAAAGAGTTGTAGGCTATATTGAAAGACCTGAATTAACAAAAGAAGAAAAAGACACAATCGTTAAGGATTCCATTTCTAACTTTAACGAAAATGTTAACCCAGGATGGCTGGAATACAGAAAATCAGTATCAACAGACGCTGCTTTTGTTGAATGGACTGACTCAGTTGACCATTTTGAAGATCTTTACGGAACGCAATTCATCGACTGCCTGGGCGGATTCGGTATCTATACTTGTGGACACAGAAACCCAGAAATTTTAAAGACTGTAAAGGCTCAGCTGGACAGATATGCATTACATAGCCAAGAACTGGTTGACCCATTAAGAGGTTACCTTGCAAACATTCTTGCAATGATTACTCCTGGAGATTTGCAGTACGCTTTCTTCACAAACGGTGGAGCAGAAGCTGTTGAAATGGCTCTGAAACTTGCTCGTTTGGCTACAGGCGGAAGATGGTATATCTCAACCGTAGGCGCGTTCCACGGAAAATCAATGGGAGCGATCTCTATGGGCGGAAAAGGCGCATACAGAGAAGACTATACTCCACTGATTCAGCAGGTACAGCACGTTAAGTACGGTGATGCCGATGCTATGGAAGCTGCAATCAAAAATCTGCAGGCAGTAGGCGAAAAGGTTGCCGGTGTTATCATTGAACCGATCCAGGGCGAAGCTGGAGTTATCATTCCTGCTGAAGGATACCTTACAGCTGTAAGAGCGATCTGCGACAAGTACGGCGTTGCTATGATCGTTGATGAAATCCAGACCGGTATGGGTAGAACCGGAACCATGTGGAGATGCGAAGTTGAAAACGTTACTCCGGACATCATGACTTACGGAAAAGCATTCGGCGGCGGAATTATGCCGATCACCGGTATCATTGCAAGACCTTGCATGTGGGGACAGAAATTGATCGACAATCCTTGGATTCTTGGATCACCAACTTTCGGAGGAAACCCACTCGCTTGTTCGGCTGCAATTTCAACCATCAAATATATGCTTGAAAATGACATCCCTGGACAGTGTAAGGTAAAGGGCGAATACTTAATGGATAAATTAGCTGAGCTCCAAAAGAAATATCCAACTGTTCTGAAGGCATTCAGAGGCGCAGGACTTCTTATCTGTATGGAATTCCCGGAAGCTGAAGTTGGCTATGCAGTAACAAAGGGTCTGTTCGACAGACACGTAATGACTGCCGGTACTCTTGTTAACGCAAAGACAGTAAGAATCGAACCACCTGCAACTTTGTCATATGAGCATATGGACGAAGTAATGACGAAGCTGGAAGCTTCCATTGTCGATGCGAAGAAGGAATTCAAACTGTAAGAAGCATGTAAAGGTATAACTTGATTACATCGAAAATTCATCATATTATGTAACCCTGAACAGACCGGAGCATTTTCAAATGCTCCGGTCTGTTCGTTTGTTTCGCAATATTTCGAGCCATTTATGCGAATATATTGCGAAATATTATGATAATTCTGGTAATTGTGTAACTGGTTTGCTATCCTTGTTGCACTTAAATACGTTGAAATTTCAACATTAAAATCAGATCGTCTGCTTGAAAATCAAAAAAAGGTATACTTTTTGGCTATTTGTGGTATAATAAAAAAGTCTTTAACAAGACAAGGAAAGAGAGGGAAAATAGATATGGCAAAGAAGCTTGTATCTGTGTGGCTTTCATTGACAATCTTACTTTTCTCATCAATTTCTATATATGCTGAAGAAAACGTTCAAGGAGATTTTTTAACAAAAAATATTGTTATCAATGGGCAAAAAATCGATAACAATCATCTACAGTTTCCATTTTTTCTTTATATGGACACAACTTATTTCCCATTGACACCCGAAATGGGAGAGATACTAGGAATAAAAGCTGAAATGGATTTTGAAAGCCGCACATTAAAACTTTTAAAAACAGAGCCGTCATTGGTCAATATCAGTGATAGCTGGAAGAAAAACGAAAGGGAGGACGTCTTAACACAAGTCGTCAGCGAGGTACAGGTTCTGGCTTATAAGCTGGAATTGCAAGGCCCAGAAGATATGGTGAAAGACGACGACTCAGCTGATACCGAAACGGAAATCAGTAATCCTTCTGAAGGGAATGGTAGCGACACAATTATTCAGATACCCGAATTGTCAGTCAGGGAACTCAATTTAACAGAATTGCCTGTTCTGATCAAGGGAAATGTGATATATTTGCCATTAAAAGCAATGACCGGTGAGAATGGTTATGGCTGGGATATATATTATGATTCTTATACAGGGATCTATGTCAGCACAAAAGAAGGGACTCCTGCAAAGTCCACATGGAATGAAGCAGAGTCAAAATATAATCAAGGTCTGGTGAGCTACATCCAGAAATACAATGGAAGTTATACGGTAAATAAAGCGCAGGAGCTGGTCTTCCTATTTAAGCACGCAGCGCAAACGTATAAAATCGACGAAAAAATTCTCATGGCTGTAGCACACAAAGAAAGCACGTTCAATGCAAAAGCCCATGGAAGCAGCGGATCACTTGGAATGATGCAAGTGATGCCCTCCACGGGTTCCAGATATGGATTGAGCACAGAGCAGCTTTTGGATGCAGAGATCAGCATCAATTTCGGGGCAATGTACCTTAGTGAAAGAATCGCAGCCTATGACGGAGATATGACAAAAGGATTTTCCGCTTACAATCAGGGCTCGGTTAAAGTTAACAGAGGGACGCATTCAACAAGATACGCCAATCGAATCATTGGCACTATCAACGGAATCAATTCTTATCTGACATCAAACGGGTACGGATTGGGGTACTAAAAAATCATGACACTATATAGCATATAGAAATTAACAAAAAGCCGAAGGAAACTTCGGCTTTTTGATTTGCTAAAGTGAATGATGAAAAAACGAATGTTGCTATAGTGATTCGTTTCCTATGTTCGTGTATAAGGCAATTTTAGTATTCAGAGGGATAAATAATTATAAAATATTCGTATAATTGATTGATATATGAGGTTGTAGCTGATAATATAGGGATATAACCTGATAAATAAAAGAAATAGACGAACAATAAATAAAATATATTGCCCAATCATCCGTTAAATGAAGGAGGACATCATGGTACGCCGTATTTATGTAGAAAAGCAAAAAGGTTTTGATATTGAAGCACAGGGACTTTATCAGGATTTAAAGGAGAACCTTCACTTAGATGGACTGTCCAACCTGCGTTTGATGAATCGATATGATATCGAAGGAATTGATGACGATACGTATGAAGCAGCGAAATACACTGTTTTTGCAGAGCCTGCAATTGATAGAGCCTATGATGAAATGGCTCCTGTTGATGCGGACTCTCATTTTTTTACGGTGGAATATTTACCGGGACAGTATGATCAGAGAGCGGATTCTGCGGCTCAATGCATCAAGCTTATGAATGTAACTTCGGAGGTGACTGTTCGGTTTGCAAGATTGATTGTTTTAATCGGCAGGATCTCCGGAGAAGAGCTCGCAGGGATAAAAAAATACTGCATCAACCCCGTAGATTCTCACGAAGCGAGTTTGGATAAGCCGGAAAAATTGCAAATCCAGACTATTGCGCCGGAAAATGTGAAAAAAATCAATGGATTTATTGAAATGACGAATGAAGAGATCGCTGTTTGCAGAGAGGAACAGGGCCTAGCCATGAGCAAGGAAGACCTGAGCTTTGTCAGGGAGTATTTTGCCTTGGAGGAAAGACGGAATCCCACCATAACAGAACTGAAGGTGATTGACACCTATTGGTCCGACCACTGTCGACATACTACTTTCTTAACGAAAATAAATGCCGTATCCTTTGGAACAGATCCCTATTCAGAATTAATCAAAGCCGCCTTCTCGGACTACCTGAACATCAGGGAAGAGGTTTATGGAGAGAAAGACAAAGATGTAAGCCTGATGGATATGGCAGTCATTGGAGCAAAATACCTGCAGAAAAAAGGATTTCTAGAGGATCTGGACGAGTCGGAGGAAATAAATGCTTGCAGCATGAAAGTGAAAGCAGTGGTGAGTGGGAGTGAGGAAGACTGGCTCGTCATGTTTAAAAATGAGACCCATAACCACCCGACAGAAATTGAACCTTTCGGCGGAGCTGCGACCTGTTTGGGCGGGGCGATTCGGGATCCTCTTTCCGGCCGTGTGTATGTCTATCAGGCTATGCGTGTAACGGGAAGCGGCGATCCCAGAGCTTCTCTTGAGAATACGCTGCCGGGAAAACTGCCCCAGAGAATCATTACCAGAGGTGCGGCCAAGGGATACAGCTCCTATGGAAACCAGATCGGGTTATCCACAGGGCAGGTAGCGGAACTATATGATGAGGGCTATGTTGCCAAACGCATGGAGATCGGCGCGGTAGTCGGAGCAGCACCAGCATCCCACGTCATTCGAGAAAGGCCCGTCATGGGTGATTTTGTCATTCTCATTGGGGGCAGAACCGGCCGGGACGGCTGTGGAGGCGCAACAGGTTCCTCTAAGGGACACACTATGGAATCGATATTAAACTGCGGTGCTGAAGTGCAAAAGGGCAATCCGCCGGTAGAAAGAAACATACAGAGATTGTTCCGCAGGAAAGAGGCAGCAAAGCTGATCAAACGCTGTAATGATTTTGGTGCTGGCGGCATATCCGTGGCAATTGGAGAGCTGGCAGACGGCATTGATGTAAATCTTGATCTCGTTCCAAAGAAATATGAAGGATTGGATGGAACAGAGCTTGCCATTTCCGAATCTCAGGAGAGAATGGCCGTGGTGATTTCAGACAAGGACTATAAGCAATTTATAACCTATGCTGAAGAAGAGAATCTGGAAGCGGTGGTTGTTGCCAGAGTGACGGATCAGTCGAGGTTCCGCATGTACTGGAGAGGAGATTGTATTCTTGACCTGAGTAGAGATTTCTTGAATACAAATGGAGTGAAACAGGAAATCGGCATTTCCGTAACTGGTAGAGATGTTCTTCACGAAGTACAGGAAGGCGGTCTGCATTCTGCTGATGATGACGGCCCTCTTGAGATCAATCAAGAAAGCCTCATGAACCTCCTAAGCGATTTGAACTGCTGCAGTCAAAAGGGTCTGGCTGAAATGTTCGACAGCACCATCGGCGCAGCCTCCGTGCTGATGCCTTTAGGCGGAAAATATCAGCTTTCCCCTGCTGCAGGCATGGCTGCGAAGCTGCCGGTTACGGAAGGAGACACGGATACGACAACCTTAATGTCTTACGGATTTGATCCAAAACTGTCTGCAGTTAGCCCGTTTCACGGCGCCCTTTATGCAGTCATCGATTCCGTTACAAAAATCGCAGCAATGGGGGGAGACTATTCTAAGGTGCGGTTGACTTTCCAGGAATACTTTGAACGACTGGGACAAAATCCCACCAGGTGGGCCAAACCATTCTCCGCTTTGCTGGGTGCACTCAAGGTGCAGACGGAACTTAATCTACCGGCTATCGGAGGGAAAGACAGCATGTCCGGCTCATTTATGGAATTTGATGTGCCCCCGACTCTTGTTTCCTTTGCCGTTGGTGTTGCAGATGCCGGCCATGTGGTTTCTACCGAGTTGAAAAAGGAAAACAGTGTTCTGGTTGCCATAACTGCTGATCGGGACGAAAACCAGATCATAGATTTCAAGCAATACCAGAGAAATATGAAGCGGGTCCATGAGCTGGCGCTGTCAGGGAAGCTCCTGTCCGCTAATACCATTGGAAGAGGAGGGATCTTTGTTTCTCTCGTCAAGATGGCCGTTGGAAATAAGATTGGTGCTGAACTGGTGCAACTTACGAAAAAAGAACTTCGAAATCCTGACTACGGCGCACTGATCTTGGAAATCGCTGAAAACGAAAACCTTGGGGAGCTGCTAGAGGGGACCCAATATAAAGTAATCGGAAGAACCGCGGAGCACCAAAAGCTGATCGTACAGTTATGGGAGAAGGAAAAGATCAATGGAAAACCGCTGGCAATCACCCTAGATGAAATCACAAAAAAATGGACGGAACCGCTGGAGAGCGTGTTCCCCACTAAGAGTAAGACAACGTCAGAGGTCGCCCCAGAGCTGCCGGAGACGATTTCATACACGATCCGATCAATCCATTCCCCGACAGTCAGAATTGCCAGACCGAGAGTATTCATTCCGGCTTTTCCAGGAACGAACTGCGAGATAGATACAAAGAGGGCATTTGAAAAAGCAGGCGCAGAAGCACAGATACAGATCGTAAGAAATCTAAAGCAGGCGGAGCTGATTGAATCCATTGACGAGATGGTCAGAAGAATCAGAAACAGCCAGATTGTTATGATTCCGGGTGGTTTCAGCGGAGGAGACGAACCGGACGGTTCGGCGAAATTCATTACTGCTGTATTCCGGAATCCTGCTGTCAGGGAAGCAGTGGAAGATTTGTTGAAAAACAGAGACGGACTGATACTGGGGATCTGCAACGGATTCCAGGCGCTTATCAAGCTGGGACTTGTGCCCTATGGCACAATAACCGAGCCGGATCAAGCCAATCCGACCCTCACCTACAATCGTATTGGAAGGCATGCGTCCTGTCTGGTCCGGACCAGGATTGCCTCGGTCAAATCGCCTTGGCTTGCGAATACGGAAGTGGGAGATATTCACACCATACCCGTTTCCCACGGTGAAGGAAGATTCATTGCGACAGAGGCTGCCATGCAATGGCTCATTGAAAACGGACAGATTGCGACACAATATGTGGATCTTGGTGGAAAACCGAGCATGGAGACGGCATACAATCCCAACGAATCCATGCTTGCCATTGAGGGAATCACTTCCCCTGACGGAAGGGTGTTCGGCAAGATGGCACACTCCGAACGAATCGGGAGGAATCTGTATAAGAACGTATCGGGAAATAACGATCAGAAGATATTTGAAGCGGGCGTCGCCTACTTTATCAAATAAGTGCGCCTGCCAGGGGTATTCTTTCGGAAACCGCCGCTGAAAAAGTATTTTCACGAAAACCGCCTCCTTTAAGATGCTACGCATCAAAGTCGGTAATATGTTTCACGGTTTTCTTAGTAAACACTTTTTTCAGTAGGCTTCTAGAACACCCCCGGCGCGACGCTACAATAAAAGCCGGCTCGGCCGGCTTCGAAATAACTAGGAGGTAGAAAATGAAAGTTGCAATTGTGATGGGAAGTAAATCGGATTATCCGGTGGTAGAGAGAGCAGAATCAATATTAAGGGAATTCGGAGTTGATTATGAAACGAGAATTATCTCAGCCCACAGAACCCCAAGAATCGCAGAGGATTTCGCTTCAAGGGCGGAAGAAAACGGCATCGAAGTGATCATTGCTGCAGCGGGGAAAGCGGCACACCTTGGAGGCGTGCTGGCAGCCTATACGGCAATGCCGATTATCGGATTGCCTATCAAATCCTCCACTTTGGACGGGCTGGATTCCCTGCTTTCCATGGTGCAGATGCCAAAGGGAGTTCCCGTTGCCACAGTTGCCATAGACGGGGCGGAAAATGCTGCTCTGCTGGCTGTGCAGATTTTGTCTGTTAAGTATCCGGAGATGAGAGAGAAAATGAAGCACTACAAGCAAACAATGGAAGAAGATATCATAAAGCAGGATCAAGAACTGAACTGATTTCAAGTAATTTATGCTGCTTGAATGATTTTGTTCTTCATTCAGGAAGGCTTAAGTTATAGAAAATAATCTGCAGTTTGGTATTATCCTCTTTCAGAAGAAGCAGACACTGAATAAATGGAAGGGGATAATACGTCAAAACTGCCTTAAAGGAGGAAATGAAATGGAAAAATTAGAAATGTTATACGAGGGAAAGGCAAAGAAGGTTTTTCGGACAGATGACCCGAAGTTATATATTGTCGACTATAAGGATGACGCGACTGCATTTAACGGAGAAAAGAAGGGCACCATTGCAGCCAAGGGCGTTGTGAACAATACCATGTCGGCCATTATTTTTGAAATGCTGGAAACCAAGGGGATCCCGACTCATTTGGTGAAATTGCTCAGTGACCGAGAAACCCTGGTTAAGGCCGTTACCATCCTTCCCCTAGAAGTCATTATCCGAAATGTTGCGGCGGGTTCTTTTTCCAAGCGGTACGGCGTTGAAGAGGGCAGACCTCTGGCAAAGACAGTGCTGGAGTTTTCCTATAAAGATGACGCCTTGGGTGATCCGCTGATCAATGACGATCATATCCTTGCATTGGAGCTGGCGACGGAAGAACAGCTCGTTATCGTGAAGAAATATACCTATGCAATCAATGCTGCCCTGCAGGAATTTTTTCTGGACAAGGGTCTGAAGCTCATCGACTTCAAGATTGAATTTGGACTTTGCGATGGTGAAATTATCCTTGCAGATGAAATTTCACCGGACACCTGCAGATTATGGGATGTGAAAACCAATGAAAAGATGGATAAGGACAGATTCCGAAGGGATTTGGGGAACGTGGAATCGACCTACCAAGAAGTCCTTGCGAGAATCAAGAATTAAGAAAGCTGACCGAGGATTAGAGTAGGAGAAGTAAATGCAAAGGGAATTTGATATCAACACAGAGCTTCGGGAATTGGAAGAAGATAAGGTTTTTGATGAATGCGGCGTGGTGGGTGTTTATGCTCCAGGGAAAGAGGATATTGCACGGGCGGTCTATTTCGGACTCCATTCACTGCAGCATAGAGGCCAGGAAAGTGCAGGAATCGCTTCCAACAAGGGTGGAAAGATACAATATTATAAAGAGATGGGCCTTGTCCAGGAGGTCTTTAATGATGGAATCATTGGCAGACTCCAGGGTGATATCTCCATCGGCCACGTCAGATATTCGACCTCCGGGGAAAGCCATGCAGTCAATGCAATGCCCCTTGTTGTTTACCACAAAGGTGGAAGTCTGGCCCTTGCCCACAACGGAAATCTAGTCAATGCAGAATTGCTGAGAGAAGAGATGCAGGATCGGGGGGTAATCTTTCAGACCTCCATCGACTCGGAAGTGATAGCGGCGCTGATTGCTCGATTTATCAGAGAAAACACCATAGAAGAGTCTATTGTAAAGACATTGGAATTGGTGGAAGGTGCTTATGCCCTGGTGATCACCAGCGGAAACAAGCTGATCGGCGTCAGGGATCCAAGGGGAATCCGGCCGCTTTGCATTGGGAGAACGAAAGACGGTTATGTGCTCTCCTCGGAAAGCTGTATCTTCCCCTTGCTCAGAGCGACCTTTGTTCGGGATGTGGAGCCTGGTGAAATGGTCATCATTGAGGATCATGAATTGAAATCTAAGAAATACAGCAAAGGCGTGAAAAAAGCGATCTGTGCCTTTGAGTACGTCTATCTGGCAAGGCCGGACAGTGATATCGATGGCAGGAGTGTCTACATGGCGAGAAGTCAGGCGGGAAGAATGCTGGCAAAGGAACATCCTGTGGAAGCGGATATGGTGATTGCTGTTCCGGATTCTGGTACCGTTGCGGCTATCGGTTATGCGGAAGCATCGGGAATCCCTTACGGAGAAGGCCTGATTAAAAATAGGTATGTAGGGAGAACCTTTATCCAGCCGGATCAAAGAATGCGAGAATTGAGTGTTCGATTGAAGCTGAACGTTTTGAAGGACAATATTAAAGGAAAGAAGATCATTATGGTGGATGACTCCATCGTAAGGGGAACGACAAGCGGTAAGATCGTAAAAATGCTCAAGGAGGCAGGCGCTGCCGAAGTGCATGTCAGAGTATGCTCCCCTCCGGTGATCCATCCCTGCCACTTTGGAATTGATACACCGGACCCTGACAAGCTGGTTGCGGCCAACTATAGTATCGATGAGATCAGGAAAATGATTGGTGCGGACAGCCTGGGTTATCTTAGCACGGAGGGACTTTTAGAATCCATTGGATTGGGTGGGGATCAAGTCTGTGCAGCTTGCTTTAATGGTGATTATCCAATGGTGCTGCCGGAGGGCGAAGGGAAATTGAATGGAATGGAGAAAGAGAAGGAGGCATCGTGATCATGGATGAAAAACTGACCTATAAAGAAGCGGGTGTGGATACCAAGGAAGGGGAAAAGGCGGTTCTGCTGATGAAGGAGCATGTAAAGAAGACCTTCAACGCCAACGTATTAACAGGACTGGGCAGCTTTGGCAGCCTATTTAAGCTAGATCTTACCGGCATCAAGGAGCCGGTCCTGGTTGCGGGAACTGACGGAGTCGGGACAAAGCTAAAGATCGCATTTATGACGGATAAGCATGATACCATCGGTCAGGATTGTGTTGCCATGTGTATCAACGATATTCTATGTCAGGGAGCGAAGCCTCTTTTCTTTCTTGACTATATCGCAACCGGCAAGGTAAAAGCCGAAAAGGCAGCGGAGATCGTAAAAGGGGTCGCAGATGGTTGTGTCATCGGTGAGTGTGCTCTCGTTGGAGGAGAAACGGCGGAAATGCCGGACTTCTATGGGGACGGAGAATATGATATGGCAGGTTTCGCCGTTGGTGTCGTTGATCAGTCTAAAATCATCGACGGCTCTAAGATAAAAAAAGGAGACATCCTTGTGGGAATTCCCTCAAGCGGGATTCACAGCAATGGATATTCTCTGGTAAGAAAACTTTTTTTTGATAAAATGAATTTGAAGGTCACAGATTATGTTGCGGCACTGGGCAAGACTCTCGGTGAAGCGCTGATCACACCGACAAAGATCTACACAAAGGCATGCAATGCGGTTCTGCCGAAGGTTCCTGTAAACGGGATCATTCATATCACAGGGGGCGGCTTCTTTGAAAACATACCGAGAATCATACCGGAAGGTCTGGGTGTCAGGATTGACGTAGGAAGCTGGCGCATCCTCCCAATTTTTGAGTATATGCAAACCTGTGGAAATATTGACCGAAATGAAATGTTTGCAACCTTTAATATGGGTATCGGAATGATCATGGTCGTTGAGGAAGAGAACGCTGACACGGTTATGGATTTGTTGCGGGAAGCGGGAGAGCAGCCGTGCAAGATCGGGACCATCGTTCCCGGTGAAGGAGTTTGCTTATGCTAAGGATCTCGGTGCTGGTTTCTGGAGGAGGTACGAATCTGCAGGCAATCATTGACGGAATCGAAAACGGATTTATTCAGGGCGCAGAGCTCGTCCAAGTGATTTCCAGCAATCCGGAAGCATATTCCTTGGAAAGAGCGAAGAAGCATAAGGTTCCATACATGGTAATCGATAAAACGAATTATCCCGACAAGATGGAACGGACGAAGGCCACTCTCTCAGCGCTGGAAGAAGCACAAACAGACCTGGTGATTTTGGCGGGGTATATGTGTATTTTAGAATCGGGTCTCATCGAGGCATATCGCGGTAGAATCATAAACATCCATCCGTCCCTGATCCCTCAATTCTGTGGGGCTGGCTTTTATGGGAAACATGTCCATGAGGCGGTGCTTGCAGCCGGAGTCTTAGAATCGGGCGCAACAGTTCATTACGTGGATGAAGGAGTGGACACTGGTCCGATTATTATACAAGAGAAGGTTCCTGTACTGGAAGGAGATACTCCGGAGACGCTTGCAGCCAGAGTATTGGAAACAGAGCATAAAATATTACCGAAGGCAATAAAAATTGTCATTGCCTCAATGGCGGCAGAGATAGGAGACAGATAATGGGCGGTATATTTGGAGTTGTATCAAACAACGATTGTGTCATGGATTTATTTTTTGGTACGGACTATCATTCTCACCTTGGAACCAAAAGAGGCGGCATGTGTGTGTATGGACAAAATGGGTTTGAGCGGTCCATCCACGATATCGCAAATTCCCCATTTCGTACAAAATTTGAAAAAGAAGTGGATGAAATGTCAGGCATCATGGGTATCGGAAGCATCAGTGACGGCGAGCCCCAGCCTCTGACGGTGTTCAGTAGAATGGGCGATTATTCCATCGGCACCGTGGGTAGGATCAACAACAAGGAGCAGCTTGTCAAGGAACTGATTGGAAGCGGCTGCAATCAATTTATGTCCATGAGCGGTGGGGGAATCAACAACACGGAATTGGTTGCTGCTTTGATTTCAACAGAAAACGATTTTATAAGGGGCATTCGGTATGCTCAGAATAAAATTGAAGGCTCTATTACCATCCTACTGATGACCTCGGAGGGGATTTACGCAGCAAGGGATAAATTTGGGCGGACACCCTTGATCATTGGGAAGAAGAAAGGGAGCTACTGCGCAGCATCGGAATCCTTCTCCTTCCTCAATCTGGGATATAAGGCGGCGCGGGAGCTTGGTCCGGCTGAGATTGTATTCATCACACAGTCGGGCTTTGGAACCGTAGCAGAGCCGGAAGAAAAAATGCGGATCTGTACCTTTCTCTGGACCTATTTCGGGTACCCTACTTCCACCTATGAAGGCTGTAATGTAGAGGAAATGCGATACCGCAGCGGAGCGAGTATTGCAAAAAACGATAAAAATATCAAGGTTGACTATGTTGCGGGAGTGCCTGACAGCGGCACCGCTCACGCATTGGGTTATGCAAATAAATCAGGGATTCCTTTTTCAAGACCCCTGATTAAATATACACCGACCTGGCCGAGAAGCTTCATGCCTCAAAATCAGAAGGCGAGAGATCTGATCGCCCGGATGAAGCTGGTTCCTGTCAATGAACTCATCAAAGGGAAAAAGTTTGTCCTCATCGATGATTCCATCGTACGAGGAACCCAGCTGACCGGTACGGTAAAGTATCTGTACGAAAACGGAGCGAAGGAGATTCATGTTAGGCCTGCCTGCCCTCCCCTCATGTTTGGGTGTAAATATCTGAATTTTTCCAGATCGATCAGTGAGATGGACTTGATTACAAGAAGAACCATTGATAAACTGGAAGGTGGGTATGTCACGCCGGAAATCCTGCAGGAATATGTGGACAGCAAAAGCGAACGTTATGCAAACATGGTGGAGGATATCAGAAAACAACTGAATTTTACCAGCCTAAAATACCATGGACTTGAGGATACGTTAAAATCTGTGGGGCTTGATCGATCCAAGCTTTGCACTTATTGTTGGAATGGAAAGGAATAAAGTATATGAGAGCGTTGATCAGTGTATCAGATAAGACAGGAATATTGGAATTTGCAAGAGAACTGAGCAGTCTGGGCGTCAAAATCATATCGACAGGGGGAACGGCCGCAAGACTGAGGGACAATGGCGTGGACGTTATCGGAATCTCTGAGGTTACCGGTTTTCCGGAATGTCTGGACGGAAGGGTTAAAACACTTCATCCGGCAGTTCACGGAGGAATCCTTGCAATGCGGGATAGGCCGGAACACATGCAGCAGCTAACCGAGCTTAAGATCGAAACCATTGATATTGTCGCCATCAATCTTTATCCTTTTAAAGAAACGATTATGAAGTCAACCGTAACGCTGGAGGATGCCATTGAAAATATCGACATCGGTGGTCCGACGATGCTGCGTTCTGCGGCAAAAAACCACAAGGATGTGGTTGTTATCTGCGATCCGAAGGATTATGTGCAGGTGATTGAGGAACTGAAAGCAGAGGGAGTGGTATCCTATGGGACAAAGTACAGGCTGGCACTGAAGGTTTTCCAGCATACCGCTGCATATGATGCGATGATATCCGAATATCTAAGAAAGGAAATCGACGCCGAGCTCCCCGATAACCTTACCCTTACCTTCGAAAAGATACAGGAACTGAGATACGGCGAAAATCCGCATCAGAAGGCATACTATTATAAAGAAATTAAGCCGGGCCAGGGCTCCCTTGTGAACGCAGTCCAGATTCACGGAAAAGAGCTCTCCTTTAATAATATAAACGATACCAACGGGGCGCTGGATACCCTCAAGGAATTTGAAGAGCCTGCTGTTGTTGCAGTGAAGCATGCCAATCCCTGCGGAGTGGGCACCGGCTATGATATTTTTGACGCCTATGGGAAGGCATATAAAGCAGATCCTGTTTCTATTTATGGAGGGATCGTTGCGGCAAATCGTACAATAGATGAGATGACGGCAGCGGAGATCAACAAAATCTTTGTGGAGATCGTCATTGCACCGGATTTTACAGAAGAAGCAATTGCAATCCTGACGCAGAAGAAAAATATCCGTCTGTTAAAATTGGATCATATTATGGCGAAACCATCGAAGGATTCCATCGATCTGAAAAAGGTTGGCGGTGGTGTACTGGTGCAGGATCGAGACCATAACCTATATGAGGAGTCAGGGCTCAAGGTCGTTACGGATCGTATTCCAACAGAAAAAGAAATGGAAGACATGAAATTTGCCATGAAGGTGGTGAAGCATATCAAGTCCAACGGGATCGTGCTGGCAAAGGACGGAAAGACCATTGGTGTCGGCCCCGGTCAGGTTAATCGAATCTGGGCGGTGGAGAATTCCATCCGGCAGGCGACAGAGAGTACCGAGGGAGCGGTTCTGGCTTCAGACGCTTTCTTCCCGTTTGACGACTGCGTTACAGCTGCAGCAAAGGCCGGAATCACAGCCATTATCCAGCCGGGCGGATCCATGAATGACGGGGATTCCATCAAGAAAGCGAATGAGCTTGGAATCGCCATGGTATTCACAGGGGTAAGGCATTTTAAACATTAAAATCGTTTGCCTTTACCTAACGAAAATACTCACAGTTTTCGCATTCTCGCTTTCTCGGTCGCAGCCTTCGGAACGGAAAACAAACGGTATCCGTGAGACGGTGTTTTCCTAAAACAGCTTCGCTGTTTGCCGAAGCCTTTGCTTCCTCAAAAAGGAGAAAGAAGGAAAACTGTTCGAATATTTTCTTATATCCAAAGGCAAACTTTCCGGTAGAACAACTTGTTTTTTAATGAACCGAATACGATACGATGATTGGAGACGAGATGAAAGTTTTAATTGTTGGCGGGGGTGGCCGGGAGCATGCCATCGCATGGAAGCTGGCGCAGAGCCCAAAGGTAGATAAGCTATATTGTGCGCCGGGAAATACCGGAATCGCAGAGGTCGCCCAGTGCGTTGCCATAAAAGCGGAGGATGTGACCGGGATCTGTAGCTTTGCCAAAGAAAACCAGATTGATCTTACGGTGATCGGACCGGAGGTTCCCCTTTCTCTGGGGATCGTCGATGCGCTGGCGGAAGTTGGATTAAAGGCGTTTGGTCCGAACCGGAAATGCGCCCAGCTAGAAAGCAGCAAGGCCTTTACCAAATCATTTCTCGCCAGGCACAGCATTCCTACTGCGGGATATAAGGAATTTACGGATATTGAAGAATTGAAAAAATCCGTTGGCATCTTTGGTTATCCGATGGTGATCAAGGCCGATGGGTTGGCTGCGGGCAAGGGCGTTGTGATCGCGGAGAACAAAGCCGATGCCGTGAAGGCGATCGACGAGATCATGGGAGAAAAGATCTTCGGTACGGCGGGCGACAAAATCATAGTGGAAGAATTCCTGACCGGAATCGAAGCTTCCGTGCTGTGTTTTGTAGACGGTAAAACCATTGTGCCGATGGAATCGGCTCAGGATTATAAACGAATTTTCGATGGAGACAACGGCCCAAATACCGGCGGGATGGGAACCTATTCCCCTAGCCTGATCTTTGATTATGTGCTGGAAGGAGTGATTCGGGATCGGATTCTGGAGCCGACCCTCAAGGGCTTTCAAAAAGACGGATTGGATTTTAAGGGGGTGCTCTTTATCGGTCTTATGATCAACGAGGAAGGCCCGAAGGTCATCGAATTCAACAATCGGTTCGGCGACCCGGAAACCCAGTCGGTGCTTCCGCGGATGAAAACCGACCTGTTGGATATCATGAATGCCGTTGTTGAGGAACGGCTGGCGGAAGAGACCATCGAATGGAGTGGGCAGAAAGCGGTCTGCGTGGTGATGGCATCCGGCGGTTATCCCGGGGATTATGAAAAGGGAAAGAGTATTTCTGGATTGAGAGACGTTGACGAAGATGTGATCGTTTTTCACAGCGGTACGAAAGTGTCGGATTCTATGATCGTAACTGACGGCGGCCGGGTTCTTGGGATCACGGCCCTTGGTGATACCCATGAAGAGGCAAGGGAAAAGGCATATCAAAACGTTGCCCGGATCTCTTTTGAGGGTGCGCAATACAGAAAAGATATCGGACTTTTAAACCGGAAATAAGATCAAGAAGCTGGATGTGAATATTCATATAAAATACCTCCTAGAGTAAGCTCTGCCATACGCTTACTCTAGGTATTTTATCATAGTAGGAGCAAGTTACTTCTTAAAAATCAATACACAACTACTTCTTGACTTTGGGATATACCATTTTTCATTTTTTTGAATCATATGGTTTACGGCAATTTCTCGGATTGGATTTAAATAGCAATGCGGACTTTATCAAATTCAAGATAATAAAAAACATAATTTTTTTCTGAAAAGAGATAACGATAATCTGTCTGCACATCAATAATTTTTCCCAAATCAACACCTGATACCGGATGTTGTTTTAATCTACTGATATCAGATGTGATTTTCTTCAAAATTATTTTTGCAGCAGCCTCACCCCAAATAGCTGAAATATTATCTCGGATGCGTTGCAAATCTTCCAATGCAATCGGGGAATATTCAATCGAAGGCATGATTACAATCCCAAAGAGGCTTCAACATCATCAGAGGAAAGCCATCCTTTCTCTCTTGCCGATCTCTCGCCTTCTTCCAGTTTTGCCAGCAATCGGACTGTTGCTTTCAGCTTATCTAAATCCTGAAGTTTCATAATTGCATATTCTCCCCGTCCGTTCCTGGTTAAGTAAACCGGGCTATCCTCTGCAACTTCATTGAGTACTTCTGTATAATTTCGCAAATCTGAAATGGGCTTAATATTTGGCATAGTGATCATCTCCTTATACAAATAGTATATTACATATTGCAGTGAATATCAATGCAAAATAACGTGTTAATTTACAGCGCGTGAAATTATAGCGGATCGTGTTTGCATCTTATTTTAGATTCACACAGTTGATGTTTTCTCCCGCCAGCCAGGATTTCAGGTTAGAGACAGCGATGTCGATGAGACGAGTTCGCGATTCTCTGGTGATCCACGCGATATGAGGTGTAATGATACAGTTTGGAAGACCAATGAGGGGATTGCCATCCCCGGGCGGTTCCACGGTCAGGACATCCAGGCCGGCAGCAAAGATCTTTCCTGATTTTAAAGCCTCCGCAAGATCCTCCTCGTTGATGAGCGGACCCCTGGATGTATTGAGCAGAATGACCCCTTCCTTCATTTTTGATATTGCAGCCTGATTGATAAAGCCCTTGTTACTGTCTATTAAAGGACAGTGAAGACTGATCACATCCGAAGCAGCAAACAGCTCGTCGAGAGTGGCGAAAGCAATGCTCTCCGTCTCGAATGCGGGGTCAGGATAATTGCTGGCGATCAGAACCTTCATTCCGAAGGCTTCCGCTACTTTTGCGACCCGTTTTCCGATATTGCCGTAGCCGATGATGCCGAAGGTTTTCCCTGCAAGCTCCATTTGAGGAGTCAGACAGAAACAAAAGTCTTTGTTATTTTGCCATTGACCGGAATGGACCGCATCGTCGTGGCCCTTGACTTGATTGCAGATTTCCAGCAGCAAAGAAAAGGTAAACTGGGCCACTGAGTCCGTGGAGTAAGCCGGAATATTGGTGACAAGGATATCGTGGGAAGAGGTATATTCCAAATCTACCATGTTGATTCCCGTTGCCAGAATTCCAATATAGTTCAGGTTTGGACATTGGCTTAGAACCTCTGCGGTCAGAACGCATTTGCTCGTCATGACGATCTCCGCATCCCCGATTCGGGATACGAGGAGTTCTTTCGGGGTCCGTTCATATACCGTTAACGCTCCATGCTTCTCTAGTTCTGACCAGCTTAAATCTCCGGGATTGATGGTGTATCCGTCTAAAATGACAATTTTCATATTTGCCTCCTGTGACTTTTGTATTTTTCACCATTTGATGCTAAATTTTTTAAATTCATGCTATAATAATAATGTTTCATTATATCAAATCAATCTGATAAATGACAAGCAAGTTGACATCAAATCTTGTATTGGAGGATAATCAATGGATGTATTAAATATAGCGCCGGTTAAATTTGAAGAAGATAAAATGCTGATTCTGGATCAGACTCAGCTTCCCTGTGATATGGTCTATATGGAAATGCAGACAAAGGAAGATGTATGGTGCGATTTATAAGCTGAAGAGTAAGCGTCCGGGGACAGCGGATCGTATTCCTGCAAAGATGTTTGATCAGGCAATGGAGATAATATGACAAAAAATAAAATATATATTCTGATGGTATGCTCTGCTGTGTTTTGGGCTGGAGCTTTCATCGCAGGGAAGTATACCGTCCCGTACATACCCACCTTTACATTAACATTCTTACGATTTTTCTATGCTACCATCATTCTATTTTTTGTGATGAAGAAGATGGCTGTGGATTTTAAGAAAGAAAAAGACAAGCTGCCGGTATACCTTTTTACCGGTACGATTGGCATGTTCGGGTATCATGTTTTATTTTTTACTGCGCTGAAATATACAACAGCGATCAACTCCTCCATCATAGCAGCAACAAACCCAATGATGACAACTCTGCTGGCGATCATCTTTCTGCGAAGCAAGCTGAGAGCCAAGCAGTTACTTGGGATTCTGCTTTCCTTTGCCGGCGTGCTCTTAACAATTACCGGAGCGGATTTAGATATCCTGAAGCATTTTACCTTTAACGAGGGAGACCTTTGGATGCTGGCTGCCGTGGCTGCCTGGGCTGCTTACGGCGTTTTCAGCAAAAGCAAAGGAAAGGGAATTCCTCCTATGATTTTGACCTATTATAGTTTTCTGGTCTGTACAATCCTCATAACGCCATTTGTATTATACGAAAGGCCGTGGGAATTTTTATTCACCATTCCAATCTCCGCCCATCTAGCGGTGCTGTATATGAGCATTTTTCCGTCTGTAATCGGCTATCTTGTCCAACAGATGGCAATCAAAGAAATTGGACCAAGCAAGGCTTCGGTCTTTGTTAACCTTGTGCCGGTTTTCTCGATTGCGCTTGCAGTGGCGATCCTTGGTGAAGCACTTGAGCCGGTCAAGATTGTAACGGCTGCGCTGATCATTGCAGGTGTTACAATCTGTCAGAGAAGCGGAGCCGAATAGAAAATGCCCCCGACAACCAGGAAACAGATTGTCCACATCAAAGTAGATGGTTGTGCCAACTAATACGACGATTGGCAAAAGGAAGTTCATAATGTTTCTGTTTGCAATCATTGTCTATTTGTTGACAATATCCCTGATGAGATGGAATTTAACAAAAAAATAGGGATTATAATGACAAAAACCAGAAAAAATGCTATTGTATCTAGGTTGGACATGCGAAGAGGAAGAGTAAAAAAGGATGAATGTATTTGAACGAAATGCAAAGAAGGTTGTAGTGATGGGTGCTGTTGCTGCTTCTTTCTCTGCAATATTTATACGATTGGTTGATGCAGACCCTATTGCAATCGGGTTTTACAGGTTGACCTTAGCGCTGCCTTTTTTTGCAGTGGCAGTTTTCCTGTGGCACAGGCAGGAACTGTGGTCTATAACAAAGAAACAGCTCCTAGGCTGTATGCTCGGCGGGTTGTTCCTAGCGGCTCATTTTTTTACATGGTTTACAGCGATTGGCCATACTACGGTAGCCAGCGCTGTGGTCCTATGTTCCACACACCCAATCATTATTCTACTGATTACGTCCCTGTTCTTTCGTGAAAAAACCACGGGGAAGGCGGTGATCGGGGTAATGGTCGCACTGGCAGGCGCTGCAATTATTACCGGCGGAGATTATAGCTTTGCAGGCGATGCCATTTTTGGTGACATTATGGCGGCTCTCGGTGCACTTTTTATGGCGTTATACTTCCTTGTCGGCAGGAGGATGCGAAAGGAAATCAATGCGACAGTCTATGTGTTTTTAATATTTACTGGATGCTGGATCGTCTTCCTCATCGGTATGGTGGCAACAGGGACTCCTTTTATGGGCTATTCCGGGGCGGACTATTTATACCTGTTTGCATTGGCTATAATTTGCCAGATCGGTGCCCATGCGGTATTTAACTGGTGTCTTGGACATGTTTCTCCCCTTTATATTTCAACCATAGAAACGGGAGAGGCCATCTTCGCGTCGACCCTTGCTGTGATCCTATTTGCAGAAATACCAACCCTTTGGCAAATAATCGGAGGCGCAATCACCATCTGCGGACTGCTTTACTATAATTATCACGATATTGATCACCAAAAGGAAGAAATACAAGATCGAGCCGGGTATTGAATGCGGTCCGGCAATATGTTAAAATTTAGACCTGTGGACGAGAAACCGAAGGGTTGACCAATTGATCGGAGTACCGTTTACGGTACGTTTGGTGCGCAAAGGAGCGGTTTATGTCATATAAGATCAAGCTTGATATCTTTGAAGGACCCTTTGATTTGCTTGTTTATCTCATCGAGAATGCAAGGATGAGCGTCTATGATATCCATGTTTCGGAAATTACAAATCAATATATCAGATACATAGAAGACATGAAGGCCCTGGACATTAATTTGGCGACGGAATTTATGGTTTTGGCAGCGGCACTGATTGAAATCAAGTCAAAGATGCTGCTTCCCAGGATGAAAGCGGACGGAGATGGACTCCTCGAGGAAGATCCGCGAACAGAGCTGGTTCAAAGAATTTTAGAATATAAGCGATTCAAATCAGCCGCCGAGCTTCTGGAGCTCCAGGAAGAACAGAGTCAGCGGGTTTTTGAAAAACCGAAAGAGGATTTGACACCGTATACCAAAGAAGCGGATGAATATTTGAACCTGGATTTGAGCCAATTTGTAAAAGCATTTCATCTGTTCCTCGAGAAGAAGAAGCGGCTGGAAGAGATCAAAAAGACTTACTCCAAAGTGGAAAGACAGAAGATCTCTGTTGAATCTAGGGTTGAGTATATTAAAAACCTGTTCCGACTCAAAGAGAAAAAGAAACTGAGTTTCAAAGAGCTGTTGAATCCGGAAAGCAATCGCTATGAAGTGGTACTGACCTTTGTTTCCATGCTGGAAATGATCAGACAAAGATCGGTTATCGCAAAACAGAATGTGAATTTCGGCGATATTTATCTGAGCCTCAACGAGAAGGACAAAAACAACGAAAATGGAAACCCGGAGGAAGGGGAAATTGTATCATGACCAGCAAAAAGACGATAAAATCAGCATTTGAATCCATGCTTTTCGTATGGGGTGAACCTCTGGATGTTAAGATTGCTGCTGAAATTTTCAATATGAACTGGAAAGACGCCTACGATTACCTGAAAGAGCTTCAGTCCGAGTATGAGCAGGAAGGCAGAGGTATTCTGATCCGGGAAATCGATAAAAGCTTTCAGTTTTGTACCAACATGGATAACAGCGAATATATAGAACGACTGTGTACGCCGGTAAAAGAAAAAAGACTATCGCAGTCCGCATTGGAGGTGCTGGCGATTGTGGCATATAAACAGCCGGTTACAAAAGGCGAAATTGAGTCTATCCGTGGAATTAAATGCGACAGGGTGATCGAAGGACTTGTGAAAAAGGAGCTCATAGCAGAAGTCGGCAGGTCTTCGGGAATCGGAAGGCCGATCCTGTATGGCACCACCCCTGTTTTTTTAAAGAATTTTGGATTCAAAGACCTGAAGGATTTGCCGGACATCGACGACATCGGCAGTATTGTGCGCGAGGAAGACGCACCGGATGGACTTGATCTGCAGCAGATATCCATTGATTTTATTAAAACATAATATTTTCAATGATTTTACGAAAACATAATATTACCAAGCATATCTCCTTCGGCTTAATCAAAAAATAGAGCAAAGGAGATTTTTTTATGAGAAAAATTATTATGATTGTTTTAATCATCCTGCTGGTGGGGTTTGCAGCACCTTCCTACGGCATAGCAGAAGAAACGCCCGAGTATCCGCCTGGAGTATCCGCACAAAACGCAATTATGGTAGAAGCAAATTCCGGAGAGGTGCTCTTTGAAAAAAATGCTGAGGAGAAAGCGTATCCCGCCAGTATAACAAAAATTATGACAGCCCTTCTGGCCATTGAAAATGGCACGCTGGACAAAATCGTGAAAGTTTCTGAACATGCAGCGGGAGTGGAGGGCTCCTCCATTTATCTTACGCCCGGAGAGAAAATATCTCTGGAAGATTTGGTCTATGGTCTAATGCTACGCTCCGGAAACGACGCCGCAATTGCCATTTCTGAGGAAATCGGAGGCAGCATAGAGAATTTTGTTATCATGATGAATAAAAGAGCGCGGGAGCTTGGCGCTTTCAATACGAATTTTATGAATCCAAACGGGTTGCATAACGCCGAGCATTATACGACTGCGAAGGATATGGCGATCATTGCCGCAGCAGCTATGAAAAATGCCGAGTTTAAGGAGATTGCTGCGACAAAATCCTGGGTTACCGATCGAGGAGAAGGAAAATATAATTATTTTTATAATAAGAATAAGGTTGTCTATCAATATAATGGCGGGACCGGAATCAAAATCGGATATACAAAAGCCGCCGGAAGAACGCTGGTTGCCTCTTCAGAAAGAGATGGTATGGAGTTGATCTGTGTCGTTATGAACGCGCCAAATTGGTTTCAGGACACCTATACCTTAATGGATTATGCCTATCGGCAATATGAACCCGCAATGATTATTCCGGGGCTTAAGCCGATCAAGGCGGTTAAGATTCAGGGCGGAAATAAAAGCTTTGGGATGATCGGTCCAAAAGAGGACATTCTCTGTCCTGTGAAGAAGGGGGAGGATAGCAAGATTTCAATTGTATATGTCCTTACTGATCAACAAAAAGCACCCATTCGAAGATGGCAGGAAGCAGGATATATAAAAATATATGTCAACGGCAACTATCTCTTCTCGAAACCCCTGTACTATCTGGAGGATATCGAGTAGCAAATTACAGAAACAAGCAATATCATATACAGTAGTTTTGAACGCAGGCATCAATCTTAAAATGCCTGCGGTTTTGGATTTGAATATAGGAGGCGACAAAATGAACTACTGTATGATAGAAGAGAATGGTGCATCCGGGCAAAAGCAGGTGAACTGCATCGACGCAGGATCGGAAAACTGCCCTTGCTATTTGGCGATAACAGGTGACTGTTTGATTTGCAGCCGGCTCCAGGGAAAGGATTACTGCAACTGCAATTGGCGCGGTGTTTGTATTTACAATGAATTTATACAAGGTAACCGAAAAGTCAATAATCCTCGAAGGGATTTTGAAGCAAATATTATTCATAGAAAACTGTACAAAGAGGATCTGGTCGTATATATACTTGATGTAGGAAAGGGATTTGCGATGAAAGCCAGCCAGCCTGGTTCTTATTTGTTTGTCAAAGGGAGTGGAGCCAGCAGCTTTTATGATATCCCCATATCGGTCATGATGACAGACGTGGAGAAGGACCGTATTCATCTGGCAATTAAAATCATATCGACAAAGACGAAGGCATTGCTTATGGAAAACGAGAAAATGGTGCTCAGAGGACCTTACCGGAATGGAGTACATGGGATTTCTGCTATGCTCAGCAAGAGAGGCAGAAATCAAAAAACCCTTATTATCGCCAAGGGAATCGGAATCGCACCAGGTATTTTAGCGGCACAGACCTTCCGAAATAAAGGCAGTGTGGATCTTCTCGTTGATACGGACAAAATCAGCAAAGCACTGATTGAAGACTATTTGGAGGATGGCGCGATCCAGTATGTATCCTTAGCAGAGAAGGATTTCGGTGAAAAACTGGAGAGCCTGCTGATTAAAAACCAGTATGACAATGTGGTTTTGCTGGTTTCGGATTATTATATTGAACATCTCGGGGAAAAGATAAAAAAAATCCTCCCGGCGGCAGCGCTCGCAGTGAGCAATAATTTTAAAATTTGCTGCGGAGAGGGATTGTGCGGATCTTGTTCCTTAGACACTTCCCGCGGAGATACGATAAAAATGTGCAAGTGCCAGCTGACGGGAGCAGAATTGCTGGATCATGTGCTTTATGCCAACACATCTGTGTAAATCACGGCCTTCTTTTTGCCGGATCTTTTAGAATGATATAACGCCTTGTCGGCACATGCCAGAATTTGTTCTGAGGTCATTCCTTTTTCCCATAATGCAATGCCAATGCTGATGGAAACCGGAACGGAGATGTTGTCTTCCGTTTGCATCGAAAGATAGGAAACCTCTTTTAACAGCCATTGACATACCAATCCGGCATATTCCAGATTGGCCTCCGATAAGATAATCACAAATTCATCCCCACCGTATCTGGAACAGCAGTCCACGGATCGGGTGCAGACTTTAATGATCTCGGATACAGCTTTCAGTACACGATCGCCGAAATGATGACCATATTTATCATTAATCAGCTTAAAATCATCAAAATCTATCATTATGAGGGGGAATTGCCTTCCCGTACTGGTAGATTTTTTTATTTGCTGTTCCAGAAAGCGATCATGGTATCCTTTGCTGTGAAGACCCGTCAGATAATCATTTTCTGTAAAAATAGACGTCATGCAGAGTAGCCGGTATATGATCAGTGATGTGATAATGGTGATCATTGCGGCATTGAGCATAAGCACTTTTTGTATATTGATTAATGAGGTGTGGATTGAATCTACGGAAACATCAGCGCCGATATGTGCAACGGCCTCTCCGGTAGAGGGATCAAGGATAGGTGTCATTCCCGTAAGTAGCGTGCCCCAGTCCGGATCATCGACAATCGGAGTGTAGCCGGAAGCTTTGCTTCGATAAATCGTTTGCTCCATTACATTCAGGTTGTCACTAGATCCCAAGGGTGAATAAAGTTCGCTGACCGGTGCTTCTCCGTCAAAAATATAGATCATTTCATTTTCTGAGATGCGTTTTCCGCAGTATAGAAACTTAACACCAGTTTTCTCCCGAAGCTCCCGGAATATCTGCTGCATTTGGGCATGGTAAATCACATCATAGTTTTCGACTTTGTATTCGTCAACCTTCAATAATCGATGAAAAGAAGAATTGTTCTGCTCGACAAGCTTCGCCACAGCGATTGAAACACTCATGGCATTTTTACCTTTTTCCTCAATCAACAAGGCTTGGATATTATTATATAAAGAGAGAGCTGAAACAATTGCTAAAACGGAAATAATGATGATTGCAACAAACAGGAAAATCAATCTTGACCCGGTTAGCTTTTTCATCCGTGTACTTCTCCTTGATCTTATTGAATTGACTATGTTAAATCATATCATACTTAAAAGACAAAAACCATACTATTGTGACAAAAATTGTTGAAAAAAATAATTTGAAATAGAATTGATCGATTCTAACTGTGGTCAGGTTGGTCGGTTATTGAATTATGAAGCAAATGAAGGAGACCGTTGATTTAAGAATAATCCTTCAATCCATATAATATGATGATTATAAAGCGAGGAGGTTCATAATGGAATTCAATGTGGAGGAACTTACATATTTTAATGGAACGGAAGGTCGACCTGCCTATGTTGCGATAGAGAACGTGGTTTATGATGTAACGGAATATGCATCCTGGGCGGAAGGAATGCATTTCGGAATCCTGGCGGGGACCGATGCGACAGAAGAGTTTGATGCCTGCCATAAACGTACTTTTTTAGAAACTATGAATATCGTTGGAAAGCTGGTGGAGTAACGTGGTGAACTCTGAAAAAATAAAATTGGTATGGCTTGAACTGAACGGCTGCTCGGGAAATATCATTTCCCTCCTGAACGGGTCCGAACCAAGTTTCCAATATATGATCACAGAAATGGTAGATCTTGTCTATGATCAAGCCCTCATTCCATGCGAGGGAGAACGTGCAATGGATGTGCTGTTTCAAGTAATGGATCAGGAATTTATTCTTGCGGTGGAAGGTGCGGTAGCCACAAAGAACAACGGACGTTATCAAATCATTGGAAGCTGGCAGGGCACAGAAATCACCGGCCTGGATGCCGTTCGAATGCTTGGAGAAAAGGCGGTCCATGTGATTGCGGTTGGAGCCTGTTCATCTCATGGAGGAGTTTCTGCAGGAAGCCCCAATCCGTCCCAATGCGTTTCGGTGGATTCTCTGCTAAACAGAAGAGTGATTAACCTACCGGGCTGCCCCTGTCACCCTGATTGGTTTTTGAGCACATTGGAATACCTTCTGAATTACGGCGAACCGGAGCTGGACGCGGAAGGAAGACCCGTCTTTCTATATGGCATTACAATTCACCAGCGCTGTGAAAGAAGATCCTATTTTGACCAGGGGGTCTTTGCAACTGAGCTGGGAGAGGCAACCTGCATGTTCCGTCTCGGCTGCAAAGGACCGATCACTCCCATCGACTGTCCGATCAGAAAATGGAATGACAGAGTCAGTTGGCCGGTCCAAGCCAACACCCCCTGCATTGGCTGTGCACAATTTGGGTTCCCGGACAGGATGGAACCGTTTATTACCTTTCGCAATATGGAACCGGAGCAGGTTAGGCAGCCTAATCCGGCGGAGCTTCAGCGGGGAGGGGCGTTAAATGAGTGAACGCATCGTAGTAAATCCGGTTACACGGATCAGCGGATTCATGGAAATAGAGGCAATAGTAGAGCAGCATAAGGTAGTTGACGCAAAGGTAAAAGGCCTTATGTTCCGCGGATTCGAACTGATGTTAAAAGGAAGAGATCCATTAGATGCGATTTATTATACCGAAAGAATCTGCGGGATTTGCTCTACAGCCCACGGCCTTGCCTCTACAATCGCACTGGAACAGGCTTTGGGCGTTATTCCCACCGAGCAGGGAAGATATCTGCGGGATTTCATGCATGGTGCTGAATTTCTGCAAAATCATCTGAGGCATTTCTACCAGTTTGTCGTACCGGATTATGTAAAACTTCCGGGACAGGTCTGTACCGTCTTTGAATCCCCTTTCAGTGATATGAGAATTCCAAAAGAAAAAAATGATCTGATTGCACAGCATTATTTCGACTCCTTGAATGTGAGCAGGGAGGCCCATGAAATGATTGCCGTATTGGGCGGCAAGGCACCCCATACCCACGGAATTTTTGTGGGAGGGGCAACCACCCAGGCAACGGCGGATAAAATTGTTCAATTAAAAAACATGCTGACCGATGTGGCTCGTTTTATTGAGGAAGTAACGATTCCGGATGTGGGAATCATTGCCCAATACTATCCGGAGTATTATCATAATGGCCAGAGCTATGGAAACCTTTTGAGCTACGGCTGCTTTGACAACTACCCTTCTTTGGGTACGCTATATCTTGATCCGATGATTGCCGTAGACGGGGAAATCAGAGCTCTGGATAAAAGCAGGATCACCGAGGAAATTGATTATTCCTGGTATACGGATCAGCTGGATGCCTATTCACCGATGGAGACCATACCGGTGGATGATAGGAATAAACCAGATGCCTATTCCTTTATTAAGTCGGTCAAATCTGAGAATCTGCCATTTGAATGTGGACCCTTAGCCAGGCAATGGCTGAGCGGCGCGTACCGACACGGAATCTCCACCATGGATCGAATCGTGGCAAGAATATACGAGGCAAAAAAAATAACGGAGATATTGAGGACGCTGATTGACAATATGGATCTATATGCCGCAAGTCAGAGTGAATACGAAATCCCTGTTTCCTCTTCCGGTGCCGGTTTGATCGATACCACAAGAGGTGCCCTCGGCCACTGGCTGAAAATAGAAAACCAGCTCCTGTCCTTTTATCAGGTCATCACCCCCTCCGTCTGGAACCTTTCTTCCCGGGCAAATGACGGTAGGCCGGGCACCGGGGAACGGGCACTGATTGGAGCAGAAATTCAGGATGAGGAAAATCCAGTCGAGCTAGCGAGGATCATCCGTTCCTTTGATCCCTGCGTTTCTTGTGCCACCCATGTTTATTATCCCGACAAAGCACCGAAGTTCATTACGATCGTGCCATGAAGCACAGCCGTATTGGGAAACCGCCGATGGAAAATGTAACCGTAATGGGGATCGGAAACCGTTTGATGGAGGACGACGGTGTCGGGAACGACATCGTAGAGGAAATGAAAAGGCGGGAACTGTTTCCCGGCCTCCGGCTGCTTGCAGGGGAAACAGATATGGAATATTGTCTGGATGAACTGGAGGGGGCAGCTTTCATAATTCTGATCGATGCAGCAAATAGGGGAGAGGAACCTTGCTCCGTTACGGAGCTTTCTCTGAAGGACATTTTAAAGGAGCTATCATTCTATCGTTTTTCACATCATTTTGACTTGCTTCATGGGATGAAACAGCAGAATTATAAAGGGGATGGTATCTTGCTGGCTGTCGAAGCAAGCTCTATCCGGTATCATTTTGGATTGTCTCCCCAAATGGAGGAACAATTACCCCGTATCGTTGATGATATTGTTCGGCATATAGAAAACTGCTTAAATTTATAAGCCCCTCACCCGAAAAGGTGAGGGGCTTTTGCGTGCCGCCACCCAGTCGGGTGAGAGAAAATAGATTCTTTTAACACTATTATGAGTGTATAGGTGGATGCGTAAAGAAATCTCCGGGAAAGAGGCGGCAAAATTGAAAACCATCAAAAGAATGCTGTATTTCTATGCAGGAGCTTGCACCCTTGTGGTGGTAGCCTCGGTTCTTATTTGTCTCAACACGGCGGAATCCAGACAAACTGGATGGCTTCTCCTGATGTTGATACTTCCAGCGACTACTCTTTCTATTCTTTCTGTAGTCCTTGCCGTAAGGGAAGGAAGAAAGCTCAGCGCAGCTAGTCTGATCGTAGGGAATCAAATCCTATATATTCAGTCTGCAGTCTTTCAAACACAGCACAACGAAGAAGGCTCCGTTAATCATTTTCAGGAGCCTGTTGAGGTATTCATTTCCTGTTTTGGAATCCTTCTGGACTCCAAAATCATCAAATTCAATCAAGATGGCATCCGGCTAAAGGCTGTGGAAATCGGACGGGGCTGCCTCTCTATCGAATACGGAACGGATCGTTCCACCCAAAGGGTCAAGCTACTCTATGACGGAGCCGACATCGGCAGACTTGAGGATATCATCGAAAGATTCCGTTATGAAACAGGGATTATTCCTGCCTTAAAAGAACCAGAAGAGAGAAGGGTTATGATAGAGCGGATCAGATGCAATGCAGTCAACTGTTATCTTTTGACCGGCAGTAAGGGCAGTGTTTTGGTTGATGCGGGCAACCCCTCCGATGTTTCTCGGATCTACGAGGGTGTGAAGGATAAAAATATTCGGTTGATTCTCCTGACCCACGGACATCCCGATCACATCGGAGCGGCTTCCGAGCTGGCACGGCTACTTCGAGTCCCAATTGCCATGAGCCGGGACGATGCTGTTCTGCTGGAAGCTCCTGCCGCAAGAAAGCTGCAAGGCCACACCTTATTAGGATGGATTCTAGCGCTTACGTCAAACTGGAGTCTGCGAGAAGAAACGGATAACAGACCTTCCTCAGTTATGTGGCTGGAGGACGGCCAGAAGCTGTCTGAATATGGAGTGGAGGCAGAGGTCGTTTCTCTGCCTGGTCACACCAAAGGGTCAGTGGGTGTGCTGACCGGAGAGAAGGATTTCATCGTGGGAGACGCTCTGTTCCATATCCTCCGACCAACGCCGGCTTTACTTTACGAAAATCGGGAACAGATGGAGAAAAGCACCGAGGTCATCCTCCAAAGCGGGGCGAAGTTTCTTTATGCAGGCCATGGAAGACCCTTTTCTATCCAAAAATTCACCCAATCGGGTGATATCCCCTTCCAGCGGGGTCTGTTATAATCTGCAATCAAAGGAGATAAAATTCATGAACAACAAACAAATTACCGGTTTTGGAGAATTGATCCGCCAAGCATACGAGTGTCGGAGCTTTGAGGATTTTCTCCGCGTTGCGATTACCAGGCTGCATACGCTGGTCATGTACGACAGCGGTCTGTTTTTCTGCGCAATCAGCCGAGATAGCAGTTTTTTCCAGCCCTATATCAGTGGAAGTATAGACGATTACTACAAAAAAGCACCCTTTCAAGATCGCGAAGAATATTTGGAGAGAAGCGACACAGCTGGCAGAGAAGCATTCGTCTACAAAGCAGCTGATTACAAGCACGGGATGATCGTCATTCCCGACGAGCCCCGCAGCGAATTTCTTTCTTCTCAGGAGCAATATCATGTGGCTTGTATGCGCGTTCTCTACCGGGGACAGTTTTTAGGAGAAATATACCTTCACCGAAACAAGGATAAACCGGATTTTGACGAACAGGATCTGTTCGCGCTCCGGCTGCTTCAGCCTCATGTTTCAAACGTGTTTCATATTATCCACACACTCACTGCGGTAAGCCTCCTTGAAACGGATAAAAAAGGGCTGGACCGAAAAGGGCTTTGCCTGTTCAACAGTGAAATGAATCTGATTGCAGGGAACATGGCCGGCCTTGAGATGCTGAATAACAGCACGATTTTCGGCTCCAGCGTTCTCTATCATCTCAGGGAGATCATGGAAGATTTCCAGACCGAGCAGGAGCAGATGAAAACAGAGGCGGCATACCGCTTTGAGTTGTTGAAAACCTCTGGAAGCGAGCTTCGGGCTGATGTATTCTTAAATAAAAAAAGCAGGAGCAAAGAGAACAATCGGTTTTGTGTTGTCCTGGAGTTTGCGGATGATAAACAATCGACTGCTGAGTACAGATTCAAATTTACCAAACGGGAGGCCGATATCATCGATGGCGTGCTTCAAGGGAAGAGCAATTCTCAGATTGCGTCTTCTCTGAATCTTTCCGGAAATACCGTCAAAACCCATCTACAGAAAATATTTCATAAGACCGGCGTTTCCACACGAACCGAGCTCGTTTATATTCTGATGCTGGATCAGGAAAAAAAATAGACCGAAACAGGAGGGATAAATGTGTATTGCAATCATTGCGGAGTCCAATTATTAGAAGACGCAAAATTCTGCGATGTCTGCGGAGAGCAGAACGGAGCGGCAAAGCAGACCGCTTCCGTACTGTCAGGCGGCAGTGTAGGTTATTCCGCTAGGATAAACGATCCGGCTTTTGCAGGATACGTTAAAAACACCAACCGCTGGGCGGCGATTTTCTCTGGTATTATGGCCGTTGCCGCCGTCGCCGGCTTTTATATCTCCGGAGAGATGGGCGTGGACGATATGGAAAATCCCCAGGCGCTGTTTATCGGAATGGGCATCGGTGGCATGTTCTTACTGATCGCATTGGGTACGGTGATTGGCAGAAAGCGGAGCAAGACTTGGGACGGCGTGGTCGTGGATAAAAAAGTTAAGAAAAAAAAGCGTAGGCAGGGCAGTCAGGACGACTATGACTATGTTGACTATCTGGAATATGCGGTGATTATTCAAGAAAGAGGCGGCAAAAATCACAGACTGACCGCAGAAGACGATGATACGATGTATAACTATTACCAGATTGGTGATTGGGTACGTCACCACGGAGGGCTGAACTCCTATGAAAAATACGATAAATCGAAGGATTGCATTATCTTTTGCAATGCCTGCGCTACCCTTTGCGATATCAAAGACGACAAATGTTTCCGATGTAAGTGTCCACTGCTGAAATAGGCGGTGGAAAGAAAGAGGAGTGATTGTTATGAAAAAGACGATTTTTATACTGATTCTTATCCTTTCAACTAGCTTGCTGCTTGTCGGCTGTCAGAGTGGAGCCAATGAGGAGGCAGCGGGGCCCGGTGCGGCCGAAGACATTGCTGCAAGCGGAGCCGAGGCCCTTGCTCGGCTCGGCATCGACTCACTTTCCGGATCGTATTCGGGCACGATGACCTTGACAAAAGTTGGCGTCGTATATGACAGCGACGACGTGGATGAAGACGGAAATATCCTGCATGTATACAAGCCAGAGGGAACAAGCGAGTGGGAAGGAGATTCGGTAGAGGCTACTTTGGAGGTGGTTCTGGAGGAGGATACGGTCAGAGTCTTAAACAGCAGTGGAGAAACAGCATTTTCTGTTACCTATGACCCGCTGACAGGTGCCTGGGCAAACAGCAAAAGCATTCCAACCGGCACTGAGATCACAAAAGGAGAGTTTTCAAAGGTGGACGATAAGGCACATGTTAAAATTGTATTTACGACAACTTTTGAAAACAGTGAGGTGCCGGACGGCATAAACGAAACAGTGCTAGAGCTTACAAAAGCTGATTGAACAGACAACAACCAAGCGGATCTGAAAGAGTGACAAATATGGAGTGGAAAATCAGTATTCCGATATTTCGTAATTCAATTATAGTAAAGCAATTAGGGATTGCCATCGGTATCCCCTTCGGCGTTGTCGCAGTCGTGATTTGTGTTACGTCGGGCAGAAGCGTAGATACGCTTTATGCACTTGGTCTCATAGGTGCGCTCATGCTATTTACCTGGATTTTTGTTACGGCGGTATATGGGGGGAAATATGAGGCTGAGTTTATTCTGAATGATAAAGGTGTCCTTTGCCGGACACAGGCAAAGCAAGCAAGAAGGAATCGGATAATAAATACGCTTACCATTGTGGCAGGTCTCTTATCCGGCAAACCGGCCGTGGCAGGTTCGGGATTATTGGCGGGGGGAAGACAGTCGGTTTTTCTGAGATGGAATAAAATCACAAAGATAGGCTATCGACCTGACCGCTGCACGATCCTCCTACGGGGAGGATGGACGGAACACATCGCACTCTTCTGCACAAAAGAAAACTATACGCAGGCAGAACAGTTTGTCAGAAGTAAAGAAAGGAGAATATGGATATGAAGAAAAAGCGGAATGCATTGCTAGTGGGGCTGATCGTTTCCTTCGTGCTGCTTACCGGCTGCGGCGATGACCAAGAAGCCGAAACCAACGGGATGGTTGTTGGAGAAAATGCCTTCGAAATAGGAGTATATGTAAAATGTGACTCCTCAGAGAAGGTAAAGTTTTTTGTAGAGCCTACCAGTGACGATAACCGTGCAGCAGTGGAGGAAGGCTGGAAAAACGGCGGAATGAGCGCAGGAAACTTTGGAACGCTGGCGTTGGTAGAAGGAAGAAAAAAGGGAGAAGACGCCGCGGTGGACGGATCTTTTACCGTGTTTGTGAACGATAGCAGCGGTCCTTCCGTTACCGTCGCCGTGAAAGGAACCTATGTCATCGATGAGCTTACGGAACTTGAAAACAGTTACTTCTTTCTCTATACCGACGATGGCTTGAAAGAGGTGACTCAGCAGGAATGGAAAGATTTTAACTGATATGAAAAAAGAAAGGAATATGATGATGAAAAAAACAGGTTGGATATTGTCAGTGTTCTTACTGCTGGTAATGCTTATGATGACCGCATGCGGTGATTCAGATGGTGCAGACGCAGGCGGTGGCGGCGGAGATTATGTGTGGGTGCTTGTAGACACTGAGGACCATGAGATGTCAGAAGTAAAGAGCACCGAGCCCGGCTTTGAATTTACATATACCAGTGATTACAGCCGTGGAAGCTATGGTGTAAAGGAAGTTTTTGACGGGGAAACAAAGCAGGTTTTTGAGGTGAAATATGTAAATGGAGAGGCTTACGGAGCGCAGTGCGAATTCAGCGAGCCGCCTCAGCTCATCGGTGTTGACGAAACGGTGACGCTTACTGTATCTATGACTGAAACCGAGAATTCTCTTTCAGGGTGGTTGGGTCTTTTTAATGGATACGCAAAGTTTTCCGACGCCGAAGCTAAAATAAACGTATCCTCCTCGGAGGACGTTTATTTTATAGACAGTGCGGGGAATCAGAAGCAAACACTTGATACAGAACAGGGAATTTCATCGCTTCAGACAAGCGTTTCGGCCGTACCGCCTGTCGGTGAACCCGGCAGCCGTATAAAATTGTGGACACAAGTATACATGGGATCTTTAACGACAGGAACTAGCTATATCTACGAACTGCAGAAACAATAACGCTGTATCTGGAATTGAATAGTCACTGTAAAAAGGAGGTAGAAAATGGAAGCGACCAAACAATCATTGTTCCGAACAGTTTTTGGCATGATGATCAATCCGGCGGGTACGCTGAAAAACGCATTGCTAACAAAATGGTATTTTGCGATCGCAATATCAGCGCTGGCCTTCGGTTTGTTTTTTGGGCAGACAGGGCTTGACTTATACAAGACAGGGCAGAAGGGATTGGATTTTGTCCTTATTTCGGGAATTGCAGGCATTGCTTACGGCTTGCTGGTCATTCCCTTGATCGGATTTCTCATTTGGACGGTATTGAAGCTGTCCAAAGCGGACCGAAAGATGAAGGAAACCATATCATCCTTTTGTTTAAGCTATAGTGGAGCGTTGGTTTACGGGGTAATGGGTATATTCTTTTCCCTTGCGTTGGGATGGAAAACATCCATCGCCTTCGGCGTTACCGGTGTTTTATGGGCTATCGGACCGATGATGATCGCCATACGGGAACTGACTGGTGGGAAAAACGCGCTGAGTGTACCGATCGCTACGGTGGTAGGCGGAATTGTGTTGATCTCATGGTCGGTTTTCGGCAACCTATAGGAGGTGATGAAGTTGGAACAGGATATCAGTTTAAAACAAGATTTTAAAAAAGGAAATGGATTGAAAAGCTGGGTGCGCTACCTTTGCTTCATTGGCATTGGAATCAGCGCTTTTGCAAATCCGATGGATCCATTCAGTCTCTATAACATCCTGTTTGGGGCAGTAGCGGGACTTTTGTTCGGCTGGCTTTTCAGGATATTTCTTAGAAGTTTTCTGAGTCTATTTAATGGAAAATTTAAAAAAGAAAAAGGGAAAGAGGTAATCCGTCATGCGGTAGACAGTGGAATGCTGTTTTTAATCCCCTTTGCAGTCATGATGCTAATTGCCGTTTTTTATTTGAACTGGTCTGAAACCAGGGGTTTTGTTTCTGCAGGCATTATGGCGGTGGGAACGGCGGCGGCGATAGAAATGGGAAGAGTAAAAGGCAAGCAGGAGATCCGAAATACCATAGCAACATCGGGCATCTCCTTTCTATTTTCTTTCCTCTGGACGCTTTCCTATGCTTATCTGGCAAAAGCGCCTTCCTTGATCGAGGGCGGAGCCGGACTGATCGGTGGGCTTCTATCGGGAGGAGGTGCAGGGTTATGAAAAAACGGATTGCGAAGCTTATCCTGATCTGCTTCACGTTGATAAACCTGCTGCCACTGACCGCATTGGCAGCAGGAAATAGTATGCAGCCGGAGAAGCCTTATGAAAAGGTTGTCGCTAAAAGCGGGCGCTGGTATGACGAACAGCTTGCATATGACGGAAAATCAAATCTAGTGATTGGGTATACCGGAAGCTGGGAAAGCCGTGGGATTTCTGTTATGGAATTGGCAATAAAAGAAAAAATTGCACTGACAGGCATCTACATACCGGTTGCAGGAATCCCGGAAGGTGAGCTTGTCTTGAGCCTTACGGATAGCAAGGGCAACGTTTATATGGGTTTTTCTATGGCAAAACAAAAGGCCGGTGGTTTGAAAGAATCTGGCGACACAGTCTCTGAAGAGTCCGGAGCTGATGCTTTGTTATCTTTGGCATATAATACGACCTGCATCTTTACCCCAACGAGTGGTATTGTGCTGCCAAAAGGAAGCTATACCATGACGGTGGAAGGAATCAGCAGCTTGCCCGGAGCCTTTCTGGCAAAGGGAATCCATTACGGAGCATATGAAAAATATAATCAGGCCCTTTTGGACTGGGAACTTGATAATAATCCGGAACTGAGTACGGAGGAGGAAACGGGGCAAGTCTTAGGGAAGGAAGGCCTCGGCGAAGACCCTGATGCGGAATATGAATACGGTGAAAGCACAGGGCTCACTCCTCCGGTGTTTGCATTGGATGGGGAATATCAGATCGATGAAATTATCGTGAGCACCTATAACGATGGGAAAGGCGCCTTCCCCGGGATCATCTCCATTATTGGTGAGAATGGGCAGACCTATTACTCCGGTCAATCCTATGGCGTCAGCATTGAAAACATAGCAAACGCAGCATGGAAAATCGCACCGGAGCTCCTGCTACCTGCCGGCAATTATCTCATCGCGCTATCTCAGCCGGAGTTTATCAGCTATGATCAGAACGGAGATCCGCTCTTTTATGTTAAGGCTTCTATTCCTGTTCAGATGAGGGAAGACTTCACCGGAACATACCTGATTAATTTAGATGCCTTCAAAACAAGTACCCTGATGGGGGAAGTATCAGAAGCGGGTAGCAGCTTTTCACTGAGGGATTTTGAGCTTACGGTGCTGGATAAGGACGGAGAGATCGAGCTAATCGGGCAATATAAGGGGATGCCTTTTTCGCAAAGTTGCGAGATTGTGGAGGAAACAACCGATCATATCGTTGCAAGGTTTGACTTTGCTGCTGATTTGACAAAACTGCCTTATAAGGCTAAGATTTCGGCGGATGCCACCGTTACGATTGTCAGTGCAGAAGGCGGAATGCCACAAATCAGTATACAGGGCATCGGCATCTTTGATCGCGCAGCAAGTGCAGATAAAGGTGCAGATCATAACACCTATGACTTGATCGCCTCAGGAGCCATGACCCAGCAGGAGCTGCCTCCTTTCGTAATGACCGCACTGGGCAATGCGAGCGGAGCGGGAAATGTTCCGGGACCGGAAAATGCGGGCCAGGCTGCGGCTGGGATCCTGTTTCCGCCTCTTGTAGGCGTGGTGGTCAGCGTCCTACAGGATGCGCTCAAGCCTAAGGTGCGCAAGCCGAAGGCGCCTGTCGTACGCGATAAGAATTGGTATAAGGATAAATATCCGGGCAAAACCGATGAGCAGCTGGCCATGATTATGCTGGCCGATGCCATGGGCAATACCGATAACCCCGATGAGGGGGATGCTGTTTCCGTCGGAGACAATGAATCCGGTGAAAGCAGTTCGGGAACTTCCGGAGGCAACGATTCTGACACAGAGTATGAATCCGATAACGAGTATGAATCTGAAAGCGAGTATGAAGAGGAAGCGGAACCCGTTCTGGAGCAGGAACAAGATCAGCAAGCCGGAGAGGAAACGCCTGCGGGCATGGAACCGACGGAAGAACAACCTCTTCCGGAAGAAGAGCAGCTTCCTGAGGAGCCGGAAACGATGGTGCTGAAGACCTCAGCCAACGGTGCGGAATCAATGTATGTGAAGGATCCGGTAACCGGAGAATGGGTAAATTCGGAGACGGGCGGCGTTCTGGATATCGAAAAATACCCGGAAGCCATGGAACAGATGCAAAGCAACAAGGATTGGAGTGCAGCAAGAGAAGCGGAGATAGAGAGCAACGGCGGAAGCGAGCATGACAAGGCACTGCAGAAAAGCATGGAAGCAATCAAACAGAAGGAAGAGAAGCAAAACTATGAGAATCTTTTAAAGAAGAAATACGGTACGGACAACCTGGGCGAAATAGAGGAAATCGTTAAGGAGCGAAAGGAGAAGGCGGAGGAATGGGCTGCCACCTGGAAGAGAAACGATAAAATTCTCGGCGCTATGGAATATGGTGCCGTAGCAGTCGGCACAGCTGCCGATGTAGGCATTGACGGCCTTTCCTTGGTCACCCCGGGAGGAAACAAGATCAAAGCGGGATACAAGGTGCTCAAGGGAGTGGCGGGCACAATGGCAGAGGCAGGCGCCAAGGGGAAAGACGTCCTTACCTGGGCAAATCTTGCAGAAGGATCCATTAAGGGAGGCGCTGATGCGGCCCTTGACAAAATACCGGGCGGCAACGGGTTCCTGAGTGGCGTCGCGTCCACTACGGCCAAAATGGCTACTACCACGGTGGGAGAAGCGACAGGCGCAGGAGTCGGTGCAGCGCTGCGAGGCGAGGATGTTGGTGCGGCTCTGGAGAAAGGATTGAAGGACGGTGCTTATAAAGCTGCCGCTGCAGCTGTCACAGATAAGCTGGCCGGTGGCCTGCCGAATCCGGTTATGTCAAACGGTTCCTTCAAAGCTGTGCCAAATTTGAAAAATGTCATTGTCAGCGGCGCAGGTGGAACGAAGATCGCTTCCACAGTAGTGGATGAATATGTGGTTAAGCCTGTTGTTATGGGAAAATAATCCATAGAACAACAAGGCGGAAGGGAGAATACGCTATGAGACTTACCAAAAATGAGTTGTCTTTTTTATTAAAAACTTATGATAATAAAAATCCGCTTAACCTTTTTGCCAGTGTCAGTGCGCCACTCCAGGGAGACGAGCTGGAGACGCTGGAGAAAAAGGGTATTTTGAAAGGAGGAAAGCCAACCCAGGAGTCGCATGAACTGCTGAGCACGGCTGCAGATCCGCGGCGTTGTACGAGACTTGTCTTGAGAGACGGTACCTATTTCATCGAGAAATATGCCTACAAGACGGAGAAGGGATTTGCCCTTACAGAAAACAGCGAAGGAGAGATTGTCTTCTCCCCACCGCAAAAACTTGACGAAGCCTTATTTCAGCTTTCCCAGTGGGTCGGCATGTCTGATCTGAAGACTTTTGACCTGGAAGTGAAACTCTCCGATGGAGAAACATTGGTATTTTTTGCTATCGTGGATATCCGGCGAGCAGGCGTACTGCGAAGCTATCTGGGGCAGGAAGGTGAAAGGGAGATCACCTTTTCGCAGATACGTGGGCAGCTTGACAATCCGCAACCGGGCAGTCTGACAAGCATTCTCACGGGCAACTACAATTTTTCCATTCCGTCAAAGGAAAATACAAAGGCAATCCTTGATCAACTGACGGCGAAAAAAATAGTGGATCTTCATAAAGGATATTTCCTCGTTGGTCCCTATGAGGAGTTTGCATCAAAATTTCTGATTCCTCAGACTGTAATCATGCTGGAAACCTTTAACCTGGTGGGGGAAGATGAAATAGCGGGAGCAGGAGTGCTGTGTATTTGCGCGGGAATGAAAGAAATCATGGCCATTGTCTTTCGAGAGGGAGCGGTAGAAATTACATCGATTTCCGGCAGGCAGCTCCTGAAAATGATGGAGGATTTTCTGAATTGCCCGGACGTGCTTTAAAATAAGGGATAGGATTTAAAGACGAAAGCCTTTCGCCGAAAAGGCGAGGGGCTTTCGTGTAAAGGAGAGTTGATCATGAATAAAACAAAAAAAACAAGCCGTATCCTTATGCTGGTATTGCTGCTTGTAGCAGTCTTATGGTTGGGTGGATGCGGCGGAGACGGTGCAGAGCAAGCTGCAGTCGTAGCCACGCCATCCTTGGAAGAGCTAAGCGGAAGGTATGAGGACGGATCTGTTACATTTGAAAAGGTGCACATCTCCGATGAACTTCTTGCTTCCGCGCAAAAGAAAGCTGACGATGCCGCTGCAAATGCCGATGAGGACGATCCGTTTGATCAGATTGAAGTGGCTGGGGCCGGTTGTGATATTGGCATATTACGTATGTTGCAGTCCTATGAGGGAACAACACAGCCAAACCCATTCGAGATCTTTGCAAGTAGCGATGCCGAGGGCTTGCTGCAGTTCGATCAGGATGAGGATGAGGATGAGGTAGAGATTCCGGAAGCTCTTTCCTTCGACTACGAAAAGGACAGCGGCACGATGGCCTTCGAAATGACACAGGATGGAATGAAGATCGCAGATAGCCTGTATGCCTCCTATATAGAGGGGGACCAAGTAAAGGTTTCCGGTAAGTTGAGGGTGACCATAGCAGAGCTAAATGACAGCGACTTTTATATCGATCTGATGATTACGGGCACAAAACCAATGAGCGGACAATAAATCATGCATCCGGAATTTTTGCTTTCCTTTGCAGGTTCTGTGTATCCTGTAAGGGCCTACGATGCCTTTTCCACTCTGGCGATGCTTAGTGTATTGCTCCTTGCGCCGCTGTCGCTCCGGCGCAAGGGGTTTCAGACAGGTATGAGTCTGGCAATTACAGCCGTATTGCTCGTAACGTTCCTTGTGGGATCCAGGCTGCTTAACTACGCGGTCAATCCTGTGCAATACGGAGGAGTGTTAAAAGCTTGGTCATGGAGCTTTGCGGGTTTTTCACTTTACGGCGGCTTGGTAGCGGCTGGGCTCGTTCTGTTGGTCTTGCCTTCCGTCTTCCGATACCCGATTTGGAAAGCTGCGGATGCGTTGGTGCTGCCGGCAGGCATTGCATTCTCTCTGGCGAGGATGGGCTGTTTCCTGAACGGCTGCTGCTCGGGAAAGGCGACAGACAGCGTACTTGGTGTGAGATTTCCAGCTGATATAAAAGAAACGGAGCTATTGGGCAGACTACTCTGGTTTGCTGACAAACCGGAGACCATTCAAGTCTGGCCAACACAGCTTTTCGAATTGGGGCTGGCACTTTTGGGACTGGCGGTTATACTGCCACTTGTCCGAAGGCTGAAGCTGGCGGATGGATCGGCGGCGCTCATGTATGCAGTATGGTTTACTGCTGCTCGCTGGATGGCATTGCCGTTTCGTTTGCTTCCCTACAGTCTGTTTGTAACGGAGGTATTCTACCCTATACTTTATGGCACCATCATATTGGTTTGCGGAGTGTTGCTGAACCGGAAAAACAGGGAACTAGAGAAATAATTTTTGAAGAGACAGATTGGTATCATCGCCATCGGGATCATAGGGGATCGTTTTTGCATATTCCGTCGGCGTCAGGCCAGTCTGTTTTTTGAATACTTTACAGAAATAATTCGCGCAGGAATATCCGCAGGCTCCGGCTATGATTTCAAGGGGAGCATTCTTGTGATACTGCAGCATGTTTTTCGCGTGATATATTCGTATTTCACAAAGGTATTTCCCGGGGGAGATTCCTGTATTCGCTGTAAATATGCGGATCAGGTGGTGCTTTGTCACCTCCAGGCGATCAGCCAGATCATCGATACCGTATAGATAGGCGTATTCTGCTTCAACTAAGAAAACCGCATCCTGCACGAGATGCGGGCAATCGTTGTTTATTTCCCTAGACAGCAATTTGAAGGGTTCCATAGGAGCTCCTTTTCTGGATTCCATTTTTGCCTGATTCGTGAAGGGCAGGATCATCTGCTATAGAAAATTATATTCTATTTCAGAGAGCATATCAATATTTTACCCTCAAATATCAACATATTGCACTTGAGGACAGTACTGCTGCGTGCTAGACTAAGGCAATGAGAAACAGGAGGTGGCATGATGGCTCGTATTTTATTGAAAAATATGAAGAAGATTTACCCTGGAAATGTTGTAGCGGTGCAGGAATTCAACCTGGAAATAGAGGATAAGGAATTCATCATTCTGGTAGGCCCTTCCGGCTGCGGAAAATCAACGACGCTGCGAATGATCGCGGGTTTGGAAGACATCACAGAAGGAGAATTATATATCGGAGACAAGCTTGTGAACGAGGTTGCTCCGAAGGACAGAGACATTGCGATGGTCTTCCAGAACTATGCCTTGTATCCCCATATGACGGTTTTCAAGAATATGGCCTTTGGGCTGACGCTGCGCAAATTGCCAAAGGAAGAAATCAGGAAGAAGGTGGAAGAAGCTGCAAAAATTCTTGATATTGAACATCTTTTAGATCGAAAACCAAAGGCTTTGTCGGGAGGACAGCGCCAGCGTGTTGCCTTGGGAAGGGCTATGGTTCGTGATCCCGCGGTATTTTTATTGGATGAACCACTCTCCAATCTGGATGCAAAGCTGCGTACACAGATGCGTACCGAAATCTCAAAGCTCCATCGAAAGCTTGGGACAACCTTTGTCTATGTAACTCATGACCAGACAGAAGCGATGACCATGGGTGACCGGATTGTCGTGATGAAGGACGGCTATATCCAGCAGATCGACACACCGCAGAATTTATATAATAAACCATGTAATTTATTTGTTGCCGGGTTTATCGGTACACCACAGATGAACTTTATCGACGGTAAAATCGTCAAAGGGGAAAATGGGTATGGGGTAGAATTCAATGGTGACCTGATTCGCCTGCCGGAGAGCAAACAGGAAAATCTGGCTGCCCATGAAGGGAAAGAAGTTGTATTGGGCATTCGCCCTGAGGACATTCGGGTCTCCAAGGATGAGCGGGAAGCGATGGAGGTCAAAGTCGATGTAGTAGAACTGATGGGTTCGGAAATGTATCTGCATTGTGATGTGATCGGATACAAGCTGACGATAAGAACGCCGGTGATCGATGGATGCAAAGCAGACAGCGCTCTGACCGTCACGTTCAATACAAATAAAGTGCACCTCTTTGACAAGGAGACAGAAGGGATTATCTGCAACTAAAAATAGCCTTTTCATAAACACGGCTGGAAGCCGGAAGGAATATTTTATCAGTATTGGCACTTGGAAGGCAAATAGGGTTGCAGTAGCTTCTTTTGCACAGCGGTGCGTTCTGGTAATTGGTATGCAGCGATCCTGCCTTCCAAAACTTTTTGAACTTTGTAGGCGAGATCCGTTTTCTCGGGTTTATCCCTATGAGACATGCCCCATTTATTAAAGAGCTTCGTCATATAATTATCCCTTCGGTACGTAGCCATAGAGCCGATTCCCAGAAAATTTCCGGCATCCCGCCCGGTGGCAAGCAGTTTCGGAAGTTTGGGGTCCAGTGTCATTTCCACACCCTGCAGCATCCGATTGGTATAACGCATCATCTCTTCATCAAGGATTGCCTTGTGAAAGCTCCCGCATGCAAAACCAGCCAGAATTCCCGGATAACACCATACTTCATTTACCTCTGAAAGACTGAATGGAAGCATTGTCGTCAGCAGGGCTTCCATTCCTGACTGATAGTCAACAGCGGTTCCATCGCCATAACTGCCACAGACAGCACAGGGTATGCCTAAAAATTTACACAGCTCATAAAAGATAATCTGTATAAAAACACTTTCATTACTGCCATAATTTGGCTGTAAAGTCTGGATATCGCTTATGGTAGAGAACTCACATAAAGAAACAGGGTGCCCCGGGGATTTAAGCTGAATAAAAACCAATCCCGCCAATGCCATAGCGAAATCATGGACTACAATCCCCATGATACTTTCCGGAGCAGTCATAAACCCTACAGAGCAAGGGAAAATGGATATGGCCTGTTTTTCATCAATCGCAGCAAGCAGATTGTCAAGGCATTCCCGATCATAGGCCAGGGGGGGATTCGGGCAAATTCCTTGTGTCATTACCGGCTCATCCCAAATATCGTAAAATTCACGTGCCAGCCGGAAGGCCTTGCGAGCGCTGCCATAAACATCGCCATTGAAGGAATTGCTTGCAGTGGCGCGCAAACCGATGTTGGGGTATTTATTTGAGTATTTTAAAGCCATCGCTATCTGGGCAACAAATTGGTCCTGCCCATCATTGCCAACAGGATCGGCGCAGCCGGGATTTGTGCACTCATAAAGGGAAGACGTTTCATTGATCTGATAAAATTTGATAGCATCCTCGATACTGCAACGGTGTATATCTCCAGTCTCATCGTCAAGGATGAAAGGTGCGTTGCTAAAAGGGGTGGCAGCAACAACTCTCTTTTTTGAAGGAGCGCTGTAATCCTGTTTTGGTGTAGACGCAAGGGCTTCTTCGATTAAATGGCGGGGAATAAATACCATATCGCTCTCAATCCGGGCATCCCTCTTTTTAAAAAGTTCCCTCACGACTTCACTTTCAAAACGGATGCCGGTGTTTTCGATAATATCCAGCGCCATCATATAAGCGTTTTGAAGAGTAACCTCATCCACAAATTTACGCATTGTTCAACCTCACTTTTCCATTTGTTTCGTTCACACTTTGATTGCCTGATCCAAGATGGTTTATCTACACTAAAAATTATATAGGATGGTCTTTATTTGTTCTTGCATTCTCGCTTGTATTTTATAGCAAATTGTCTTGATCTGATGAGGATTATTGGATGTTAATCCTCGCCGGACAATAATAAAGCAGGAGCCTGCCTGCTGTGGCTAGCCTCCTGCCTGATTTTTTCTATAGAACTTAACGTTTCATCGGGATCAAATCCATATAATCCTCCAGCGATCCGTCAGAGAGACAACAATCGATGATTTTCTTGCCAAGGGGATCCAATTCAGGAGTTACGTATTTTGCGAGCTCTTTTTTAAAGAATTGATTCAGTATTTTTGCCCCCGCTTCAAAGCCCTCCGTTCCCACCTCGGGCTGGTGATTTACCTGTAGAAAGCCCTTCGGAAGGTATGTCCCGTCAACCTTCAGCGACTCAAGAGCATAACCCAGTAAAGAGCACTTTGACTCAACAAGCTGGTCCGGAGCAAACTTGGCGCTTCCGCGTCTCGCAAGGTATTCTCTGGCAATCCATTGCGGCATGAAACCAACCTTATATACTCCCACATGCTGATTCGGGATTAGGACAAAACGGGTATTGGATGTCTCAGTAATCTGGTTCAGCAGCAAATTAGCCTGGGTTACTTTTTTCCCGGTGGCAAAAGGCCAATAGGATCCTACGCCTTCGCTGGTCATACCTTCTGTGTCTGTGATGCTTGGATTGTCATGACCCCTTGGCGCCACCAGTCTCCAGAGCCATGCAAGACTCGGAGGAAGGATATGAAAACAGCCGAGGATCCCATAGGAAGGGACCTCTTTTGTGCAGGACGGAGTACGGATGCCAAAACTTCGGACGTCGATTTCAACCGGTTCATTTACAATATTGGGGACATTCCTTCTTGGCATGATCACCCGCGGGTTGGGACAAGGCTTGCCCGGAGCATCCATCGTATGTTCCCATATCAGACAGGTTGAACCCGGGTGGCCCTGAAGATTTAAGAAAATCAAAGGTTCCTTCGGATGTATGCAGAGACTCTCGTGCTGGGGATCTGTTCCATATTTTGTGATGTGATTGATTCTAAGGAACCAGCCCTGCTCAGCATCGATAACCCGAAGCTTCTTGCTACCGTTTTGAAGGCTGGGGTGGCAAAGGGCCATATCGTCCGTTACGGGCTTCAGCTCACATGTTTCCTTCAATTCCAAGTAAAGTTTTTCTTTGGTGGATAGGTTTTTACCAAGAAGAACTCTTCCGTCCATTTCTTTGTGAATGTATTCGATCATCTCGCTTTTGCCGCCGCCGCTGGCACCTTCATGCATGATGACAATTTCATTGTCATAAGGCGTAATGACCTTTACCGTTGAACCGTGAACGGTGACCCAATCTTCCTGCTCGCCGATATTGAGAAGTACACCGTAGATACCCTTTTTTGCACTGGGGCCGGGATACAGGTTGTAAGAAAACAGTTCGTGCATATCGGGAAGCCTGTTATGCACTACAATCTGCTTTCCGTCAAAATGTGTGTGGCGGAAAGGGGGAGCCAGATAGATGACGGCTTGTGGTTTAAACCCTTCCGGGACTTTGCTTTTCGGTATAAATCCCTGGAGATCAGCAAGGCCGCCTGCAAAAAATGCAGCATTCTTTGGGGCGATGAGCAAGGCGGGATAGCCCAGCTTCTCATCTCCCGCCATAAAGGGAAGCAAGATCAGATTTTGTGTTTTCAGCCAGTTGAACGTATCTTCTCTAAGGGCCCCAAATTCTTCGCCGTAACTATCTTTGTATCTGGGTTTGTCTGTTTCCAGGCTGTCGGCAATTACCATGCAGTCAGGGTCTCTTCTGCGCATATAAGGATCTAGATAATTTACGACAACACCATTTTTACATCTGGTTACCGTCGCCTCAGTTACTGAGCCTATCCCTGGCACCTCATAGTCGATTTCAAACGTATCGCTTTCTGAGTTCCCCATGGAAAGATTGATCAGCTCTTCTCGTTCCTCTACTACGATAAGCTCCCCGGCACCATTTAAAAGTTCCTTTAACTCCTCAGAAAGGACGAGTTTTTTCATTAATTCATTGTTCATACTATTTTCCTCCTTTAGATGTAGTTGACTCTCTGAAAATCCTGCAGCCCAAGCGGCGGCAAATGCAGCTGCAAGATATGCTTTCTCTGATTGGTATTTAGTGTATAAAAAAAGCCAATACTCCACCCTATATAAGGAAAGAATATTGGCTTACACTTCAACTGGTTTCAATTAACCTTTTGACCGGTCTTCCAACTTGCTATTTATCGAATCTCTCTTCCAGGTTTTCTCCTACAGTAATGATAATTATTTTTTCTCCGGTTTTTGTACTGACATCAGAGTGGGTGCTGATAATATCAACGTCAATTACTTCTTTTATAAGAGCTTCCAGACAAGTGCGTGAAGTTTCAAAAAGTGTAGTTCTAACTTTTTTTAGCAGCTCAACTCCCTGAACGTTCTCTGCCAACTTCTGTTCGGACTGACTTAAAAACCCCTTGAGTCTGATCAGTATCAGATCCTGAAAAATCAAGGTACGGATTTGTTTTGGGCCTCTGCCCATATATTCTGTCTCAAATTTGCTGATTGCTTCGCTGATTTTAGCTTCAATCTGACCCTTTGTCAATTTTCATCACCTTGCATATTTTAATGTAGTCTTTCGACCGATGGGGACACCCTTACAGTTATTAAATTAGTCTATCATTTAATTAAATTAAGATCAAGGTTTTTTTGTTTCTGTATCAATTCATTGTCCCACAGAATATTCTGGTATATATTCTGATAACGAATAAATGGAGGCAATGAAATGGATCGAGTAGTGATCATAGGGGGCGGCTGGTCCGGCTGTGCAGCGGCTTTGGCTGCGCGGAAGGCGGGAGCAGAAGTAACTTTGGTTGAAAAGACGGATATGCTTTTGGGACTTGGTAATGTTGGAGGAATCATGAGAAATAACGGCAGATTTACTGCTGCCGAAGAGAATATAGCACTCGGAGCCGATGAATTATTTGGAATAACCGACAAATTCTCCAGACATGTAAATGTTGATTTCCCGGGACACAAGCATGCCAGCCTTTATGATGTGATTAAAGTGGAGCCTCAAGTTAGGCGGCTTCTTGAAGAAAGAGGCGTTCAAATAAAAACAATTGCTAGGGCAGTTGATGTGGTGATGGAGCCACAAGAAACACCCGAAGGCAATCGTCTGATGAAGGAGATTATTTTAGCGGATGATACGGAGATACCGGGGGACGTATTTGTAGAGTGCACCGGATCGACGGGCCCCATGGGAAACTGTCTTACTTACGGTAACGGATGCTGTATGTGCATTTTAAGGTGCCCGGCCTTTGGACCAAGGGTCAGCATCACACAGAAAGCCGGCAGAAACGACATCATGGGACAGCGTAAGGATGGAGCATATGGAGCGTTCAGTGGGTCCGGAAAACTTGAAAAATCGTCCCTTTCCGAGGAACTCCAGCGTGAATTGAGTAATAAAGGTGTTGTGGTAATTCCTCTGAAGGTGGAGGAAGTTGCCAAAGAAAAGCTGGATTTGAAGGTTTGTCAGCAATACGCATTGAATGACTATGCAGAGAACATCGTACTGCTGGATACCGGCTATGCGAAAATCATGACGCCATATTTTCCGTTGGAAAAACTGAGAAGGGTACCTGGCTTTGAAAACGCGCGGTATGCTGATCCCTATGCAGGAGGAAAAGGAAATTCCATCCGCTATCTTTCCGTTGCGGAGCGTGACAATCAGATGGGAGTGACCGGCATCGGAAACCTCTTGTGCGGCGGGGAGAAATCCGGACTTTTTGTAGGCCATACAGAAGCCATTTCCACGGGAACCCTCGCAGGCTACAACAGTGTCAGATACTTAAAAGGAATTCGTCCGCTGGAGCTGCCAAAACAGCTTGCAATCGGAGATTTGATCTCCTATGCGAATAAACGGATTCGTACGAAGGATGGACTGATGACAAGATACACCTTTGCAGGCTCGGAATACTTTCAGAGAATGCAGGAGAAAGAACTATATACCACGGACTCGGAAATCGTGAGGAAGCGGGTCAAAAAATATGATTTAGAAAATATTTACAAAGAGCCGTTAATATAACTGTACTGGTGACCGATAAAGTGTTTTCAAAGGAACTCTGTCAATAGGGCGCCTGCCAGGGGATATTCTCTTCGAAACCGCTCCCGTTGGTCGGACGGTTTCCTGTGAGAACACCCGCGGCGCGGCGCTAAAGATGGTATTCTCCGAGAACAACCCGTCACGGCACCGACTAGATAGAGCATCTTTTTAAATATTACGTGGGGTGCCTGCCGGGAGTGTTCTCTTGGCAGGCGCTATTTTTAGCTCTGCTCTTTCTATTTATATAAGATTATGCTAGAATTTACATACAAATTGGAAATAATGTTATTAGAGAGCTTAAATATGGCTTTTCTAATCAATTGAATAAAGGAGAACAAAAAAATGCGTTTAAATAAATACATTGCCCAGGCCGGAATCGCCAGCAGGCGGAAAGCGGACGAGCTCACACTGCAGGGAAGGGTCAAGATCAACGGTGTGGTCATGAAGGAGCCGGGCTATGACGTTACGGAAAAAGATGTTGTGGAGGTAAACGGACATACGGTTAAGCAGGATGCAAAAAAGGTATACATCATGCTGAATAAGCCCAAGGGCTATATCACCTCGGCAGACGATGAAAAAGACAGACCGACGGTTATGGAGCTGGTTACGGATATCGAGGAAAGACTGTTCACCATCGGACGGTTGGATTATAATACTTCAGGCATGCTGCTTATGACAAACGACGGTGATCTGGCGTACAAGCTTTCCCACCCAAAGCACCATATCTATAAAACCTACCGTGCCAGGATTTCGGGGCAGATTTCCGGAGAAAGGCTGGCCAAGCTTCGTAATGGCGTCGACATTGGTGGTTTCGTAACTTCGAAAGCCATTGTCAATGTTGTCAAGCAGGTGGAGCGGTCTGCGATTGTTGAAATCCAAATATTCGAGGGAAGAAATCGACAGGTGCGAAAAATGTTTGCTGCCGTGGGAAATAAGGTAATGGATCTGGATCGCATCGCCATCGGCGATCTCTACCTTGGACATTTGAAACAGGGCCATTATCGCAAGCTTACTCAAAAGGAGATCGAATATCTGAAAAATTGCTGAAGATCACGGAAGAAATCAATATGTTCAAATCAGGGAACTTCTTCCCTTGCTAATATGTCTAACTAATAATGATATGAATAGCAATGGGGGTGCTTATATGAGAAAATATGCTTTTTTAATCGGATTCCTGCTTATTGTTTTGTTAGCGGGATGCGGAGAGAATCAACCCGGTGGAGGGCCCGCGGCTCCGGAAAAGGAACCTGGCATGACGGGATATGTTATGGCAAAAGATAACGGAAGAATTCTTGTAGTGGATCCGGTATCACAGGATTTCAGCTCAACAGGCGGAGTGAACGAGTTTTATGATGCGATCTGGTTTTCCAATACTCCTGAGACGATCATGGAAGGAGATAAAGTGAAAGTCTGGTTCGATGCGGTTGCGGAATCATATCCTGGGCAATCAGAAGCCATTCAAATAGAGGTTGTTCCTGCTCCAAGACCAGACGGGGCAGACCTGGACGAGTCAGAGGCCATTCGTAAAGCATTGCATTCAGGAGAAATAACCACAAGCTGGCCAACCGTATTAAAATCGATTGAGTATAACAAAGAAACCGACACCTGGGAAGTTAGCATAAGAGAAACGATAGAGGAACCAGTTGATACAATTCGTATTCAAATTAAAGATGAATGAATGCGTACAACGCTGATAACGAAAGAACAAGGCTCGGAGCTCAATGAGATCTCCGAGCCTTGTTCTATGGGAAAACTATGTCAAGATATCTTTCGGCTATTTTCTCTTGCTATCCTTAGGAGTAACGCAGATGCCTTCTGCTCTGCAGACCACGATGGGCTCCTCGAGAAAATCTGCTGCGGAAGGGCTGATGTCTGGTCTTGCCGAAACAACCTTCTTTGCTTCAAATCTCATTTTTCTGGAAGTGTTTCCAACTTCGTAGATTTCGCCATACGCTTCGATATAATCTCCTGCATAAGTAGGGGCGAGGAACTGAACGTCTGTATACTTCAGGAACAAGCCCTCGTCTCCGTCCATTTTAATTAATAGTTCCGTTGCTACGTCTCCGAATAGGTGAACCATATGTGCACCATCAACTAGGCTCCCGCCGTAATGGGCATCCTTGTGTGACATTCTCAAACGGATCGTCGAAGTAATTTTTTCCATACCTTTTCTCCTCTTTGATTATTTCGTGTTATCCCATGCTTCAAATAATAGAGCAATGAGTCAATGCAGTCCTACCTGGGGCTTGCCTACATTAGTTTATCCAATATAAAAATAAATTGCAAATAGCGTGCCAATACGCTATCCTTGTATTATGAAATAATTGAACCGATTTCGCATCACCCATATCGGCAGGTGATGCTATAATATTAAAAAGAGGCTGCTGAATTGTTCGGCTAGCCCTAAACTGGGAGGTCAGAAGATATGAAGGAGAACAGTTACGGAGTAAAAAGAGTGCTTGAACCTCAGCATGTGCTGTCTACGTCAGCTTGGAAAGTGGATAATAACAGAGAAATCTATCCCAATGAAATCAGGGTATCAATTAAGAAGCTTCATCTGGAAGGCACCAGCTTCAAGCAGATCTGCATTGAATCCAACAATAATCTGGATAAAATTAAGGACAGAATCATCGATATTGTTATCAAGAGAGGAAAGCTGCATAATCCCGTTACGGATACCGGCGGTCTGCTGTATGGAACGGTTGAAAAAATAGGGGATGAATATAACAACAAAAAGAGCCTGGAGGTTGGAGATGAGATCATATGCAATGCCTCATTGGCCGCGATCCCGCTCTATATCAGCAGAATCACAAAGATCGACATGGCATACAATCAGATAGATGTGGAGGGCTACGCGATCCTGTTCGACGAATTTCCCATTGTAAAAAGACCGGAGGGAGTGCCGCTGAACCTTCTGCTGTTTGCTTTTGATGAATCCGGAACCATGTATACCGTCAGCAAATATGCAAAGGATAAGAAAAATTTTCTTATTGTAGGAAGCAACCTTCTTGCCAATTCGCTGTATGGGTTCGCCATCAGGAAGGTCGCCGGACCTGATGCAAAGATTGTTTGTCTGATCGACAATAAGTCCGAGGTTCTTCTGAAGGGGAAAAGCATTGACCTTTTACTGAATAATGTTTTCTCGGAAATATACTATGTCAACATATTGAAACCGATGAAGTGTCTGGAGAAACTCAATGCGGACTCGTTCTTTGACTTAAGCGTCAACTGTGCCGACATTCCGGGAGCGGAAACCATTAACATCCTAGCGACAAAATCCGGCGGAACGGTTTTCTTTGCAAACCTGATCAACAACTACAATATTGCATTGTACCTGACGGAGGCCATTTCCCGCCAGCTTGATATTCGCTGCGCTGACGGATACCTTGATGAGTATGATGAATTTGACATCAAAATCGTACAGGATCTCGCGCCATTCCTTGAAAGAGCACTTGTTACGGAAATGAAGGTGGAGGATAATATTGCCTATCCCTTAGGACGTTCGAAAAAAGGATTTGAGCTTTCCGGATACCGAAAAAGTCTGGTTGAGGATTTCATCTGTGAAAGCAGAGCCATGACTACGGTGCTGGACGAGATTCTCAGCGTCGCCAAGTATGACTGCAATGTACTGATCACGGGAGATACTGGCGTCGGAAAGGAAAAAGTCGCGACGATCATACAGAAAAACAGCAATCGAAGGATGCAGCCTTTTGTGAAGATAAACTGCGCTGCTATATCTGAAAACCTCATTGAATCCGAGCTTTTCGGATATGAAAAAGGATCCTTCACCGGGGCCAATACGGCGGGCAAGAAAGGGTATTTTGAGCTTGCCGACAATGGCATCATCTTCCTGGATGAAATAGGGGATCTGCCTCCTGACCTTCAAGCCAAACTGCTGCGCGTCATACAGGACGGGGAGTTTTATAGGGTGGGCGGCACTGAACCGATCAAGACCAATGTAAGAATCATATCTGCTACAAACCGAAATCTGGAGAAACTGATCGAAGAAAAGAAATTCCGAAGAGATCTATACTACAGGCTCAATGTATTCCCTATCAGAGTACCCACTCTGGATGAAAGAAAAGCAGAAATCCCCGCACTCGTGGACTATTTTATGGGGAAATATACAGATAAGTTTGGAATGAAAAGAACCATTGCTGAAGATGCTATGGCTTGTCTTAAGGAATGCAGCTGGCCGGGAAATATCAGAGAGCTTGAAAATGTTGTGCAGCGGTTGTTGATCACTTCGAGAGATGAAACCATCTCTGTTCTGGATGTTATGAAAGAGCTCCACACTGATCTCTTTGAAAAGGGTAGCGTAAATTTTGAGGATGCTCCCTTTGATGAGACCGGCAGGATGAATCTTGATGAAATGGTTGGCAGCTTCGAAAAGAATATCATACAGTACGCCTGCGAAAAACACGGCTCTACCAGAAAAGCAGCGAAAGCCATTGGTATCAGCCAAACCCAGCTTGTCAGAAAAAAAAGTAAATACAATATTATATAAATGGATAAAAGGATGGAATGCTTATTTAGAGGATAAACTAATTGAAAGGCATTCCATCCCATTTTTTTTTGAGGAGATACTGAGACAAGTATCGACAAATTTTCCGGCAGAATAGTCCGAACCGATATTGGTTCGGGCCGGGTGGCGGTTTTGCACGAAATCGGTTCAAAGGAAGGATGACACAGTTGACTTTCCAACATACGCTCTTTGGCATACTATTTGCTATATATATTAACATAATGCTTCATACAATGAATGAAATAAAGTGAAATGAATTAATTAATGAAAAACCTAGGAGGAAAACGAAAATGAAAAAAGGAAACCCATTTGGTACACACCGCGTGATCTCACCGAAAGGAGTGCTTCCACAGCCTGCAGATGTGATCGATAATACCATGGAGATTTATGACAATGAAGTCCTAATCGATGTTCAGACATTGAATGTTGACTCGGCTAGCTTTACGCAGATAGAAAAACAGGCAAATGGAGACATTGAAGAAATTAAGAAAATTATGCTGGGAATCGTAGCAAAAGCAGGAAAGCACAAGAATCCTGTTACAGGCTCCGGTGGAATGCTTATTGGAACCGTGAAGGAAATTGGACCTGCCTATGTTGGAGACCTCAAGGTTGGAGATAAAATTGCAACCTTAGTATCCCTTTCCCTGACTCCACTGGTAATCGACGAGATTCTTGCAGTGAGACCTGACATTGACCAGGTAGATATCAAAGGAAAAGCCATCCTATTCCAGAGCGGAATCTATGCTGTTCTTCCAAAAGACCTTCCGGAAACCTTAGCCTTGTCCGTTCTTGACGTTGCAGGTGCTCCTGCGCAGACAGCCAAGCTCGTTAAGTCCGGCGATACAGTAGTAATAATAGGCGGCGGCGGAAAATCAGGGCTGCTTTGCCTCTATGAGGCAAAGAAAAGGGCAGGAATTACAGGTAAGGTTATCTGCATCGGCGGAAGCGAAAAGAGCACAGACAGAGCAAGAAAGCTTGGACTTGCAGACGAGTATTTTGCAGCAGACGCAACGGATGCAATCTATATTTACGAAAAGATCATGGAATTGACAGATGGAAAGCTTGCTGACGTTGTAATCAATTGCGTAAATATCGAAAATACCGAAATGGCAAGTATCCTTGCTTGTAAGGACGACGGAACCGTATACTTCTTCAGCATGGCTACCAGCTTTACAAAGGCTGCATTGGGCGCGGAAGGTGTTGGAAAAGACGTTAACATGATCGTCGGAAATGGATATTGCAAAGGACATGCTGCGATTTCGCTTCAGGTATTGAGAGAGTGCGAGGCACTTAAGGATTTGTTTGCAGAAATGTACGCATAAGCTTAAGCTTGTTAAATTTGCCTACGCTTATCAATATTAAGTCTACGGCAGCGATTCGCGCTGCGTAAAATTTATTTAATCTAAAGGGTAGAACGAGAATTGTTATTTAATCTTAGGAAAGAAGGAAAACTGTAATGTCAGAGAGAAGAAATTGGAAAGACATCGAAGCATGGAAGAACGTTTCCGATGCGGAATGGAACGACTGGAAATGGCAGACTGCAAACAGAATTACTTCCGTTGAGCAGTTGAAGAAAATCATCAACCTTACTCCTCAGGAAGAAAAGGATATTGCTGAGGTAGTGAAAAACTTCCGCCTGGGAATTACCCCTTACTATGCATCTTTGATGGACGCGGATGATCCAAGATGTCCCGTAAGAATGCAGGCAGTTCCGGTTATCGCGGAAAACCACAGAAGCGACGCAGACATGCTTGACCCGCTTCACGAGGATGAGGACTCTCCGGCCCCTGGATTGACCCACAGATATCCAGACAGAGTTTTATTCCTGATCACAGATCAGTGCTCTATGTACTGCAGACACTGCACCAGAAGAAGACTTGCCGGTGAAACAGACGGCGCAAGGAGCATGGATGATATCAAGCAGTGCATCGAATATATCAGAAAGACTCCTGTCGTAAGAGACGTACTACTGTCCGGCGGTGACTGCCTTCTGGTAGATGACGACATATTGGAATACATCTTCAGCGAACTGAGAAAGATCCCTCATGTGCAGATCATAAGACTGGGATCCAGAACCCCGGTCGTTATGCCGCAGAGAATTACCGACGATCTGGTAAACATGCTGAAGAAGTATCATCCGGTTTGGTTGAACACCCATTTCAACCATCCGAAAGAACTGACCCCGGAAGCCATGGAAGCATGTAGGAAGCTTGCAGATGCCGGTATCCCTCTTGGAAACCAGTCCGTACTGCTTAGAGGAGTGAACGACTGTCCTCACATCATGAGAGATCTGGTTCATGATCTGGTAAGAAACAGAGTAAGACCGTACTACATTTACCAGTGCGACCTTTCCCTCGGTATCGAGCATTTCAGAACTTCCGTAGCAGCAGGGATCAATATCATTGAGGGCTTAAGAGGACACACCTCCGGGTATGCAGTACCCACATTTGTAGTGGATGCTCCCGGCGGCGGCGGAAAGATTCCGGTAATGCCTCAGTACATCATTTCTCAGTCTCCTGACAAAGTGATTCTGAGAAACTATGAAGGTGTTATCACGACTTACACCGAGCCTACCGAGCTTTCAAAGCTTGCATGTAATTGCGACTACTGCACAGGGAAAAAGGAATATCACTACGAGGGTGTGGCAGGACTGCTCAATGGTGAAAGAATGGCCATGGAACCCCAGCAGCTGCTCAGACACGAGCGAAACAAGCATAAATAAAATGCTGCGCCTGCCGGGTGTGTCCCCAACGTTCCGTGAAACGGAACTCCGACTCGCTTCGCTCCCTGCTGTCCGTTTTGCCTAGCCAAGCGAGCTTGGGGCAAAAAGGCTTGGAAACCGCCGTTGTAGGAAAAGTATTTTCTGTCGGCGGGGTGACACATCCCGACACAGCGCAGTCATTTTTTATCGAATTGGGAAATGGTTCCTATTCGCTACAAGGAGTAAAACATGGGTCTACTAAGCCAATTGAAGCAGAAATATAAAACCCTGTCCATCGTGGGAATGGCCAAGAATGCAGGGAAAACTACGGCGCTGAACTATTTGATCGAAGAAGCGATGGATGACGGCGTTGTATTGGGGATTACATCTACTGGCAGAGATGGCGAAAGCTGTGACCTTGTAACCGGGACAGACAAGCCCAGAGTCTTTCTTGATACGGGAACGATTGTATCCGTTCCTGTCAAGCTGTATGACCTGGCGGATGCCGGCCTGGAAATTTTGTGCATGACCAATTATTCCACAGCGCTGGGGCAGATCATGCTCTGCAGAGTTGCGGAAAGCGGCTATGTGCAGATCGCGGGACCGGTCAACACAAATGATCAAAAAATAATGTGCAGAGAAATGCTGGCATATGGAGCTGAAATCATTCTCATCGACGGTGCCATTGACAGAAAGTCCATTGCAGCGCCGGACGCCTCGGATGCGATTATTTTATCAACGGGCGCAGTGATTTCCCGAAGCATCAAAAAGGTCGTTGAGGAGACCGCTCACATCGTGGCACTCTATCAGCTTCCGGAATTGGAGGATGGGAACGCCAGAGATCTGATCCTTTCAAAGCAAGAGCGGGAGAAGATCATGCTGATCAAAGGAAAGCAGCTCGAACTGTTAGACCTGAAAACCGGACTGACGGCAGGCAAATTTCTGGATGAAGCGATTGACCAGGAGACGGATTACATATACATTCCGGGAGCCTTGACCAACAGCGTTATTTCCGATATCCATCCGGCGAAAATGAAACAAGTTCAGTTCATACTCAAGGATCCGACGAAAATTTTTATCGACGCCATGCATTGGCAGCAGCTGCGGAAAAAAGGATTTACTGTGAAAGTGCTGGAAAATATTACGGTTGCGGCACTGACGGTCAATCCCCATGCTCCTGCGGGATATTCCTTTGAGCATGAAGCCCTGCTGAAAGCCATAAGAGGTGCCATAGACGGAATACCTGTGATCGATGTCAAGCTGGGAGGGGAGTTTAGTGAGACTATCTAATGTAAAAACGAGAAGTGAAACCGGCCTTGATCATGTCATGCAGAGCATTAACGTGATGACTCCCTTCGGAAAAAAACAGAGGAAGGCCATCGTTCCGTTCTTGCCCGGCGACGAGGATCGTCTGAACCACGAATTCCGCAAGCTGGAAGAACTGCTTGCCCTTGCAGAGGAGAAGCCCCAGACCGTTGAACTGCTCATCGAAACCTTCATGGATATGAAGGATATCAGCTTTTCCATAGACAGGAGCAAGAACAATGCATTGTCGGTGGTGGAACTCTTTGAAATAAAAAGCCTGCTCCTGAAGATGAAGAGAATCGTGGAACTTCTGGCGGCGGCAGGACATCAACTATCGGAAGAATTCATTCTCATGGATACCATGGATCTCCTGGATGTCCTTGATCCAAGAAAAGACAGGATGAACACCTTTTATATCTACGATGACTTTTCCGAAACACTGGGGGAACTCAGAAAAAGAAAACGAGAAGTTGAAATTAATATTAGAAAAGCGCAAAAGCTTATAAAGCAGCAGATTGAGACGCATTATGGTATAACATTAACACCCAGATTTGATTATGTCGTTTCAAAGTCCAACAAGGAACTGGTCAAGATCATCAAAGAGATTCCGGAGCTTATGACAGGAGACGAAGATTATTTATCGGTCACCTTTGCGCTGAAAAATACCGATGAAATAGATGCTTTTATTCGGGAAATGGACTCCCTCAATGAAATCATCGAGGGAGAGGAATTGTTCATTCGGGAAGCGTTGTCGAAAGAGGTCTTTCGATCCGCTGAAATTCTGCGGAAAAACTGCGATAAAATAGGAGAACTGGATTTTACCCTCTCAAAAGCAGTCTATGCCAAGCATCATCACTGTGTGAAGCCGCAGCTTGTTTTGGAGCATAGGATTGAAATTGAAGAGGGCAGACATCTTGTTGTGGAAGAAATTCTGAACCAAAAAAATAAGCCTTACTGTCCTGTGAGCATAAAACTGCAGGATGGAGTCACCTGTATTACAGGGGCAAATATGGGTGGGAAAACCGTGTGCTTGAAATTGGTCGGTCTGGTGGCTATGCTGACCCAGTATGGGTTTTTTGTACCATGCAGTGCAGCCAAGGTCGGACTATCAAATTATATCCATATTTTAATCGGAGACAGTCAATCGATGCAGCGAGGGCTTTCCAGCTTCGGAAGTGAAATGGAAGAGCTTAAGGAAATATTGGACCAGAGCAAGGATCGATCATTGCTTCTGATCGATGAGATCGCAAGCGGAACAAACCCCATAGAGGGTTTGGCTCTTACCAAAAGTCTGGTTGGATATTTAAAACCCAGATCCTACATAAGCCTGATCACTACCCACTTTGACAGTGTTACAGTAGGGGAGGGTATCAAGAATATGCAGGTCAGAGGTCTTGTAAATGCGGACTTTCAAAAGCTTGAAAAAGAACTTCGCTATGCAAACCGCAGAGAGAGAATTGAGATTATACAAAAATATATGGATTATCGTCTTTATCATGCGGAAAACGATGAGGAAATACCGAAGGATGCGTTAAACATTGCAAAGATGCTTGGAATATATGATGAAATTATTGAAAATGCGAAAGCATATTTAAACGAGGTTCATAAATAAAAAACGCCTGTTGAGAGTATTCTCTCAAAAAACGCCGCATTTGAGATGCTTCGCATCAAATGCGGTAACAGGTTTCACGTTTTTCTATAAGAACACGCTCAACACGGCATCAGCTATGAAATAGCTGCCGGTATATATGCACCATTTTCAAAAGCATTTATAATTAATAAGGAAAGAAGGAAAAAGGATGAAGAGTAAGTTAAATCTCGACCCGAAGGTGATTGACAGCGCAAGATCCAGTGCTGCAAGAATTGCCGAGAGCATGCAGACTTTTATCGACAGACATACCACTGTTAGCACAGAAAGAACTGTCCTGAGACTTTTAGGAGTGGATGGAGTAGATGATGTAGATACACCACTTCCTAATGTTGTAGTAGATGCCATCGAGGATGGCGGCGGACTGCCCAGAGGCGTTGCGTACTGGATCGGAAATGCAATGGTTCAGACCGGCTTCAATCCCCAGACAATTGCAGAGAAAATGGCTGCCGGCGAACTTGATCTCATGAAACTGCCGATGGCTTCCCCTGCAGAAGCGGAAGCAAAGATCCTCCCGCTGGTCAAGGATGCCCTCGATAAAATCATGGCACAGACAGAAAAGAGAAACAATTATCTCGCAACCATCGGAGAAGGTAAAAAACCTTATCTATATGTAATCGTTGCAACCGGAAATATCTATGAAGATATCATTCAGGCACAGGCAGCAGGAAGACAGGGTGCTGATATCATTGCGGTGATCAGAACAACGGCCCAGAGCTTGCTGGACTACGTACCTTACGGACCGACGACAGAAGGCTTCGGCGGAACCTATGCCACTCAGGAGAACTTTAGACTCATGAGAAAAGCCCTCGATGAGGTTGGCGAAGAAGTTGGAAGATACATCAGATTATGCAACTACAGCTCCGGCTTGTGCATGCCTGAAATCGCAGCAATGGGAGCAATTGAAAGACTGGATGTCATGCTGAATGACGCACTTTACGGCATCCTTTTCCGTGACATCAATATGCAGAGAACGCTGGTTGATCAGTACTTCTCAAGAATTATCATCGGATATTGCGGAATCATCTTCAACTCCGGAGAAGACAACTATTTGACGACAGATGATGCGTATGAAGCAGCCCATACCGTACTTGCATCACAATTTATCAACGAACAATTTGCGGTGATTGCAAATATCAAAGAAGAGCAGATGGGACTTGGCCATGCCTTTGAGATGGAACCTGACATTGAGAACGGCTTCCTCTATGAATTGGCACAGGCGATCATGGCAAAAGAAATCTTCCCCAAAGCCCCGCTGAAATACATGCCTCCAACAAAGTATATGACCGGAAACATTTTCAAAGGGCATATTCAGGATGCATTGTTCAACATGATTGCAGTTTGGTCGGGTCAATCTCTGCAGCTGCTGGGTATGCTGACAGAAGCAATCCACACTCCTCACTTGCAGGATCGAATGCTTTCCATTGAAAACGCAAAATACATCTTCAACAATGCCAGAGCCATCGGAGACGAAGTGGAATACAAGCATGATGGCATTATACAGAAAAGAGCGCAGTTCGTCCTTGCTGAAGCTGACAAGCTGTTGCGCGAAATTGAAAAGGAAGGCCTTTTCTCCACAATCGAAAAAGGAAAGTTCGGCGGCGTAAAACGCCCGAGGGACGGAGGCAAAGGGCTTGCAGGAGTTTGCGTGAAAGACGATACTTATTTCAATCCGTTTATTACACTGATGCTGGGAGGTGCAAAATAATGAGTTCGCATACAACATGTGCAGCTGCTGCAACGACAGCCGTGGATTTAACTAAAGTGAAGCCTTACGGTGATACCATGAATGATGGTATGATTCAGCTGAGCTTCACCCTTCCGGTGCCTTATGGGGAAGAAGCAAATGAAGCAGCAAAAATATTGGCAAAAAAGATGGGACTCGATGAGCCAGCAGTCGTATTCTCCAAGGACATGGTCGGATTTACCTACTTCGTAATGTATGGAAAATGTCAGCACACCGTTGATTATACCACCATCAAAGTAACAAAAGTCGAAGTTGATGTAATGGACCGTCTGGAATGCGAAAAATATATCGCTGAAAATATCAAGAGAGACGTGGTCATCGTAGGAGCCTGCTCCGGAACGGACGCGCATACGGTTGGTATCGATGCGATCATGAACATGAAGGGCTTCCACGGACATTTCGGACTGGAACGGTATCATGGAATCCAAGCCATCAATATGGGCAGTCAGGTTCCCAATGAAGTTCTGATTGCAAAAGCAATCGAAACCAATGCAGATGCGATCTTGGTATCCCAGATCGTAACCCAGAAGGACGTACACATTTCAAACCTCACTAACCTGGTTGAGCTAATGGAAGCAGAAGGAATCAGAGACAAAGTAATTCTTGTATGCGGAGGACCCAGAATCTCCCATGAAATTGCTCAGGAATTGGGATATGATGCAGGATTCGGTGCACATACCTATGCAGAAGATGTCGCATCCTTCGTACTCACGGAAATCGTTAAGAGAAAGTTGATTTAGGGAGGAAAACCCAATATGAAAAACAAAATCATGACGGCACAGGAAGCAATTGCCGGGATCGAGGACGGTGCATCCATCATGGTCGGAGGCTTCATGGCCTGCGGAACCCCTGAGATCCTTATCGATGCCCTTGTAGAAAAGAATGTAAAGAATCTTACCATTATCTGCAACGATGCCGGTGTACCGGGTAGAGGCGTTGGGAAATTAGTAACAAATGGACAGGTCAAGACACTGATCGCTTCCCACGTTGGCTTGAATCCCGAGGTCGCGCGGAGAATGAACACCGATGTTGAAGAAGATAAGCTAGAATGTATCCTGGTACCACAAGGAACTTTAGCAGAAAGAGTCAGAGCAGGCGGAACGGGCCTGGGCGGATTCCTGACTCCAACAGGCGTTGGAACCATTGTGGCGGAAGGGAAACAAGTCATCAATATCGACGGAAGGGACTATCTGTTAGAGAAGCCCCTAAAAGCAGATGTTGCTTTGATCAGAGGCTCTGTGACTGACAAATTCGGAAACACCACGTACAATGCAACCACCAGAACCTTCAATCCGATGATGGCGGCGGCAGCCGAATATGTCATCGTCGGCGCCTGTGAAATCGTAGAGGTAGGAGAAATCGATCCAAATAATGTGGTTACATCCGGCATCTTTGTGGATGCTATCGTAGGGGGTGAACAACCATGGCAGATATAAAGGAAATCATCGCAGCAAGAGTTGCGAAGGAGCTTTCGGACGGAAATGTCGTCAATCTGGGAATCGGTCTTCCGACCATGGTAGCCAATTTCCTGCCTGAAGATGTTCATATCATACTTCAGTCCGAAAACGGCATCATGGGAATGGGTCCTGCTGCAGAAAAAGGGAAAGAAGATGTTGACATCATTAATGCAGGGGCGCAGTATGTAACGGTAAATCCAGGGGCAATGTACTTTGACAGTGCCACCTCCTTCGGCATCATCCGGGGCGGACATGTGGATGCGACCATACTGGGAGCACTGGAAGTTGATCAGCACGGAAACCTTTCCAACTGGATCGTACCCGGAAAGATGGTACCCGGCATGGGCGGAGCAATGGATCTGGTAGTGGGTGCAAAGAAGGTCATCATTGCCATGCAGCATACCCAAAAGGGTGCACACAAGATCCTGAAGGAATGCAGACTGCCTTACACTGCAGTCGGGGTTGTTGACATGATCATCACAGAAATGGGTGTGATGGAAATTACACCGGAAGGGATTTTGCTGAAGGAGCTTCATCCGGATTACACCATAGAACAGATTCAGGAGGCGACGGAAGCGGAGCTGATCATCAGCCCGACTCTTCAGCCGATGAAATAAAGGACCAGTATTTGTAAAATTAGCGAAGCTGATGTATGATATTGAATAGAGGATATCATCATCAGCTTCCTATTTTTGATTGGAAGGCTGGCCTATTCTGAATAGCTCAGTAAGCCCTTTTATGGAAGGAGGGGATGCAATGTTTAAGATCGGAGAATTTTCGAAACTGACCCAAGTATCCATCAGGATGCTGCGGTATTATGATGAAACTGGGCTTTTAAAACCTGCCCAAATCGATCAATTCACAGGGTATCGATCCTACTCAGTGGACCAGATCCCCACCCTGCACAGGATCGTTTTTCTCCGGGATTCGGGTTTTCATATCACGGAAATCGCGGCGGCTCTGCAGAATTGGCAAGACGATTATATCATTGGGGAACTGAGAAACAAGCAAAAGGCAATTCAGTCCCTGATCTGCACTGAGATGGAGCGGGCGGCAAAGATCGATACGGCAATTCAGGATCTCAGGAAAGAACAGATAGCGATTCACTGTAATGTCACTCTGAAAAAGATTCCTGCTTATCCGGCGTTGACCCTTAGAAAAATCATTCCGGATTATTTCTCTGAAGGTCAGCTTTGGAAGGAGTTGACGGAAAGTCTGGAGCGGGAGCATGCCAGGCTACCGCAGAATACCTTGAATCTCGCCATCTATCATGATGTGGAATACAAGGAAGCCGATGTTGACGTGGAAGTCTGTGTGGTACTTCCTGAGCCGGGAGCATACGAAAAATCCGAATTGTTCCGGGTGACGGAGGAAGTGGAAACCATGGCCTGTTTCATGGTTTACGGACCATTTGAAAAGATAGGGCCGGCATTTCTGTCCTTCGCTCATTGGCTGACCGAGCATGATCAATACAAAATGGCCGGACTGAACCGTCAGATCTGTCATAGGGGCCCTTGGAATGAAGAGAATCCGGATAAGTATTTAACGGAAATACAAATTCCTGTGGAACGATTGAAACGGGGAACGGCTCAATAAGAAAAAATAAAGACGAAGGAGGAACCAAAATGGCTACAACATCAGATTTTATTGAATATGTCTGTGAACAGATACGAGGGATCGGCGCTATCCGCAGCAAGAAAATGTTTGGCGAATATATGGTTTATGTGAATGAAAAACCAATTCTTTTGGTCTGCGACAATATGGTTTATGTGAAAGAGCTTGATTGTATTGCGGACAAAATGGAAGGTGCAGAAAAAGGCTTCCCTTATAGTGGGGCAAAGGAGCACTTTATCCTGGATATTGATGACGCGGATTTTGCAAAAGAGATCATCGGCATTTTAGAGCCTATTACATCCGTACCAAAACCAAAGAAAAAGAAATCCAAGGAACTGTTGCAAAGAGGAAAAAATCTGATAGAATAATTGACATCAAAAAGAGAAGGGTGGATTTCCATGCGTAAGAGAGTACTGATATTGCTATTGATTTGCATTTTATTGGCGTCTTGTTCCAATAATAGGGTCGAAAACAACCCGCAGATACCCAAATCAAATGAAAGGGAGAGCTTTTATGGGACAAGCTTCGAGAAGCTTAACCTGCCGGAGGATTATGATGTCAGGCAATTTGAAGGAATGACGCTCAATTTCATTGTGGAAAATAACCTGTACGCGAATATACTCTCCCATGAAGGCGAAGAATTTTCAGAGATCACAGGAATCAACATCAATATCAAACCAGTGGATTTCGATACCCTGGTTCAAAAGATAAACTTGGATTTTATCGCGCAGGCGGGACAGTATCAGATTATCTATGTAGACCCATACCAGACCTTGAATCGGTTCAGCGATTACCTCGAGATATTGAATCCTTATAATGAAGATCCGAATTTGCCCCGGATTGAAGGTTTTCTGGATGATTTTTTTGAGAATCAGACGATGGTGTGCTCTTATTTTAAAAACGATGAAAATGTTTATGCCGTGCCTTTCGACAGCACAACAATGATTTTGTACTACAGAAAAGACATTTTTGAGAAGTACAAGGAGCAATTTCAAAAGGATGCGGGCTATGACTGGACTCCCGGGACAAGTGGTTTTACCTGGGAGCGATATAGCGAAGCGGCCAAGTGGATTAACGAAAATGTGCCGAATGAGGAAGTACAGTATGGCAGCGGACTGATGGCCCAGGAGCATAATTCAATTTTTTGTGAATTCTCCAATATCCTAGCGTCGTACGGGGGTGATTACTTTTCTGATGACAAAATTAACACATTAGGATTGGATACATTTGCCAGGATTAATGTTTTGAATGACGATTTCATACAAGCCCTGGATGTTTATAAAAAAGTGGCCAGCGTATCTGCGCCCAAAAGTGTCAATTGGAATTGGACTGACCTGGCCAAAGCCTTCCGGGACGGCGATGTTGCCATGATGGCAAATTGGGACGAAAACTACACCTATATTGAGGATAAGATGTATTCCAAGGTGTATGGAAAAGTAGGATACGCAATATTGCCCTATGGCGATAGAAGAAGCGCAAACATATACGGGGGCTCCGGGATCGGGATCAACAAGCATGCTTCGGAGGAGGAAAAGAAAGCGGCTTGGCTTTACACCGTCTGGGCAACTTCAAAGGAGATGCAGCTGGAGGTTCTCAAACATCCCGAAGGTGGCAGTCTACCTACACGGCAATCGGCATATGAAGATCCGCTGATCAAAATGCAGCTTGAAAATTCGGTGCCGGGGGAGGACGCGGTCTTGAAACATATGGGTGCGGTGATTGAGGCATGGAAGCCCCAGAATATCTATCTGCGGCCGAAAGTATCAAACTTTTATGAAGTGGAAAAGGTTCTGGTTAGTAATCTACATGACATGATCGAGCTGAATCTGGACAGCAGAAAAACAGCAGAAAAGATTGATCAGGAGTTGAACGAAATATTGGAAGAAAATAAATCCGGCGGAGGGTATGGTGAGCAAAATTAAGGTTTTCAACTCGCTTCGTGGGAAGCTGATTATTATGGCAATCGTTTTGATCGTAATTCCTATTGCGGCCATATCCTTGATTTATTCCCTGACAGTTAAGGATATTATCAAAGACCAGTATACAGAGACAGCGATCCAATCGGTATTTGAAGCCGGCGAAAAACTGAATTTTATATTGGATGATATACAGGAGTTCTCTACTGTAATTGCTTCGAACAGTGAAATGCTGTATATGCTGGACCATAGATATGAGTACAGAGTCGATGATTTCGAACGCGTGTTAAGAAATTTCATTTTATCCAGAGACGACATTGAGGTGATCGATCTGGTTCAGAATGATACTTATTATTCAGTAGGATCGAAAAAAGCAAATTGGGAGAGGCGTATCAACCCGGCACTTGAGGAATCTTCGGGACAGCCCATGTGGCTGCCGACTGAGAGCGAAGAAATTGAGATCCTGTCGGGAAAGTTCAGCCGGAACTACTTTACTCTTGCTCGGAAGATTGTTGATTTCAATACGTTGAAAGCGTACGGCTACTTACTGATTGATCTGGAAGAGGTGGTTTTAGAGCAAGCATATGGAGAGCTGAAGGATAGCGAAAATACGGAAGTGCTGATTTGCGATGCCCAGGGTAATATTGTCAGCCATACCGACAAAAGTAAGATAGGAGGGTCTATCAAGACGGAACCTTATGCGCAGACGGTATTGGCAGACAAGACGGGGCATAATTATATCCTGTATCAGTCAGATGTGGATAAGGTGGCTATTTATTCTACGATAGAAAGCAATGGCTGGAAGCTCATTAAAACAATACCGACAGATTATATGTATGGAGAGTTTTATCAGATTCAAAGATATTTTATGATCGGAGGCTTTGTTTATACCATCATTATTATCTTGTTTTTTCTGTTTTTCTCCTTCCGGTATACTGAGCCGATGATGAGAATGATGAGTGTAATTAAGCGAGTCGAGCAGGGCGATCTGACAGCCAGAACAGAGGTAAAGTCCAGTGATGAAGTCGGACAGCTGGGGCACAGCTTGAACAAGATGATTTCCGAAATGCAAAAGCTGATCGATCAGTTGATCAGAGAAGAACAGGAAAAGCAGGAAGTTGAGCTGGAAGCCCTGCATGCGCAAATCAATCCTCACTTTCTTTACAATACGCTGAATACGATCAAGTGGATGGCAAAAATACAAGGGAACAACAGTGTAAGTAAAGCCATTACTGCGTTGGTCAAGCTCCTTAGAATCAGTACGAATCTGGGAAGAGAAATGATTTCCTTGGAGGAAGAAATTGATTATGTAAAGAATTATATCGTGATTCAAAAGTTGCGTTTCAATAAAGCAATGAGCATTGATTATATCGTTGATGAAAGCTGCATGAATCTTTTGGTCCCCAAGCTGATCCTGCAGCCAATCGTTGAGAATTCCATTATTTATGGAATGGAGGACGAGCGGAGGGAGCTCCAGATCAAGATCAGCGCATATCTGATGGACGGACAGCTGATCACTGAAATCCAAGATGACGGACCGGGTATCGCTCCTGAGATTCTGAGATCAATATTCGGTAATGATTCAAGTAAGAGCAAATTCAGCAAAGTAGGGCTAAACAATGTCAACCAGAGGGTCAAGCTGTATTGCGGAGAGAATTATGGACTGGAGATAGAGACGGAGATCGGCAAAGGGACAAGGGTCATTGTGAATTTGCCTGTCATCCGATTCAATAAAGAGACCGAAGAATACGGGGGTAATGATGTATAAGGTTCTTATCGTAGATGATGAAGTATTGGTAAGAGTCGGGCTGAAAACCACGATCGACTGGGAAGCCAACGGCTTTACGATTGTTGCGGAAGCGTCCAATGGGGAACAGGGTTATGAGCAATACAAGAAGTGCCAGCCGGATGTCATCATAACAGATATTAAAATGCCGAAAAGGGACGGTCTTTGGTTGATTGAACAAATTCGAAAAGAAAATCAGCTTGCTCGCATCCTGATTTTGACCGTCCATGATGATTTTTCCTATGTGAGAAAAGCTTTAAAAATTGATGTGGATGATTATATCCTCAAGTCGGAGATTGAGGATGAAGAGCTGATTGCAATCATGAAGTCCGTCAAGAAGAATCTTGATATGCGAAACGATACCAAGCACGTTGATGAAAAAGAGCTGAAGAATAAGAATGACATCAAACGATCTATCTTTGCCGATCTGATCAAATGTGATTTTAACTTGGATGACAGTCTGCTGGACCGTTGTGACAGGATTGAGTTTCCAGTGTCGAATACAAGGTTTGCATTTATGAGTATCTTGGTTAACATGAATAAGAGCGAGATGGATGCCGACGCTAATCTGTTGAATCAAATGAACTATGCCGTGATGAATATCCTTTTGGACTTACTGGCTGAAAGACAGATCGATTATATTTATATGAATCAGGCTAACCGGTATATGATGCTTCTCTCATCCCAGGCTTTAAGTGAATCAGAACTCCCTCGGCTACTTCACTCGGCAAACAGTTCGGTCAAGCAATATTTCGATTGTTCATTGGGCATTATTTATACGGATGTCTTTGATACGATCAAAGAAGCGGAAACAATATTTAAGGATTTTTCCGAAAAAGAAATGATCCTATTCTACAAGTATGGAAGCCGATTTTCTGCAAATGCAAGTAGCATATGCTTTGATGAACCCAGTGTCTTTCACATGAGAAAAGAACACAATAAAAAAATCGTTGAGACAATCAGTACGGAAAATGTCGAGGGCGTTAAAAAATTGTTTGACGAACTGGGAGGATATTTTGAGCAACGCAGCGTGAACCCGAAACTGGTGAAAATATTCTATTCCAATTTAATGAATGATATTTTCAGCAACTACGGGCTCTTTCTGGAGAACAGCAAGGTATTTAAAACATACGAGCATTATCACTTCAAGATCGAGAATGCCGAATATATGAATAACATCATGCTTCTGCTGGATGATTTTGCAGGAAAACTGATCAATGAAATCAAGCAAACGCGGTATTCCAATACCACCGTGCTGATCAACAAAGCGATTAACTTCATCCAATACCATTACGATGAGAAAATATCCCTGGATGATGTGGCGCAAAAACTGCACTTGTCAAAGCATTATTTATGTAGCGCATTTAAAAAAGCAACCGGGGAAAACATGTCTCTATATATCAACAAGTTAAGGATCGAGAAAGCCAAGAGCCTGTTGCTGGAGCCCAATGGAAGAGCGAAAGAAATATTTGAGGAAGTCGGCTATTCTAATCAACAGTACTTTAGCAAGGTTTTCAAAAGAATTACCGGAATGACCGTTATGGAATACAAAGAAAGCATGATACCGAAACAATAAGAGCAAGAAAATGGGACTGTCTCAAAAAATGAGACAGTTCTTTTTTACTGCGCCTGCCCCAGGGATTCTCACGAAATTGAAAAAGTATTTTCACGAAAACCGCCGCCTTTAAATGCTTCGCATTAAGACGGTGATTGGTTTCACGGTTTTCTTAGAAAAAACTTTTTTCAATTTGAATACTAATCCTGTGAGAATCCCCGGGACAGGCACTTATAATGTAAAAATCTGCCGCCTATATTTTTACACGTGCCATTTTCGGTGGAAAGACTAAAAAAAGTAATTTAGGACAAATTAAACATAATCCAGCATAAAGGTATGGATAGGATATCCATACCTTGTTTTCGATAAGCAAAATTGTGCATCTTCTACATAATGTAGGACATTGTTGGGGTTGAATTTATGAATTAAAATGAAACAACGTAATCAAAGTTACAATTTCGCAGAAATGAAAATACGACGAAAAAGACAGAATGTTAAAAGGAGAAGGCATCAATGATGAATCAGGAGATAAAGTTAAGCGTTTCCAACATTGAAAAATCCTTTCCTGGGGTTAAGGCACTGGACCGGATTAACTTCTCTGTTAAAAAGGGGACTGTCCATGTCCTGTGCGGGGAGAATGGTGCAGGGAAATCAACCCTGATGAAGGTGATCAATGGGATATATAAGCCTGATTCAGGCCAAATTCTTATAGACGGGAAGGTTGTGGAAATCAACAGTCCCATTCAAGCCAGAAGTCTCGGCATCTCTATGATTTTCCAGGAACTCAACTACATCCCGGAGATGACCATTGAAGAAAGCTTGTTTGTCGGGAATTGGCCGAAAGACAAATTTGGCAAGGTTGACTGGCAGGAGATAAGAAAACAAACGGTGGAACTCCTTGAATCCGAGAAACTCAGCTATCGTCCCGATACAAAGCTGAAGGACCTGACCGTGTCGGACATCCAGATGTTGGAGATCTTAAAGGCAATTTCTTATAATTCGGATATTATTATCATGGACGAACCGACTTCCGCCATCACACAAAAAGAGGTTGCGGTCCTCTTCAAGAAAATTAATGAGCTGAGAGAACGCGGCACCAGCATAATTTATATCTCACATAAAATGGATGAAATATTCCGGATTGCAGATGAGATCACCGTTTTCAGAGACGGCTGTGTTGTAGATTCACGGCCAAAAGATGAGTATGACATGGAAACGGTTATTACGCAAATGGTCGGACGAAAGCTGGAAAGTGTTTTTCAGAAGGAAGACATCGCCATCGGAGAGAAAATGCTTGAGGTCAAAGGGTTAACCGGCGAGGGCAAATTTAAAGACGTTAGCTTTGATGTTTCTGCCGGAGAAATTATTGGCTTTGCAGGTCTCATGGGAGCGGGAAGAACAGAGGTCATGCGGGCATTATTCGGATTAGACCCCTATCAGGCCGGGGAAATCTTCATAAGAAACAAGAAGATCAATATTAAGAATGTAAAAAGCAGTATCGATAAGAAAATGGTCATGCTATCGGAGGACAGAAGGCGGTTCGGAATTATTCCCATTCGCAGCGTCAGGGAAAATGTTTCTTTGTCCAGTATGAAGAAGTTCATCTACGGAGGAAGACTTCATGCAGAGCAAGAGAATAAGACGGTAGCAGATTTTTGCAAAAAGATGAACGTCAAGACACCGAATTATGAGACCGCCATCATGTCATTAAGCGGAGGAAACCAGCAAAAAGTGGTGCTGGCTAAGTGGATGGTAACCGATCCCGATATCCTGATCATGGATGAGCCGACGCGCGGAATCGACGTAGGCGCCAAGCATGAAATATACAAGCTCATGACGATGCTTGCAAAGGAGGGAAAGGCGCTCGTTATGGTTTCTTCAGAGCTGCAGGAACTGATTATGATGTGCGATAAAATCTATGTTATGGCCAAGGGCAAAGTAACAGGTGTACTGAAAAGAGAAGAATTTTCTCAGGAAAAAATTATGGCTTATGCTACTGATACCATCAGACAAGAGGGGGTGAGTTAAATGAACATGATCAACAATAGTCAGAATCTGTGGTCAAATATAAAAAGCAAATACAGTATCTATTTTGTGCTGATTGTTCTCTTCGTGGTCTGCTGGCTTGCAAATGAGAACTTCGTATCCACTGAAAACATTCAAAACATTTCCACACAAATATCAGTGGGAACAATTCTGGCATTCGGACAAACCATCCTTATCATATGCGGGATGCTGGATTTGTCCTCCGCATCGGTTCTGGCTCTGGCCGGCGTACTTTCGGTATCGATCTACAAGACAACGGGGTCGCTGACCATCGCATTTATCGTTGCGATCCTGGTGGGGGTATTTTGCAATATTCTAAACGGATTAATGGTTACCAAGTTTAAAACGCCGCCTTTTATTGCAACCCTTGCAATGATGACGATGGCGCGGGGTGCTGCCCTGATGTACACAAACGGCCAAAATATTTATCAGATTGATGAGTATACCAAGTTTGGTCAGGGGCAAATTCTTGGGATGCCGACGCCGATTCTCTTTATGATCTTGCTGTTGATTGTGACCTGGTACCTTTTAAAACATACGGTGTTTGGGCGATCCGTCTATGCCATCGGTGGAAATGAAGAAGCGGCAAATGCTTCCGGAATCAACGTAGATCGAATTAAAATGAGAGCATTCATTATAAACGGAATTTTCGTGGGCATAGCGGGCGTGCTGTTTATGTCCAGAGTAAATGGTGGTATGCCCAACGGCGCCATCGGTTACGAATTCAAGGCACTTACGGCGGCTGTCATTGGCGGCACAAGCTTTTCCGGCGGAATCGGATCCGCATCCGGTACACTTGCCGGAGCATTCATTGTCGGCTTCCTTGACAACATCATGGTATTAACGGGGGTAAACTCTTACCTGCAGCAAATCGTGCGAGGCGCAATCATAGCCCTGGCTGTTATATATGACATATGGGCGAAGACAAAACGGGTCGGCCGGAAAAAAGGCAATGCCGAGGGTTAATCAGTCTTAAATAGAGCAATCTATTAAGAATATTGAATATTAAAATTTAAAAGGAGAAGTGAAATGAAAAAAAGTTTGGTAATCGCTTTAGTGCTTACACTATTGGTTTCTCTGCTGACAGGATGCGGTCAGAATGAACCTGCAGAAGAACCCGATGGAAGCGCGGATAAAGATGTGTACAAAGTGGCTTATATAGCCAGAGCACAGGCCGACTCCTTTGCAGCATGGCTTGCCAACGCTGTGATAGAAGAAGCAGCAAAGTACGACAATATCGAATTGGATGTATTTGACGGACAGGCGAATGACGATACTGAGAATGGCTTGATCGAGAATGCAATTACAAACAAGTATGACGTTATCATTGTCCAGCCAAACAATGGGGAAGCACAGAGACCTTATGTTGAGAAGGCTGTTGCCGCAGGAATTAAGGTTATTACGACCAATGCAAGAATCAGCGGGATCGAAGGCTCATCCTCTGTTGATGCAGACCCATATCTTCAGGCAAAAGTAAATTGTGACCTTGCAGTTTCACAGGTTCCTCAGAATGCCAACGTTGTTGTATTGAAGGGCCCTCCGGGAAACTTCCATGCTGACGAAAGACGTACAGCTTGGCAGAAAGAATTCTTTGATAAGAGACCGGATGTAAAGATCGTCGGTGAAGAAATCGCAAACTGGAATAAAGATGAAGCTATGAATTACATGGAGACATGGGTTCAGGCCAACGACAAAATCGATGCGATCATCGCAATGAACGACAATATGGCTGCCGGCGCTTTGGAAGTTATCAAAGGCAATGCAAAGTATAAGAGCACCCTTGCATACGGTGTTGACGGTACAGCAGAAGCTGTTCTCCTGATTAAGGAGGGTCTGATGACTTCTACAAGCTTGCAGAGTGCATATGACCTTGCAACATCAATTCTGGATACGACAAACAAGCTCGTAACCGGAGCAGAAACAGAAATCAATATGGATATCGACTGTCCGCTGATTACAAAAGACAATGTTGATGAGTTCATTGAAATGCACAAGAAGGCCGGAGCGATACAATAAGAGCAACAAGGTAAATTCATAAACGATTGGTTGGTACGCTGATTCTGGAATCAGCGTACCAATTTTATACTTATACTGCTGAATTATAAAGGAGGTAGAATTTGTGAACAATAAAGCAATTTATATGCATGGTACAAATGAAATGGTATGGAAAGACGTTCCAATGCCGGTTCTTGCGGATCATGATGTTCTAATTAAAGTGGAGGCGGTCGGCATCTGCGGATCGGACGTTCATTATTACCAACATGGACGGATCGGAGATTTTGTTGTAGAGGGTGATTTTATTCTTGGTCACGAGTGCGCCGGTGAAGTTGTAGAGATCGGAAGTGGAGTGAAAACCTTGAAGGTTGGCGACCGAGTAGCCCTTGAACCGGGAAAAACCTGCGGGAAATGTGAGTTTTGCAAGACAGGGCGATATAACCTCTGCCCGGATGTTGAGTTCTTTGCGACGCCTCCTTATCATGGAGTTTTCTCAAACTATGTGGCACATCCCGAGGATATGTGCTTTAAACTTCCGGAAAATGTTTCAAATGTGGAAGGTGCGTTGGTGGAACCCCTTGCTGTCGGTCTTCATGCAGCGAATCAAGGGGGTGTCAAGCTCGGCGATACGGTCATAATTTATGGTTCGGGCTGTATTGGACTTGTGTCATTGCTGGCAAGCAAGGCAATGGGCGCATCAAAGATTATTCTGGTGGATGTACTTGAAAACAGACTGAAAACAGCGCTGAAACTAGGTGCTACTCACGTGATCAATCCGATGGAAGCCGATGTTTTGAAAACAGTTGCAGAGATTACGCAGGGAAAAGGCGCCCATGTGGTGATTGATACGGCAGCGGCTGAAGTTACGGTTAAGCAGACGGTAGATGTGCTAAAAACCGGCGGCACCATCGTATTGGTCGGTATGACTGTCAAGGATGAAGTGGCGTTTAATTTCATGAAGCTGATGGGGAAAGAAGGCACCTTAAAGACAATCTTCCGCTACAGAAATTTATATCCGGTTGCGATTAACGCAATCGCCAGCGGTGTAATCAATGTGAAAGACATTGTCAGCCATGAATTCGACTTTGAGGACACAAAGGAAGCCTTTGATTTTGTAGTGAACAATGCGCAGGATGTTGTGAAGGCAGTCATTAAAATCAAGTAAAACGGAGGTATCTGCCATGTATTTTATAGGAATAGACATTGGGACAACATCGGTAAAACTCCTAACCATTGACGAAGGGGGCAGTGTTGTTCAATCAGCAGTCAGGGATTATCCGATTTCCTTTCCCAGAGCGCTGTGGTCAGAACAAAACCCGGAGGATTGGTGGATCAAAACGATAGATGGACTCAAAGAGATGATTACAGGCTTGGATAGAGAAGAGATCAAAGCTGTGAGCTTCAGCGGGCAGATGCACGGATTGGTCGTGCTGGATGAAATGGATCAAGTCATAAGACCGGCCATTCTTTGGAACGATCAACGGACGGAGAAGGAATGCAAATACCTGAATGAGGAGATCGGACAGGAAATAATATCAGATTGGACCGGAAACCTGGCGCTTACAGGGTTTACAGCGCCGAAGCTTCTTTGGCTCAGAGAAAACGAACCGGAAAATTTCGCTAGGATTAAAAAAATAATGCTGCCGAAGGACTACGTGGCTTATAAAATGTCAGGTGCTTTTGCCACAGATCTGTCGGATGCATCCGGCACATTATATTTGGATGTAAAAAACAGAGAATGGTCAAAGCCGATGCTGAAACTCCTGGAGATATCCGAGGAGCAGCTGCCGAAGCTCTACGAATCCTTCCAACCGATCGGAACGATGCAAAAAGAACTGGCCGCAGAATTGGGATTAAACGAAGACGTTCGAGTCGTCATCGGCGGAGGAGATCAAGCCGTCGCCGCAGTGGGCGGAGGGGTTGTTGAGACCAACGCTTGCTCGCTTTCCCTTGGAACTTCCGGCGTCGTTTTCGCATCGACGGAGCAATTCTTTGTAGATGAGAAAAACAGCCTCCATTCTTTTTGCCATGCTAATGGTAAATACCATCAGATGGGAGTCACCTTAGCCGCTGCAGCTTCTTTAAAGTGGTGGGTTGAGGAAGTGAACCGATCCGAGGATTTTGACGGCCTGCTCAAAGAGGCGGAAGAGGCTGGGATAGACGACCAAGTCTTCTTTCTTCCTTACTTAATGGGCGAAAGGACACCCCATAATGACCCATATTGTAGAGGAACCTTCATAGGAATGAACTTGACCCATCAGAGAAAGCATTTGACTCGTGCAGTACTGGAAGGAGTTGCTTTCTCTCTCCGGGATACCTTTGAAATCATGAAGTCAATGGGAATCGGGATTTCAAGGATCAGTATCAATGGCGGCGGGGCAAAAAGCAAACTTTGGTGCAGTATTATTTCCGATGTGCTGAATGTCGAGGTGGTCAAGCTCAACTCAAATGAAGGGCCGGCCTATGGTGCTGCAATTCTGGCAGCAGTAGGATATGGACTGTTTGATACGGTTGAGTCAGCCTGCGACAAATTTGTTAAAATTACCGAGACAATCAAGCCGGATGCCTTACGTGCGGCATTATATGATCAGAAATATGAGATGTTCAGAGAAATTTATCCTGCAGCAAAGGATCTGTTTAAAAAATTGACAAAAACAGTGTAAAAGCTCCTCCTCGGGGGTGTCTCAAAATGATTTCTAAGGAAATTTTATTTTGGGACACCCTCTTTTATTTACTTACATTTCATTAATACTGATTGCAAGCGTACCTTTTTAATGTCTAACACTAACACAAATAAATATCGTCCAATGCTTTTTCGATCTTGCAAAATCCTTTTTTTATCAGCTTGATTGCGCAAACAAGATTCTTTTCGGCTTCACATATTCTTCCGCAGCAAATATCTTTCAGCACTTCGCAAAGTTCCTTGAGGCCCTGACAAATGTCACGGATCCCATCCTTAATCTCTCTTTTTGCCTCGCAGCTTAATACTCCTTGAAGTTGGCGTATACCCTTTACAAGCTGACGTAAGCCTTTTTTGATATGGTGTATCCCATTCACAACGTTTAGTTGCGCGTCATGTTCCTTGCCGCATTGAAGGTCTTTCAGAGCTTCGCAGAGCTCTTTAATTCCCCGGCAAATATCAGCTTTGCCATCCAGCACATTTTGTATCCCTTCCAAACGATTCCCGTTTCGGTGCTCGTGTTTATCTGAACTCATTATACTTTCCTCCAGTCTATTATAATAAATACCCATTGATCGGGTATTACATTATATGATGGAAAGGACAGTATGGTATTAACAATGCCTTTTATATAAAAATGTTGTTGACTCTCACATGATGTTAGGGTTTACAGTTGAAGTAGAACAATATGAAAGGAGATTTTTTAATGAAAACGATTCAGGTAAACCCTGTCGGAACGATTCGTCAAGGGGAGAAGGGAACCATTTTAGCGGTGGATAAAAAGTATATTCCCGCACTACAGGAGTTGGAAGGATTCAGCCACGTTAATGTTTTATGGTGGTGTCATGAATTTGACCAAGAGGAGGCAAGAAACATTTTGGAGGTGGAAGCTCCCTATAAAAAAGCACCGGACATCATGGGTATATTTGCTACCAGATCGCCGATAAGGCCGAATCCCATCGCATTGACGGCATCTCAGGTAATTTCGATTGATCATGCTGCCGGAATGATCCAATTGGCCTACATCGATGCCAACGACGGCACACCGGTTTTGGATATCAAGCCTTACACCCCAAGCATTGACCGGGTTGAGGAACCCAAGGTTCCTGATTGGTGCAGCCACTGGCCGAAAAGTGTGGAACAGTCGGGGGATTTTGATTGGGCTTCGGAATTTAATTTTTAACCAGATGTATGAAATTTATATTTTGGCTCCATCCTATAGTTGGAGGTACTGAATATGGCAGATAAAATTTTAACCTGTAAAGATTGTGGGCGAGAATTTACATTTACTGAAAGCGAGCAGGCTTTTTATAAAGAAAAAGGATTTGAAAACGAACCACAAAGATGTCCGGACTGCAGGAAGGCAAAAAAACAGCAGCGCAACAACAATAGAGGCTATTAATAAGAATCTATGAAACCCGATGGATACAAGTACCCATCGGGTTTCTTGCTATTTGGCGTTCTGATATACCTGACTGACAAAAGAAATGAAGCAGTCGAGATCATCCCTTGATGGGAACATGACGCGGGCCCCGGCTGCATTTCCACCACCCTTCCCTCTCCAGACATGGGCATTGTCCTTGACGATTTTACCGCAGTCATGTTTGCCTGAGGTGGCAAGAATCACAATGTTTTCACGGGTAGAAACCAAAGCGATCAAAGGCTTGTGATCGCTGAGCCTTTCCGTCAAGGTCTTTGAGATCGTCAGGAGATTATTCACTTGAAAATAGGGATACTCCCGGATCAAAAGCCCTGGAGATGAGATGTAATGGCCTTCCTTCTTTAATCCGGAGGACCCATAATTGTTTAGAATATCTTCTACTGCTTTTTCGATCAAAGTGCTTTTCATCAAATAGAGCTCCTGACGGACCTCTTTATTCTTTTCATCCTGAGCTTTCATTTTCACCAGCAGGTCATTGTCGTCGGAGGAATACTTCACATTCAGTTCCGTAAGAACACGGTGTTTGTTTTGGTAATCAGAAAGTGCTTCTCTTCCAGCCTTGAAATAGATGCGGGTCATGCCTTTATAGCTTTCCAGTTTTAGGATCTTTAACAGCCCCACCTGACCGGATGTGCTGGGGTGGGTTCCGCAGCAGGCGACGCAGTCCGCTGGATTGCTTTCATCACCGACTGAGACGATGGATATATCTTCTTCAACGGCGAGGGCTTTCCGAAGAGGCAACGTTTCTGCTTCCGATCGGTTCTCATAATGACGTGTCGTTACGGGGACATTTCCCCAGATCACCTCATTGGTCATTGTCTCAATCCTCTGGGCCTCTTCCCAGGAAATTCCCGGTACGTCGATGTCAATTGTCATGTAGCCACTTCCCATGTGAAAGCCGCGGTTTACACCACCACATTCTCTGAAAAATATGCCGGATAAAATGTGCTCTCCGCAATGTCTTTGCATATGCTCAAATCTACGGTCCCAATCAAGCATACAGGAAACCCTGTCGCCGACCTTCCACTTTATCATGGAAGCCTGGTCTTGATTTTCCTGTGAAAAAGGGAACAGCTTATGAAAGACTACGTTATCCTTCTCATAAACTTCGGTAAGAGGAATGCCGTCGATGGTTCCCAGATCACAGGGCTGGCCGCCTCCTGTGGGGAAAAAGATGGTTTCGTCCAACACAATGACAAAAGGGTCGTCCGCCTTGCCAGTTCCTTGGATATCAACGATTGTGCTTTCGCACTCCTTTTTATAAACATCTTCTTGATAAAGCTTTCGAGTCATCATCCGTATCCTTTCAATCTAAAACCAAACAAATCATTTCAGAACCGCAAAGTAATAATAAAAATTATAGCACTTTTTGCTTTCAGAGGATATAATAAAATCAAATATTGAAATGCGGCGTTGCCTTTTTTTCGCAGCAGTTCCTGCTGCAATGGAAAAACGGACAGCAGGGAGCGGAGCGAGTCGGAGGCGAAGCCGTTGCCGTAAGGAAGATTTTATTGAAATATGCTTCGGCGCAGCTCGCATATTATAATAAAATCAATTATTAATCATTCGAGCCCCTCATATACATTAACAGGGAGGGGAAGACAATGAAAACTAAGATATTCGACAAAAAATTAAAATGGATGATTGCTTTGATCATTTTGGCAGTGGCGATCACCATAGGCGTAAGCCCTGTTTATGACAGCATGATAGCCAAGGTTCAGCTGATTACCGGTTCTGATATCATTCTGATTGACCCCGGCCACGGAGGAATGGACGGCGGAGCATCCAGCGACGCCGGTGTCACAGAAAAGGAGATCAATCTTTCCATCGCTTTTTACATCAGGGAGCTTGCGGAAGCCGATGGATGGAAGGTTGTAATGACCAGAGAAAAGGACATCGGCCTGGGAGACAGTGAGAGCAAAACCATACGCAGCAAGAAAACGGCAGACCTGATCGCACGTAGAGAAATGATAAAAGAAGTGAAGCCAACGGTTGCTGTCAGCATCCATCTGAACAGCTTTAAACAGGATCGTTCCGTCCGAGGTGCCCAGACATTCTATCCCACCGGGCCGGGTGAGAAAAGCATACTTGACGAGAGTAAACTGTTTGCGGAAACCATCCAGGAACAATTGGTAATCGGGATATCTGACGGGACAGACAGAACCTCACTTGGAAAAAGGGATGTGCTGATGTTCAAGAATCCTACGGTTCCAATGACGATCATAGAATGTGGCTTCCTTTCAAATCCGGAAGAGGCGAAGCTGTTGGAACAGGAAGATTATCAGAGAAAGCTAGCGAGATGCATCTATGAAGGAATCTTGCTCTATACCGGAAGAGAACCGAGCGAGCCGATACAGGCAATTGATAGCAGAGGATAGTTCGTACGATTGTCAGGGGGAAATGGGTTTTCGATATCAACATGAGCGCCTGTGGATAAGTTGGGGATTGACATTTTGAGGTATCTTGGAAAATGTTTAAAAATCAGCGTTTGAAGCAGATGTTTTTATCCACAGCCACCCTTGGATAAGATTGTATACAATGATTTGATTCATTGTGGATAAGCCCCTTAAAGCTTATATTTTTACCGCTTTCAGGTTGTTGAAAAACGTTCGCTGGATGACAAACATTAGTTTACATAATACGAAAGGATAAAACCATGCTAAAGGAAAAGAATTTTTACAAGGAAGGGCTGCCCGTCAATGTAATTACCGCAAATATTATAGAGTATCCCATACACTTTCACGACGACATTGAGGTGGTCTATGTCCTTGAGGGTACGCTCGGACTTAAGAACGGATACTATTCTTATGTCCTGAATAAGGGAGATGTCTTTATCCTGAATGATCGAGAAGTTCACAGCTTTTACCATACAGACCAACCCAATATGGTCATGATGCTGCAAATGGATATTACCTTTTTTTCTAAATACTATGGCAATCTGAAGAACAGCTTTTTTGTTACGGATATGAAGGATGAGGATGACGAAAACCTGGAAGCCCTGAGAGGGATTCTGGGCCGGATCATGTTGGACATCCTTGATAAGGGTTATGGCTACGAATACAAAGTGATTGAAGGCACGCATAATCTGCTTGCCAACCTGCTTGCTAACTTCCAGTACTTTACCATGGAGAACGGAAAATTCGTCAACGAAGCAAAGAACATTGGTAATAAGGTTTTGGCTGGGAGGCTGAACAGAATCACTGATTATATGTATGAAAACTATTCCAGGAGGCTCACACTAAATGAAATCGCTGAGCAGGAGCATCTCAGCATCTATTATCTTTCCCACGTGATCAAGGAAGCAACGGGGCTCAGCTTCCAGGAACTGCTGAGCTTTATCCGGGTGGAAGAGTCGGAGAAACTTTTGCTTGGGACCAATAAAAAGATCGGAGTGATTTCCGAGGAATCCGGCTTTTCCGCTATCCGCTACTACATAAAGTATTTTATAAAGTGGTTTGGAATGCATCCCCTTGAATATCGGGAAAAATATACGGGAAATGTAAGCAGCAGAGAAATCCATGCGCAATATGCGCTGTCTAAGCCGGATGAGATAAAAAAAGCCCTTAAAAATCAGACGAAAGAGCTATTTGAAACCGACAGCCAGGAAAGGGGATCGGTTTTAACCATCGTCTCATTGGATCTGGACCTGCCCAAAAAGGTGAAAAGACCGATCGAAAACGCAATCACTGATTTATTCGATAAGCCCTGCATGCTTCCGGCGGCCTTTGCCTATAAAATGCTCACGGCGCTCAACGAGCATTCCATAGCGGAGGATGAAAACTATATCATTTCGAGGCCCCATAAAAGCAATTCCGACAAGGAATCCTTCAGTATTCTTTTCTATAACAACACGCAAAGAATCAAGGATGTGGCTGAGGGGAACCTTACGCTGGAAGAAACATTGGGAGAATTGGAGAAATATAATGACAGGGCGGAAATTCTCATTAAGATATCGGGGATATCCGGAGAATATAAAATGAGCAGGTATAAATTCTCTAAGGACAATATCCTCATGAGCTACAGGGTTAAGTTGGGTAATTCACACTCGGTATCAAAAAGAGAGAAGCTTTCTAACCGCTGGGCGATGACTCCAACGGTCAGCTTTACGACTGTTACCGCTGTGGATACGCTGAGTATCCAGTCCCACCTGACAGGCTTTGGCGCTGAATTGATCCTCATCGACCATATACGTGATTAGTTTGTGGTGTTTGAACCAAAAACAGCAAACCAGTACAATTTTTGAGCAAACACATAATTGAATAGATGAAACGCCTTTGGTAACATTAGGCTGTAGAATACGAATAACGTTATAGGTTATTGCGGTCTAATAGAGGAACGGAATAACGGCTAACGCAAACAATTATGTGGAGGTTACAAAATGAAACTTTTAATTATTGGAGCAGGTGGTGTCGGAACATCTGCTGCTATGATCATCAGCAGAGCCGGAAAAGACGGTGAGTGGGCTGAAAAGGTCGTAGTATCGGATTATAATTTCGCTAGAGCTGAAGAAGTTGCAAGGCTCTGCGGAGGCGGCCGCTTTGTTGCCGAAAAAATCAACGCGAAAGATAAGGAAAATATGAAGGAAGTGATTAAAAAACATGGAATCACTTTCGTTATGAATGCAGTAGAACCTGATTTTAATGAAAACATCTTTGACACTTGCCTGGAAACCGGTGTTGGCTATCTTGACTGCGCAATGACGCTTTCCAAGCGACATCCGGAGAAGCCATACGAATTGACGTACATAAAGCTGGGAGATTACCAGTTTGAGAGAAATGAAGCGTGGGAAAAGGCTGGAAACATGGCAATCGTTGGATCCGGCGTAGAGCCTGGAATGGCGGACGTGTTTGCACGATATGCCGCTAAGCATTTGTTTGATACCATCGACGAAGTAAATATCAGAGATGGAGACAACTATGAGATTCCGGGTCATGAGGGCGTAGCATTCGGTTTCTCCGTATGGACCACCATTGAAGAATGTCTGAACCCACCGGTTATTTGGGAAAAGGACAAAGGATGGTTCTGTACCGAATCCTTCTCTGAACCTGAAATCTTCAATTTCCCGGGTGGAATCGGTGATGTAGAAGTAATTAATGTTGAACATGAAGAGGTTTTACTTGTTCCAAGAGTAATCGACTGTAACAGAGTAACCTTTAAATACGGAGTGCCAAGAGAAATGAGAGCGTTGCTCAAAGATCTGGAAGCCTGCGGAATGGACTCAACTACCAGAATGATCAAGGTTGGAGACAGTGAAATCTCTCCAAGAGACTTCCTGGTTAAGGTTGTTCCAAACCCAATGGATTTGGCGCCAAGAATGATCGGAAAAGGCTGTGCAGGTACCTGGGTTACAGGAACCAAGGATGGCAAGAGAAGATCCGTATACCTCTATCAGATCGTAGATAACCAGGAATGCATCAAGAAATATACAACCAACGCCGTAGTAGCACAAACTGCAGTAGGTCCGGTTATCATGTTGGAATTGGCGGCAAAGGGAATTTGGGATATCAAGGGTGTTCACGGACCGGAATCCTTTGACCCGGATCCATTTGTAGAGAGATTGGCAAAATATGAGTTCCCTGCCGGAATCAGAGAAATGGATTCCGAGTATGCAGACGCAGCCAATGAGAAGAGAATGTTGGATGCGGTGAAGGATATCAAATAAGACGTATGAATCAATAAAAGCGGCAACTGCCGCTTTTATTTTATTTTGGAATAAATCTATTCTTCCGGTTATTCTGTTTCGAAAACTGCTTGTGCTTTTTTCATGATATCGGAAATGGGTAGATGCTGGGGGCAATGATCTTCACAGGCCTTACAGGCTTCACATGCAGAGGGTCTTGCTTTTGGGTGGACCCATGCGTAAAAATCATCCCTTATCTTTTGGTTTCTCTCAAAAACAAACCAGTCATTGTAACGCCCGATGAGGTCGGGGATATCGATTTTTATGGGGCATGGCATACAGTATTGACAGCCGGTGCAGGAATACTGGATCAGGTGGTTATATTCGTCTGCTGCTTTCTTGATTATTTTCTGCTCTGTTTCGGTCAGGCTATTGGGGTCAGCTTCACTTAGGATCCGAATATTTTCATCGACCTGCTCCATATCTGTCATGCCACTGAGTATTGTGAGCACCTCAGGGAAGTCGGCGACCCATCGAAGGGCCCACTCAGCCGGGGTCCTTTTCATTGGAGCCTGGTTCCAGAGATCCCGTATGCTTTGCGGCAATACATCGGTAAGCTTTCCGCCCTTTAACGGTTCCATAATGATGACCGGAATATTCAAGGAGCCTGCCAGCTTGAGGCCCTTTACACCAGCCTGAAAATCCGTATCCATATAGTTCAATTGAATCTGGCAAAATTCCCAGGGGTATGCGTTGAGTACTTCTTCGAATACAGGGAATTCATCATGAAAGGAAAAGCCGATATGCTTGATCCGGCCTTCGGATTTTTTCTTTTCTAAATAATCCAAGACCTTAAATTTCAAGGCTTTCTTCCATATTTGGGCATTCACGTTGTGAACCAGATACATGTCGATGCAGTCTACGTCAAGCCTCCTCAACTGGTCTAGAAAGATCCTGTCCATGTCCTCCTCAGTTCGGGCCATCCATAACGGCATTTTGTCCGCCAGCAAGACCTTCTCCCGATAACCGTCCTTTAATGCCTTGCCCACGACAACTTCGCTGTATCCATCGTGGTACATATAAGCCGTATCCAGATAATTGATGCCCCTGTCGATGGCGGAACGGATCATCCTGATCGCTAGCGCTTCCTCTATCTTTGACGAGTCACCGTCTACAACGGGAAGCCGCATGGTTCCAAAGCCGAGCAAGGAGACGTTCTCCTCGTTATTCATAAAAGTTCTGTACTTCATCTCAAACACCTGCCTTATTTCTTTACCGACCCACAGCCGACACAAAAATTTGAATTTACCTTAACATTTTACCATATTTGCGGGAAAATAAGTTATAATAATTCCAATGATTAATACAGCGTTGCTGTAAGGAAGGAATTATTGCATCATATTAACTAACCAAAGATATGATGAAATAAACGCAAAGATTTAAATACGGCTTCGCCGCAGGGAAGGAATTCAATTAACAAAGAGAGGGAAAAGCCATGAGGAGAAAAGACAGGGAATTAACGAATATTGCAGATATCGAAGCGGTTTTGCAAAAGGCCTTTGTTTGTCACTTGGGTCTGGCGGATGCCGGCCAGCCCTATGTTGTGCCGATGAATTACGGTTACGAAGACGGGCACATTTATCTACACGGCGCCGATGAGGGAAGAAAGATCGATATTCTGAAAAAGAACAACAAGGTCTGCTTTGAAATGGAGACGTTTCAGTCGGAAATCATCAAAGGCGGGGATCAGCCCTGCGATTGGGGAACTGCTTTCCGCAGCGTCATCGGCTTCGGCACGGCAGAACTGCTGCAGTCCAACGAGGAAAAGAGCAGAGGGCTCAATATCATTTTAAAAGCCCATGATGACAGAAGCTTTTCCTTCCCGGAGGAGATGCTAAACATGACAGCGGTCATCGATATTACGATCAAAGAAATGACAGGAAAGGCTGCCAACGACTAAATGTGTGAAAAGGACGAGGTAGAACAGGAGAACATGCAAATATTGAAAGAAAAACTGGATGATTTTATGAATAAGGCCTTGGTCAACTACGACCTGCCCGGCTTGGCGGTAGGCATCCGGATTGGGGACAAATGCAAACCTGATATAGACAACGGTAACAATTGTATCGATGGGTTTGTTTACCGTAGTGCCGTTGGATACCAGGATTTGATTGATAAAAAACCCCTGCTTCAGGAGCACATCTTCCATATGGCCTCTGTTACCAAACTTTTTGTAGGAACCTCCATCCTTCAGCTGTGGGAAAGAGGGTTGTTGTCGTTAGATGATTGCCTTACGGACTATCTCCCCTGGTTTCGTATGAAGGATGAGCGGTATCGGGAAATTACCATTCGTCAGATGCTTAGTCATACCGCGGGTTTGCCCGATGTAAAGGACTATTTATGGGACAAACCGGAGATCGATGAAGGCGCGCTGGAGCGCTATGTGCGATCTGCGGAGGTGAAAGAGGCCAGTTTGCTTTGGGCTCCCGCAGAAGGCATGTTCTCCTACAGCAATATCGGCTATGAGATTTTGGGTGTTGTGATTGCTACAGTTTCGGGGATGTCCTTCGAGGACTATGTCAGAAATAATATCTTTGAGCCCCTTGGCATGGAGGATTCCACGCTACTTTCCTTCGAACGCGGAATATATGAAGAAAATGGGCAGGATGAAAATCTCTGCACGCCTCATGAGAAGGATGCGGAAAAGAGGATCGTCAGATCGCCGCATTTTCCGTATAACCGTGCCCACGGACCAAGCTCGACACTAACTTCCAATATACTTGATCTGGAAAAGTGGGGGCAGGCGCATCTGAAACAGCAGCTACTAAAAACAGGAACCTATGACCTTGCATGGAAAGAACAAGCGCTTGTACCGAACAACGGGGAGTTTATTTGCTTGAGCTGGTTCAAAAGAGAGCAAAACGGATTTGTACTTTATGGCCATGAAGGAACGGATGATGGTTTCCGTGCCAGCTTCTGGCTTTGCCCTGCGTTGCAGCTTTCCATCGCAGTTTGCTCCAATATTTCCGCTGCGCCTGTGAAAAAAATCAATAAGCAGATATTTGATCTGCTCACAGAAAACTATGTTTGATACCAACCTATCGACTTGTTTAGAATCGGGGAGTGAAAAATATGTTAAATTTACATAATTTCAAAATTCCAAAGCTGAAAGAAGAGAATTGTAATCGGGATTCCATTAGAAAAGAGTACATGAGACAAGAAGGTCAGATAGCAGTTAAGAACTTAATTAAAAATAATTTTGCGGCTTACTACTGTGATTCCATCGAAGAAGCAAGAAAACTTGTTTTAAGTTTGATTCCCGACAATGGAATGATTGGTTGCGGGGACTCACATACAGTATTTTCACTTGAATTGGATGAGGAACTTGAAAAAAAGAACTGTGTTGCGATTCCACATACCTGTGCCGTAAATAATTATGCGTTGGAGCATAATTGCCCTGGTTATAAAATCATTGGCAATAAGGAAGAAATGAGAGAGATCCTGATGCAGTATCTTGTCGCCAACGTATTTATGCTGGGAGCAAATGCAATTACAATGGACGGACAAATCATAAACATTGACGGTGCCGGAAACAGAATTGCAGGAAGTCTTTACGGTTCAGACAGAATCATTGTGATCGCAGGTGCAAACAAATTGGTGAAAGACCTGAATGCCGGATTAGACAGAATTCGTTATGTTGCCGCACAGATGAATAATATCAAGTACGGCAATGATTTGGCTTGCAATGTAAGCGGAACCTGTAAAGATTGCAGATCCGACCAGAGAAACTGTAATATCACAAGTATAATACACAAAAAACCTGTTGACTCGGATTTTCATGTAATTATCATAGGGGAAGAATTAGGATTCTAATGAAATCAAGAAAGAGCAGGGAAATCTAAATCATGAAAAAGTCACTATTATTCACTATTATTATAGTAACCACTCTATTATTAATTAGCTGTGGTGAAAAAACCCCATCTCAAAATGACATGGCATCTAGTAGCCTAATAGAATCAATTGAATCTATCTTATCAGTAGATAGCATTTCTTATGTATCAAATTATGAACAAATACTGACTACAGAGGATGATACAATAACTACTTTAACTACTTCGGAATTTAAAAGAATAAATGAACCTTTTGTGATATGGAATAAGGTTCAAAATACCGAGTCCCATACAAATGAACAAACAAAGGAAACAAGTATAGAATCCTATCAAGAGCGCACTGTAAATGGCCTGGCGTTGTTTTATCGGGGTAGCGATACGGAATGGACGAAAAGCACCATGGATGATCCAACCCAAGTAAATCAATACATTGCACAATCAAAAGCCTTTGTTAAAGCTTGTTATTTTCTTCTTAATACAAATTCAGATAGTTTTAAATTGATTGAAAATCAGGATGGATTACTTAAATTTAGTGGAAACATTAGTCAATTTTCAGTTATTGAAGCTTATAAAAAGTTCTTTAGAGAATTTTATATCGATGGAGGTCTAATTGAGGGGGATAAAGAACTTTCAAATAAGGATGAATTGCTAAAAGAAATAACCAGTGGCGAAATTTATGAGCTAATGGGTGGTATTCCAAGTTTAGCTTTCTCAGAAAAGCCCACCCCCATAATTATTTGGGTAAATAAAGAAAATAATGAAATCAGCAAAGCTGAAATAAATAAGATTGATGTCACGCAAGCCATATTAAATAAACAATTTGAGGGAGCAAATAATAAGGTTCCACAAGTAGAAAAATCTATATTAACATATGACGTTCGAGAAATTAATACCATTTATAAAATACCAATGCCGCAATAAGAACAGCATAAAAATAGCTTGCTATGAAATTAAATTTATCATAGCAAGCTATTTGATTCCATAATGGAAAGGCTTTTCTTCATAAACCTAGGAGTTACAGAGTACTAATATTTAATGAATTTGTCGCCGGGAATGCCGCAGATGCTACATTTTTCCGGAACAGATTTTTCGATATTGCCACATAGAGGGCATAGATAGTAAAAAACCTCTTCTGTTTGGTCGATGTTTTCCAAAGCTTCTTGATAGAGTCTGGCGTGGACCTCTTCCGCTTTCATGGCAAATGTAAATACAGTAGCCGCAGCCCTGTTTCCTTCTTCCTCAGCGTCTTTGATAAAATCAGGATACATGCTTTGATATTCATGAGTTTCGCCAGCCACAGCATCCATCAGATTATCTGACGTTGCACCGATCTTGCCGGCAACTTCAAACTCCTTGAGCGCATGTAATGTTTCTGCATCGGAAGCAGCTTTAAAGAGCTTTGCGGCATTGAGCTTTCCTTCAGCCTCCGCTTTCTTTGCATAGGCTGTGTACTTTCTGTTTGCCTGAGATTCACCGGCAAAAGCTTCCATTAAATTTTTCATTGTTTTTTCCATTTTCAATTACCTCCTAATTATAATAAATTAATTATTTTATATCCAGCCTGAGCAGGTCAGGCTTCGAAACAGTTCATTTCGACAAGGAAGCTTCGTTCTTTCCGACAAGGCAAGTAGGACAGCATCCTTTGAAATATAAGTTTTTGTCTTTAATATCAAAACGCTTCAAATCAACAGTTGTAAGAGAATCAATATTCGCCTGGAAATCATAAATGGTACCGCAGGATTCACATTTGAAATGACCGTGATCCGCCACCCGGATATCATAACGTGCTTCATTGTCCTCGATGTTAATGATTCTCACGAGCCCTGCATCGGCTAATGCACTCAACGTGCTGTAAACGGTTGTCTTTGACAGGGTGGGAATTTCCTTATGAAGTCCGTTATATATCTGATCCACGGTAGGATGGTCCATATGGATCGTAAGATATTCCAAAACCTTTAACCTTTGATGGGAAAGACGTATATTTTTCATTTTTAATTCTTTTGTCAGTTCTTCATAGGATCGCTTCATGTTATCTCACCCCCTGTGACTCGATCAACATGGATCTAGATTGTAATAATATCAATATTGTAATCATTACAACATAATAATACCTATTTTAGGTACGTTCAAACATAAAAAATTAAAACAATTAAAATTAAAATCCCCGCATTATGATGTGCAGGGGATTCGTCTTATATCCATATGGGTTATGAATTTAAAAAATCAAGAAAATCGGAAAAGTCGTCGAAGTCGCTTTGGATGAACTCATACAGGATGGGTTCCTTGAACTCGTATTTTGCCGTAGGAATGATGCAGGTGCTGATCTCGCTTTTGCTCAAGGTTTTTTCTATCTCATGGATCTCGCTGAGGCTGTAGGTCGCGATGATCAGCTGGCCGAAATCGGTGGCGAAGTAAAGACCGTGGATGTCCTCGTTCAAACGGAAAACCTTTTTGTTCACATGGTCATTGTTCTTGTTAAATTCCAAATATAAACGTCCGTTTTCATGAATTGTTTGCATGCTGTTTGTGGATAGACCTGCAAATCGACGCAGAAAATCATCCATTTCGGTGAGAACTTCGTAGACGGTAATGAATTCCGGATGATTCAGCATCATAGCCGCCTCTGCAGAGGTGACTAGAAAAGCTGAGCGCTTCTTTGTCCCGGAAACCTTACCCTCCTCCAGATAGATTTCGGAAACCACCAGCTTATATTTTCCGTCGTATTCAATGAGGGATTCGCACAGATAGGAGCAGCCGCTTTCGTCAAAAAACTCTTCAATGCTGTTCTTGCATAAGGTTGCACCTTCGTCTTCCGGGAGGATCGCCAAAGAGAAATCATCCAACGCAAGATAAGCTGCTGCCTCAAAATCTCTGCCGAACACACGCATGAGGAAATAGTTGATCAGTTGATACTCCGATAGGATCGGGGTACATAATTTATCGATTAAAATTTCGTTTTCACTTTCTGTTAAGGTTACCGGATCGGTGAGTAAAAAACTGAATTCATTTCTTCCCTCCGGCAATGGCAGGGAAAGGGCTTCGTTCATAGCAATATATTTTTGGACTAAAAATACCGCTTCCCGTTCATTTACATTAACCTTGCTTCCACCCAGTCCCCCGATGAGTGCCTGCTCCATGATGGTTAGGGCTTCCGTGTCGCTGCCTAGGAGGCTTTTATAGGTTTCGAAACCGTATTCTTCTGCATCAAAATAAAAAAACTGATGAAAATCAGATACAAATTCCGTATTGGATAACTCCCAGTGAATATACAGGCCAACAACCCCCATCAGCCTTGTATCTGTTATAAAACCGGAATGAAATCGTCTGCGGTTATTGCTGAGTGCTGCCGCTGCGCCTCCCTTGATAACCGTAAATTTTCGTTCTGCCAATGAGTTCTCCTCCTCAAATCCCCAAAAAAAGTAGCATCGCCACTTCCGCTAAGGAACCCATGGTTCCCTTCGGCGGCTGCAAAGCAGCCTGAGCACCCTCCTTAGCGGCAAAGGGCGAGCCCCTCTGCACTCCCTTATTTTTATATGATGAACAGTTCCTATCATATAAAAATTCCTTTGTAGATTCAGTATACCCATTGACATTTAAAAAATCAAGGATTATAATGATTCCACCATTGAATTCGACCTTGCCTTTTTGCCCCAAGCTTGCTTGGTATGGCAAAACGGACAGCAGCGAGCGAAGCGAGTCGGAGGCTGTAGGCCGTTGTCGCAAGGTAGGAATCATTGAAACATGTTTACAAAATCCAAATTACATGTTATAATATCTCTCATACATAACTAAATAATACCTTATCAAGAGCGGCTGAGGGAATAGGCCCTGCGAAGCCCAGCAACCTGCGTATCTACGAAAGTAGGTAAAAAAGGTGCTAAATCCTACGGAATTAATATTCTGAAAGATGAGGATCTTAACAAATATGATAACCTCTTCAATTAGAAGAGGTTTTTATTATGTATTTGAGGGTATTAAGTAGTAAAAATAGCACAATCTATAAAAGAATCTAAGGAAAAACGAAGTGAAATGTTCACGCCAGGAGGAAAGAAAATGAAAAGATTATTTACATCAGAATCAGTTACGGAAGGGCATCCGGATAAGCTTTGCGACCAGATTTCAGACGCAATACTGGATGCAATTTTTGAAAATGACCCAATGGGCAGAGTAGCAGCAGAAACCACAGTAACAACTGGTCTGGCACTGGTAGTCGGGGAGATCACCACAAGCTGTTATGTTGATATTCCGAACTTGATCAGAAAGGTTATCTGCGACATAGGTTATACAAAAGGCGAATATGGCTATGATGGAAACACCTGCGCTGTAATGACCGCCATTCATGAACAGTCGGGCGATATCGCAATGGGCGTCGACAAGGCATTGGAATGCAAAGTGATCGATAAGTGCGATGCAGAGGACTACATCGGCGCCGGAGACCAGGGAATCATGTTTGGATTTGCCTGCAATGAAACGCCGGAACTAATGCCAATGCCGATTTCTCTGGCCCATAAGCTTGCAAAACAGCTCAGCGATGTGAGGAAGTCAGGGAAATTGGCTTATCTGAGACCGGATGGAAAAACTCAGGTAACCGTTGAGTATGAGGATAACAAGGTCGTTAGAGTGGATACGGTTCTGGTTTCCACCCAGCATGATGAAGATGTCACCCAGGAACAGATCAAAAAAGATATTATCAAGTATGTCGTCAATCCGATCATACCGGATGCGCTCCTTGATGCAGACACGAAATACTATGTCAATCCAACGGGAAGATTCGTAATCGGAGGACCAAACGGAGATTCCGGGTTGACCGGAAGAAAAATCATTGTTGATACTTACGGCGGATATTCAAGACACGGTGGCGGCGCATTCTCGGGGAAAGATCCGACAAAGGTAGACCGCTCAGCAGCTTATGCAGCCAGATATGCCGCAAAAAATATCGTTGCCGCCGGATTGGCTGACAAATGCGAGATCGAGCTTGCTTATGCAATCGGAATTGCAAAGCCCGTATCCATTATGGTTGAAACCTTCGGAACCGGAAAGCTTCCGGAAGACAAGATCGCGGAGCTGATCAACAGGCATTTTGACCTAAGGCCGGCATCCATTATCAGAGAGCTGGATTTAAGAAGGCCGATCTACAGACAGGTTGCAGCTTATGGTCATTTCGGAAGAACCGATATCGACCTTCCATGGGAAAAGACGGATAAAGCAGATCTGCTGAGACAAGAAGCAGAAAGCATGATAAAATAGGAAATTCTTGCATATGGGTAAAGAAAAAATTATAATGTAAAGTATAATTTTTTCTTTATACCGCAAGGGCTTAAAATGAAAGGTATTGTCTGTTGACGATCCTTGGCTGATATGAATCGTTACAGTTTGGAAAGGAATGAAAAAGAATGGGAATAAAGGTAGCAAAATTCGGTGGCTCCTCAGTTTCTGACGCCATACAATTGGCAAAGGTCAGAAAGATTGTGGAATCGGATCCCGAAAGAAGGTTTGTGGTTGTTTCCGCACCGGGTAAAAGATTTAATGAAGATAATAAGATCACCGATTTGTTGTATCTTTGTAAGGCACATATAGATCACAACGTACCCTACGATCAGGTTTTTCAGGTAATCTGTGATCGGTACGTTGCCATTGAGTTCAATTTGGGCGTGAATGTGGATCTCCAGAAGCAGTTTGATGAAATCAATCAAAACCTGAAAGCGGGGGCTTCGGAGGATTACATAGCAAGTCGGGGTGAATATCTCAACGCATTGCTAACCGCAGCATATCTTGGATATGACTTTGTCGACACTGCCGGGCTCATTCAATTTGACGCCAAGGGTAGATTTCTCAATGGGAAAACCGATGATGCACTGAAAGCGGAACTGTCAAAACATGAGAGAGCTGTGCTCCCGGGATTCTATGGAAGCTATCCCGACGGAAGAATCAGAACCTTCTCAAGAGGTGGCTCGGATATTACAGGCTCCCTGGTAGCCAGAGCTGTTGACGCCGAAGTATATGAAAACTGGACCGATGTGTCCGGATTCTTGATGGCTGATCCAAGAATCGTACACCATGCCAAGCCGATCAGCACCATATCTTATAAGGAACTGCGTGAGCTATCCTACATGGGGGCTTCCGTATTGCACGAGGATGCCATTTATCCAGTGAGAGCGGCCGACATTCCGATTAACATCAGAAATACAAATGAACCCGACGATCCGGGAACGATCATAACGGCGGAACCAAGCAGTAAGGAAGATACCATTATCACCGGGATCGCAGGACATAAGGACTTCACCGTAATCGGCATCTACAAAAACATGATGTCGGCAGAGCGGGGATTCGTTAAGAGACTGTTGGAAATTCTCGACGATTACGAAGTGCCTCTGGAGCATATGCCCAGCGGTATCGATACCATTTCCGTCGTCATTTCTGACAAAAAACTGAACGGGAAGATGGATGATATGCTGGAAGAAATACAAAGAAAGCTGCAGCCGGATTCCATCGATATCTTTGAGAATATGGCCCTCATCGCTACGGTGGGAATCGGCATGGCAAAAAGGCGCGGTGTATCCGCAAAGCTTTTTACCGCATTGTCCGTGGCAGGAGTCAATATTCGTATGATCGATCAGGGCTCCAGCGAGATGAATATCATCGTCGGTGTGGAAAACAAGGATTTCGAGACGGCAATCAAGGCTATCTATAAGGCCTTTGTGGAGGAACACACGCCGCTGTTGGTATAATGGCATAAATCAGAATAGAAATAAACATAAGAAAAGGGCATAGGCAATAATCACAGAATACTCCTCAAAAGATTCTGCTCTTATTGCCTATTTTCGTTATGTTATTCCTCGATCACTTCTTCTGCAAAACTATTGTTTACAACATTTTCATAGGGAGCGGGCTTTGTAAGTTCCCCTGCAGATGTCATCACGTTCTGCAACAGGTCAAAGGTTTCCTTCTCCAATATCGGATTATCCCGCCAGGCATCGATATCCTTATATCTTTGGGCGACGATTGTCAGCAATGCAACATCGGTATCAGGGAAAGAAGGTGCCACTGCTTCGGCAATTTCCTCCGCACTATGGGTGGCCACCCATTGCTGACCCCGATAGATTGCCCGCGTAAAGCTTTCAATGAGATCCGGGTTTTCTTCTAGAAAGCTCTTTTTTGCAAAATAACCGGTATAGGCTATTTCGCCCGCTTCTGCTCCGACGGATGCAACAATATAACCCTTGCCCTCCGCTTCCAGCATCGACGCGGTCGGCTCAAATAATGTGACATAATCACCAGTACCACCGGTAAAAGCGCCCGCCATTAAAGCAAATTGAATACTGTTATCAAGGGTCATATCTTGATATGGGTCAAGGCCATGACTGCGGATCACATATTCCAGGGCCATATAAGGAACTCCTCCTTTTCGGCCGGGAAGGATATGTTTTCCTTTTAATTTATCCCAGGTAAAGTCAGGATCCGGCTCTCGGGCAACAAGGAATGACCCGTCGCGCTGTGTCAGAAGCGCAAAGACCTGCGTATGGTCTTCCTTCCCCTCGTTAAAAACGTAGATGGAAGCTTCCGGACCGGCAAATCCAATGTCAACGTTATCAGAGAGAACGGCAGACATAACTTTGTCGGCACCTTGACCATTGGACAGCTCTATTTCGATACCTTCCTCTTCAAAATAACCTAAGTTCATTGCCGCGTATTGCGGAGCATAGAAAATGGAATGGGTTACCTCACACAAAGTGACCTTTACCGCCTGTTTTTCCTCCTCTTTTGAACACCCGGAAAGAAACGGAACGGCAAGCAGAATGCTTAGTCCTATGCATAAAATCCTCGCATTTTTTTTCATCTATGTATCTCCTTTCTTAAATCTTATTTATATAATTAGGGGCTGAGGAACTAATGATTATACCAGCGCATTGCGACTCTCTGCATGAGAACAACGCCTTCATACATCAGCGCGGCGACAACGGCCAGAATAATCACACTGGACATGACCAGATCCATTTTAAAGACCTGACCTCCATATACAATGAGGTAGCCAAGACCGGCCTTTGATACCAGAAATTCACCTGCGATCACACCGACCAAAGAGAGACCGATGTTAATCTTCAGGGAATTAAACAGGGTGGCAATGTTATAGGGGAAGACCACCTTCATAAAAATCTGCCCTTTGGTTGCACCGAAGGTTGAAGCCATCCGTATGTATTCACTGTCAGTATGGCGAAACCCATTCAGCATTTCCAACACGGTAACAATAAGAGAGATCGCCAAGGCCATAAAAATGATTGCTTCTGTGCCTGCTCCAACGATGATGATGATGACCGGACCCAATGCAATTTTCGGCAGACTGTTGAGTACGACAAGGTAGGGTTCGCTTACCTTTGCGACAAAACTGCTCCACCAAAGTATGACTGCTAGGCAGGTGCCCGTAATGACACCCAGAGTAAAGCCAACCAGGGTTTCGTAAACCGTTACCCAAACGTGATTCATCAGATCATACTGAACCATATTGATAATGGTAGTTCCGATTCGTGAAGGCTGGCTCAGAATAAAACTATCAATCAATCTAAACTGTGCCAACAACTCCCATGACAAAACAAAAAACACTAGTATTCCGACTTGCCAGGCCAATATGAGTTTTTTTGTTCTGCCGCGGCTTTCCAAATAAGCAGCACGTTCTGCAGAAATTTTTGTATTATTCATTTCCACTCAACTCTCTCCAAATGTGGTTAAAATATTGGCTGAATTTCGGACTCTTTCTGCAGGTGAGCGGTGTGCGGGTTTCCATTTCGAAATCAATTTCCAGAATCTCTTTGATCACCGCCGGACGTTCCGATAGGATCATGATCTTATCTCCCATGCTGATGCTTTCCGGGATGTCGTGAGTGACCATCAACGTGGTTACCTGCTCCTGCTTTAGTATGCGAAAAACATCATCTGTAACGCTTAGTCGGGTCTGGTAGTCAAGGGCGGAAAAGGCCTCATCCAGCAATAAAATATCCGGGCTGATTGCAAGCGTACGGATCAATGCCACTCGCTGCCGCATACCACCGGATAACTGGGAAGGATATTTATCGCGAAATTCATATAGGCCATAGGTTTTCAATAAATTTTCTGCTCGCTCCATATTTTCCTGGGTTTTGGTATTTCGGATTTCCAGCCCAAGAAGGACATTTTTATAAATGGTTCTCCAATCCAGTAGATTGTCTTTTTGCAGCATATAGCCTATGTGGGATGTGATTCCGTCAACTCGCTCTCCGCTTACATAAACTTCGCCATTTGTAGGCTTCAGGATTCCGGATATAATAGAAAGTAAAGTGGACTTGCCGCAGCCGCTGGGCCCGACGATGCTTATAAATTCGCCTTTCTTTACGGTAAAACTAATCTCCTTTAGTGCGGTTATTTCACCATTCTCAGCTTGATATTTTTGTTCTATGTTTACTACTTTGAGTATATCCATCGCTTCACCTCATTTTTTCAACAACCTATGCTTTTATCTTATGATGTTGCTGATAAAATGGTGTTAGGTGAAAAAATGTCTGATCTGCCGGAAAAGTATTTTGATTTTCTTCCCTTTGCTTTTTTGATTTTTACAGGGGATTGTGATATAATTTTGAGTTGACATATAAAAATGGTATCAAAATTAGGGGTACAAATTAGAGAATAAGGAAAGGATCAGTCAAAATGGGATTGATGGAGAAAATCTTCGGAGACTTGAATGTCAAAGAAGTAAAAAAAATTGAAAAAATTGTAGATCAAATCGAAGTGCTGGATGAAAAGATGCAGGGCATGACCGACGGAGAACTGAAAGCAAAGACTGCCGAATTTAAGGAACGATTGGCAGCAGGAGAAGCCATGGATGACATCTTGCCGGAGGCTTTCGCAGTATGCCGCGAGGCCTCATGGAGAAGCCTGGGGATGAAACACTTCAGAGTACAGCTCATCGGCGGTGTCGTGCTTCACCAGGGTCGTATCTCCGAAATGAAAACAGGAGAAGGAAAAACCCTTGTGGCCACTTTGCCGGTCTATTTAAACGCGCTTGAGGGGAAAGGCGTCCATGTCGTCACGGTAAATGACTATCTGGCGAAACGTGATATGGAGTGGATGGGCAAGCTGTATACCTTCCTTGGACTCTCGGTGGGCTGCGTGGTCCACGGAATCACAAATGAAGTAAGGAAGGCAGCTTACCGGGCGGATATTACCTATGGAACGAATAATGAATTCGGCTTCGACTATCTTCGTGATAATATGGTCATCTATAAGGAAGATATGACACAGCGGGAGTTGAATTTTGCCATCGTCGACGAAGTAGACAGTATTTTGATCGATGAAGCGAGAACGCCACTGATCATTTCCGGACAGGGCGAGAAATCCACTGATTTATATCAAACTGCCGATAAATTCGTCAAAACCTTCCGCATCGAAGAGGACTTCACCATGGATGAAAAGGATAGAACCATATCCATGACCGAAGAAGGCGTTACAAAGTGTGAAGCATACTTTAAAATAGAAAACTTTTCCGATCCGGAAAATATGGAGATCAACCATCACGTTCAGCAAGCGCTGAAGGCCAGAAATCTCATGAGAAGAGATGTAGATTATATCGAAAAGGATGGGGAAATCGTCATCGTCGACGAATTCACCGGACGTTTGATGTTTGGAAGAAGATACAGCGACGGTCTGCATCAGGCCATCGAAGCGAAAGAAGGTTTAAAGGTCAGACAGGAATCCAAGACTTTGGCAACCATAACGCTGCAGAACTATTTCAGAATGTATCAGAAGCTTGCGGGAATGACAGGAACAGCCAGAACTGAGGAGCAGGAATTCAGAGACATCTATAACATGGACGTTGTTGAGATTCCGACCAACCGACACATTACCAGAAATGACAAAGAAGACTCTATCTATGCAACGGAAAAAGGGAAGTTTAACGCCATTGCAAATCAGATCGAGGAGCTTTACAAGACGGAGCAGCCGGTGTTGGTGGGTACCATTTCCATCGAGCGCTCAGAAATCATCAGTTCCCTTTTATCGAGGCGAGGTGTCAAGCATAACGTTCTGAACGCGAAGCAGCATGAGAGAGAAGCAGAAATCGTCGCTGAAGCAGGACGCTTGGGAACCGTAACCATCGCCACCAATATGGCGGGACGTGGTACGGATATTATTCTGGGAGGCAATCCCGACTTTGAAGCGAAGAGAGAGATGAGAAGACTGGGCTATGAGGATACCGCCATTTCCTTTGCTTCCAGTTTTGTGCCCCTTGAAGATCCGGAGCTCATCGAAGCGAGAAGGATTTACAACGAGCTGAACGCAAAGTTTAAGGTGGAAAGAGCAGAGGAACAGCAGAAGGTTAAGGAACTTGGCGGACTGTATATTATCGGTACCGAGCGCCATGAATCACGAAGAATAGATAATCAGCTAAGAGGACGGTCCGGACGTCAGGGTGACCCGGGTACCACACAATTCTTTATTTCCCTGGAAGACGAATTGATGCGTCTCTTCGGTGGAGAAAGAATGCAGGGAATCGTCGGCAAGCTCGGACTAAGCGAGGATGAGCCCATTGAAGCCGGCATGCTGTCTAAGTCTATAGAAAATGCACAAAAGAGAGTGGAAGGTAGAAACTTCTCCATCAGAAAATATGTACTTCAGTATGATGATGTGATGAATAAACAGAGAGAGATCATCTACAACGAAAGACGCAGAGTCCTCTTTGGAGAGGACTTGCGAGACCATGTCATGTCTATGGCGGAAGAGCTCATCGACGAAAATCTTGATTTCACCACCGCTTCTTCAAAGTATGCGGAGGAATGGGATTTAAAGGGATTGGAAGCATCCCTTCGTAAAATTTGCAGCACATTCAAGGGCTACAGCTATACGGAGGAGGATATTCAAAATCTGGGTAAATCCACACTGAGAGAAGATACGGTGGAGCTCTTTGAGGAAGCATATCGGACCAAGGAAGAGGAAATCGGCGTTGACAGAATGCGTGAATTGGAACGAATGATCCTGATTCGAGTTGTCGACAATAAATGGATGGATCACATTGATGCGATGGATCAACTGAGACATGGTATCGGACTGAGGGCCCTGGGTCAGCAAGATCCTGCCCGTGCATATTCTGCGGAAGGCTTTGATATGTTTGATCTGATGATCAAGAATATCAAAGAGGATACGGTGAAGTTCTGCTTCAATGTAACCCTTCAGACGGACACCACCAGGAAACAGATCATAGGGACCGGCGAAGGCCGTAAGGATGAATTCGCCGATACGGCAAATGAAGATCAGGTCGAATATTCCGGTAACGCACCGGCGGCAGCCAAGGTTCCTGAGAGAGAGCGGAAGCAGGAAACCGTAAGAAAAGGCGTGACCATAGGAAGAAACGATCCATGCCCGTGCGGCAGCGGGGCCAAATATAAAAAATGCTGCGGGAAAAATGTCGCGGAATAACCAATTGATTTTGTAGCACGCGTGTGTATTATCACGAAAACCGCCTCCTTTATGATGCTTCGCATCAACTCGGTGATAGGTTTCACGGTTTTCTTAGAGAACACACACGCTGTGCTGCCATGTTAACTGTTAAACCTGTTGACATTTAGCCGTATTTTTTACTCTCGGTAAGATCGGGGCTTAGGAAATAAACTGCTATTACGGCAGCGCAAATATTGAAAACATAGAAAATATTTTAAGGAGTTGAGGAAATGGTAGAACTGGATCAGATCAAATATGAGCTGACCGACAGGGCACAAAATCTAAAAGAATTGGGTGGGTCTCTTTGACGTCGTAGGACTGACGGAAAAACTGAACGAATTCAATAAAACCACCGAAGAAGAAGGCTTTTGGGATGACCATGAAAAAGCACAGAAGCTGTTAAAGGAAAAGAAGAGCTTCGAATCAAAGATAGATGAATATGAGGAACTAAAAAGGGAGTTCGAAGATATCGGCATCCTGATTGACCTTGCTCAGGAAGAGGAAGATCAGTCCATGGTGGCTGAAATACAGAAGGCCTTCGAGGACTACAAGAAAAAGTATGAGGATCTGCGGATCAAGACGCTTCTAAATGGGGAGTACGACAGCAACAATGCTATCATTTCTATCCACGCAGGATCCGGCGGAACGGATGCCCAGGATTGGGCGGAAATGCTTCTTCGCATGTACACCAGATGGTCCGAGGCCAAGGGATACCGTGTAAAAATTCTCGATTATCAGGATGCTGCGGAAGGCGGGATCAAAAGCGCAACCTTACTCATTGAAGGGGAAAATGCTTACGGATACCTGAAAAACGAAAAGGGTGTCCACCGGGTTGTACGTATTTCACCCTTTGATTCATCAGGCAGAAGACATACCTCCTTTTCGTCGCTGGATGTGATCCCGGAAATGGATGATAATATCACAGTGAACATCGATCAGGACGATTTGCGAATTGATACCTTCCGCTCCAGCGGAGCCGGGGGTCAGCATGTGAATAAGACCGACTCCGCCATTCGAATCACCCATATCCCAACCAACATCGTTGTATCCTGCCAAAATGAGCGATCCCAGCACCAGAACAAGGAAACCGCAATGAAGGTGCTTATGGCAAAGCTTATGGAGCTTGCAAAGCAGGAGCATAAGGCGAACCTGGATGAGCTGAAGGGAGATTACAGCCAGATCACATGGGGGAGCCAGATCCGTTCCTACGTGTTCCACCCCTACTCGTTGGTAAAGGATCACAGGACCAATGCGGAAGTAGGCAATGTCCATGCGGTTATGAATGGGGAACTGGATTACTTTATCAATGAAAAGTTGAAATTGAAAGATTAATTAATTGAGCAATATTGCGAAATAAGATGAAGATGAACGACACAAGGAGATTCCATTCCATGAATATTATTGAAAAATTGGCACAGGAGTTTAAATTAAAACTGTCTCAGGTTGAAAACACAGTCCAGCTCATCGATGACGGCAATACGATTCCTTTTATCGCCCGTTACCGGAAAGAAGTGACCGGAGCGCTTTCGGATGTAACGCTGCGGGATTTGGATGAACGGCTGGCATATCTCCGCAATCTGGAACAACGTAAGGAAGAAGTCATTCGCAACATCGATGAACAGGGTAAGCTCACTGACGAATTAAAGGAGTCAATCCAGAAAGCGGAAGTGCTGCAAAGAGTGGAAGACCTCTATAAGCCATTTAAGCAGAAGAAGTCAACAAGAGCTTCTAAGGCGAAGGAAAAAGGCTTGGAGCCTCTGGCCTTGATTATCTGGGCCCAGGAGATGGAAACCGGCATTCTGAATGAACTGGCTGCCCCTTATGTGGATGAAGAAAAGGGTGTGGCAAATGAAGGGGAAGCCATTCAGGGCGCCATGGATATCATTGCGGAAATGATTGCCGATGATCCGGAACTGACTGCAATTGTGAGAGAGAGAACCCAGAGAGCGGGGCTGATTACTTCCACTGCGGAAGACTCCTCGGAAAGCACCGTTTTTGATCTATATTATGAATTTTCTGAAGGGATCTCCAAAATACCGGATCACAGAGTTTTGGCAATCAACCGTGGAGAAAAAGAAAAGAAGCTGAAGGTTAAGGTCATCGCCCCTGTGGAAGAAATTCACAAGGACATGAAGAACTTTGTTGTAAAAAATGAGAAATCTATCTTTATCAACTTGCTGAACGATGTGATTGAAGACTCCTATAAACGTCTGATGGCTCCTTCTATTGAAAGGGAAATGAGAAACCTTTTGACTGAGCGTGCCGAAAAAGAAGCGGTGAAAGTATTTGCAAGAAACACAGAAAAGCTGCTCATGGTTCCTCCGGTGAAAAACGCAAGGATCATCAGCATCGATCCCGCATACCGAACGGGCTGCAAGGTAGCTGTCCTCGATGAGACGGGAAAGCTAAAGGCCTATACGACGATTTACCCAACGGAACCGAAGAATGATGTGGCCGGCACGGAAAAGACCTTGCTGAAGCTTATTGAAAAATATAATTCCAACGTCATCGTCATAGGCAACGGAACCGCTTCGAGAGAGACGGAAGCCATCGTTGCCAATTTCATAAAAAAATACAAGCTCGATGTAAACTACACGATTGTTAACGAAGCAGGGGCTTCCGTATATTCCGCCTCCAAGGTGGCAACGGAGGAATATCCCGATTTGGACGTGACGACGAGAGGTGCCATGTCCATCGGAAGAAGACTGCAGGATCCGCTGGCTGAGCTGGTTAAAATCTCTCCGAAGCATATCGGCGTAGGTCAGTATCAGCATGATATCAATCAGGGACTTCTGGACAGCGCACTTACAAATGTAGTAGAAGACTGTGTAAACAGAGTGGGTGTGGATCTGAATACCGCATCCCCTTCGCTGCTTTCCTATATCGCCGGCGTCAACGCAGGCATTGCGAAAAATATCGTTTCCTATCGTGAGGAAAATGGAAGGTTTCAGGACCGGAAGGAATTGAAAAAGGTTGCCAAGCTGGGTGAGAAGACCTATAACCAGTGCGCAGGGTTTATGCGGATCGCCGAAGGAAAGAATCCACTGGATGGGACCTCCGTCCACCCGGAATCCTATGGAGCAGCAGAAATTATGTTAAAGAAGCTGGGGATTGAAAAAACTGAAATCGGAAAAGGCGGGGCCAAGCAGATTGAGGATAAAATTTTAATGATGTATCCGGTTGAAAAGAAGCAGCCTAAACAAGCTGGTAGCGGTCTGGCGGCATTGGCGGCGCTACTGCCCGAAGAGAAAGAAACCAACGGGAATTTAAGCAAAAGCATAGAGAAGCTGGCAGCTGATCTTGAAATCGGTATCATGACACTGACGGATATCATCAGTGAAATCAAGAAGCCTGCCAGAGATCCCCGTGAGGGAGCGCCCGCTGTTGTATTCCGTAACGACGTTCTGACCTTTGAGGACTTGAAGGTGGATATGGAACTCACAGGAACCGTAAGAAATGTAGTGGATTTCGGTGCCTTTGTCGACATCGGGGTGAAGAATGACGGACTTGTTCATGTATCACAGATCAGTGATAAATTTATCAAGCATCCGATGGATGCGGTCAGCGTGGGAGATACGGTAAAGGTCAAAATCCTGAACATCGACTACGACAAGCAAAAGGTTGCGTTGACAATGAAAATTTAATCATTATGATTGAGTTCCATTCGGATCAAATGCAGCGCCGGAATGTTAAAAAATTGACACACGTCAAAGAAGCGAAAGCCCTATAAATGCAGGCTTGTCTGTTATATATGCAGACGAGCCTGCAATTTTTTTTGCATCTTACAAAAAAATATTGACAACGGGTCGTAGTAGTCTTACAATATTGATTGAGAATAGGAAAACGCCGCAATTATTAAGGTAACAAAATGATATATCTGAAATATATGCGGATAAAAACCAGATATTGCAAAACATATACAGAAACATGAAACGGTTAAAGGTGGAAAACCGAAAATATTTCGGAAAATAGAACGGATGGTATATCGGAAACCGCACATTCTAATTTTTAGGAGAACATACTAGGAGGATTTAAAATGATTATCGGAGTACCTAAAGAAATTAAAAACAATGAAAACAGAATAGGAATGACACCCGGCGGAGCAAAATCTTATGTGAAAAAAGGACATAAGGTTATTATCGAGACCCGCGCAGGCGAAGGCAGCGGATTTTCTGATGAAGAGTATATCGATGCAGGCTGTGAAATTTACGCAGATGTGAAACAACTATTTGCGGATGCGGATATGATCATAAAGGTCAAGGAACCCCTTCCATCAGAATACGGACTGTTTAAAGAAGGCCAAATATTATACACCTACCTTCACCTTGCACCGGCGCCTGAATTAACAGCAGCATTACTGAAGGCAAAGGTGAAGGGGATTGCCTTCGAAACAGTTCAACTTCCAAGTCGTGAACTACCTCTGTTAACTCCTATGAGCGAAGTTGCAGGAAGAATGTCGATCCAGGTTGGTGCGACTTTGCTTCAGAAATATAACGGCGGTCTCGGCGTATTGCTGGGCGGTGTTCCCGGTGTTGCGCCTGCTGAAGTTGTTATCGTAGGCGGTGGCAAGGTTGGAACCAATGCAGCAAAAATGGCGGTAGGAATGGGTGCCAAAGTGACTGTTTTGGATATGAGCCTGTCAAGACTTGCTTACCTGGACGACATTTTTAACGGCAGAATCACAACCTTGGTCTCCAACGAATATAATCTGGAAGAATCCATCAAGAAGGCAGACCTTCTGGTTGGAAGTGTACTGATCCCAGGTCAGGCGGCTCCAAAGGTTGTGAGCGAAGATATGGTCAAGAAGATGAAAAAAGGATCCGTTATCGTAGACGTAGCCATTGATCAGGGTGGATCCATTGCAACCATCGATCGAGTAACTACCCACGACAACCCATCCTATGAAAAGTATGGCGTTGTTCATTATTCCGTGGCAAATATGCCTGGAGCAGTTCCAAGAACTTCAACCATCGCATTGGAAGGAGCCACCCTCCCTTACGGTTTGATGCTGGCAGACAAGGGATTGGAAAAGGCTGTATTGGAAAATGAACCTCTCATGAAGGGACTGAACGTTTACGAAGGCCATGTGACCTACCAGGGAGTTGCAGACAGCCTGGGTCTTGAATATGTTGATCCTTATACACTGGTTAAATAAACGAATTGAAATAAAAAGTAATTAACGATAAATCAATTGTTCTGTCTTATAGGGAACTTATCGGGGGATGCAGACCCTTCGGTAAGTTCCTTCTCCTTTGTGTGAACTTGCTTTAAAAGGATTGGAATGGTACAATGAAAAGTAGAAAAACACAAGGAGAAAGAGAAAAATATGACAAAGATTAATACCGTGCTGTTTGATTTTGACGGCACTATCATGGATACAAACAGTGTAATTATGCAATCATGGCAGCATACCTTCCGTGCCGTTGAGGGGAAGGAAAGACCGGAGGAAGAGATCATCGGAACCTTCGGAGAACCCCTCTACGTCACCATGGAAAAGTTGCTTCCCCAGATTTCGGTAGAAGAAGGAGCAAAAATATACAGAAGCTTTCACCATGACAATTTCATCGAGCTGATCGGTATATTTCCCGGGATACTGGAATTGCTGGAGGAACTGAAGACAAGAGGATATAAGACCGGTATCGTCACCTCACGTTTGAGGCATTCCACAGAAATCGGTCTGAAGAAATATGACATGGAACAATACTTTGATGCCATCGTTACCTGTGATGATACCGATAAGCATAAACCTGACCCTGAACCCGTGCATATCGCACTGGCGCGGCTTGGCTCAAAACCGGAAGAAGCCATCATGGTCGGCGACAGCATGTTTGATATCCTTTGTGCCAAGAATGCCGGGGTAAAAGCCGTTCTTGTCAGCTGGGCACTGGCTGTCAGTGAAGAAGATAAAACCGGAGAGAATGCGCCGAACTATATCATAGAAAAGGCAGAAGATTTATTGGATATATTAGAACGGTGAGAAGGAGGAGAGCGAAATGAACTATGCTTTTATCATGAATTCAGCAACACAGAATCCTGATAGCTACTCGGTGCTTTACGAAGATGCAGGAAACCAGTACTATTTTGCCGCAGTCCACGGTATGAAAATGACTCGAGAACTGACGAAGAAGCTAGCTGACAGCGGATATGAGCTGATCGATCTCTGCGGGGATTACAATGAAGAAAAGACTGAGGAAATCAGAACATCTTCAGAGGGAAAGATCAAAATAAACTATGCTAAATATTCAAAAGAAGAGCTGGCAAGGTTCAACGCCCTGCAGGACATCAGTAAGTATGGAATTATCGTTCTGGGATTTGATTTGACCGAAGATCTGGTTAGACTGAAATTGGAAAGCGAAGAATACAATACTGATATTGCCATTGTCGCCAAAGAAGAAATGGCTGCCCTTGAGGCTATGAGGATGGTGGCAGAGGGGATTCACTTTATCGAGCTGTGCGGCTATTTTGACGCGGAAAAAGCGGAAAAAGTTATGCAGGCAATCGATCATAAAATACCGATCGGCTACTGCGGAGAGTGAACAAGTGATTTTCACGAAAACCGCCTCCTTTAAGATGCTTCGCATCAAAGTCGGTAACAGGTTTCACGGTTTTCTTAGAAAACACTTTTTTCATCTCATGAACACCCACGGCGCGGCGCTATCGTTTGATAAGACACGCAGTAGCGTTTTTTATTCTGAATTAAAATCCATGACGATGTTGAAAGATACATCGTCTTTTGTGTTATTATAGCCCTGGAAGAAAAGTTGATTACTCTCACAGGCTTTTCTCATCGTAAAGTGGTCTCCGGCACGGAGCTCGGATAAGAAATAGATATCCATTCTCTTGAGATCCTTCAGATTTTCCTGTTCATCTTCGCTGAAAACGTCGTATGCAAGCTCACCGTATCGACAATTATTAACATGCCCCAAACAATCGATTTGGCTGGGCTGTACGGTTCTTTCCAGAACCGATGCCATGTCCACATCTATTTTATACCCCGGAGAGGCTTCCAGGAGGAAGACCGGAGTGGGTTCATGCATCGGGAAAGGAATTACTTTTTTTCGGAAAACGGACCGCTTTTCGATGTCCAGCAGCACGGAATGGGTAGAGCCCTTAAACATTACTTGCCCATGAGCGTCCTTTATCAATAGTTCACGTCGGAAATAAGGGCCTCTATGCGCTGAGAACCAGGTATTCCCGTAAAGAGTCATGCTCTTTTCAATGGGCGTAACCACTTCGACGGACATGGAAATCAATGCCCAAGCCAGACCATGCTGCATGGTTTCGTCAATGTTAAGATGCAATTGGAATAAATGCCGTTCGGCCATCTGCTCGAAAAGAATCTGATAGGCATAGGGCTTCAATTGGCTATGCTGATTGAAATAGGAAGCTGTCGCCAATAATTCATAAACACAATCTTTTTCTGATTTCATTTTCTTCCCCTAAACTGATTCGGGATAACGTTCTGTTGAATCGTAGCGCCTGTCCAAGCCCAGACAGGCACTGTTACCATAGTATCACAGTTAGGCATGGTTGAAAAGGCATAGCGAAGCGAACGGTTTGGAGCAATGGAATGATTGGAGATGAAAATGTTGAATTTCTTTCCATTTGGGTAATATAATAATGGATATGATCGAAATCAGGATGTGTTTTAGAGATCAATTACAATATAGGAGGAATGAAGATGAAAGTATTAATGGTTGGAACCGGTGGAGTCGGAGAAGCCGCTGCAGTAATTGCGAGCCAGAGAGATCCCGGAGGAGACTGGCTTGAACTGATGGTACTGGCAAATAGAACGCTGGAAAGAGCGGAGAAGGTTTCCGCCAAGATCGGAGATCCAAGATTTCCGGCGGAGCAGGTGGATGGCATGGATAAGGATGCCGTGAAGGCACTCATTGAAAAATACAAGGTGGATATCCTGTTCAATGCATGCGATCCAAGCCTCAATGAAAGCCTGTTTGATACAGCCTATGAATGCGGCATCAACTATATGGATATGGCTTTGAGCTTGGCTGTTCCCCATCCTACGGATCCTTATAACAAAACAAATATCAAGATGGGTGATTATCAGTTTGCAAAGCATGAGGACTGGGAGAAGCGTGGGCTATTAGCACTGGTGGGAATCGGTATCGATCCAGGGGCGGTGAATGTCTTTGCTCGATTTGCCCAGAAGCATTATTTTGATGAAATTGATGAGATTAGCATCAAGGATGGTGGCAATCTGACGGCGGAAGGTTACGATATTACTTTTGGATTTTCCATATGGACCACCATTGACGAGTGCCTAAATCCCCCTTATAAGTGGGAAAAGGAAAAGGGAATATACACAGTGGAACCCTTTTCGGAACCGGAACTCTTTACCTTCCCCGACGGGATTGGCGAGCAGGAGCTGGTCAATGTGGAGCACGAGGAAATCGTCATGCTGCCGAGACACATGGGGGATGCGGCTAGAAAAATGAGTTTTAAATATGGCCTTGGAGCTGACTTTATTACCATGTTGAAAAATTTGCGGGCTTTGGGTCTGGACGACAAACATAGTAAGGTCAAAGGAACCAACCTGTCCCCGAGAGATGTGGTGAGCATGATTGCACCCAATCCGGTCGAAGTGGCGGACAAGATCAAAGGAAAGTGCTGCGTGGGCACCCAGGTGACAGGAAAAAAGGATGGATTGGAACGCAAGATTTTCATCTACCAGACCACTGACAATGAGGAGGAAATGGACCGGATCGGCTCCGGCTGCGTTGTCGCACAGACTGCGTATAATCCTGTCATGGCCCTTGAACTTCTGGCAAACGGAACGTGGAGCGGACAAGGGGTATTGGGTCCGGAATGCTTCAATCCCGATGTGTACATTACGCTGGCGGATGAGTATGATTACTACATGGGTGTTATGGAAATGGAGTCGGAATACAAAAAGGGGCAGGATAAAAACGCTTTGCTCCAAGCGGTAAAATAAATATCGTTACTTCTTTGCGACAAATATGGCACTCATTTAAGATATTCCGGATAAATCCTTCGATTGATTGCAAAAGAATGAAAATTGGGATAAATTAGTATCAGCAGAGTACCGGAGGTGCTTTGCTGAACATCATCTCGCTTAGCAAAGATAAGCCTCCCGGTAAAATGTCAGGGAAAAACCCGAAAATTTAAAATCGTTTGGAGGCGAAATTTTGAAAATTTTAATGGTGGGTACCGGCGGAGTCGGGGAAGCAGCTGCAATCATTGCAAGACAGAGAGATCCCAAGGGAGAATGGCTGGATTTGATGGTGCTGTCCGATTTCAATCTGGAAAGAGCACAGTCAGTTTCAAAGAAAATTGCAGATGCAAGATTTCCGGCAGAAAAGGTGAATGCGAGAAACAAGGATGAGGTTAAGACCTTAGTCGAAAAATATCAAGTTGATCTTTTATTCAATGCCTGTGACCCAAGCTTTAACGAGACCCTATTTGATGCTGCTTATGAATGCGGAGTCCGATATGCGGATATGGCACTTTCCTTGTCCATACCTCATCCGACGGATCCATACCATAAGACAAACGTTATGATGGGGGATTACCAGTTTGCGATGCATGAGGACTGGGAAAAACGTGGATTGCTGGCTCTCGTAGGGATAGGGATGGACCCGGGGGCGGTAAATGTATTCGCAAGATTTGCACAAAAACATTATTTTGATGAAATCGATGAGATCAGCATCAAGGATGGGGGCAACTTAACGGCAGAGGGCTATGATATTACCTTTGGCTTTTCAATTTGGACGACCATAGATGAATGCCTGAATCCGCCCTTCAAATGGGAAAAGGACAAGGGGATTTATACCGTTGAGCCGTTCTCCGAACCTGAGCTCTTTACTTTCCCCGACGGGATTGGTGAGCAGGAACTGGTGAATGTGGAGCATGAAGAAATGGTTATGCTGCCGCGGTATATGGGAGACTCAGCCAAAAGGATGAGCTTCAAGTATGGTTTGGGCCGAGACTTTATCACCATGCTGAAGAACCTAAGAGCGTTGCGGCTTGACGACAAAGACGGAAAAGTAAAAGGAACCAACCTTTCACCGAGAGACGTGGTCGGAATGATTGCGCCGAGCCCGACGGAAGTTGCGGACAAGCTGAAAGGCAAATGCTGCGTCGGAACTCTGGTGACAGGGAAAAAGGACGGAAAGGAAAGAAAGGTATTCATTTACCAAACCTCGGATAATGAAGAGCTGATGGTGCGAATCGGCTGCGGCTGTGTCGTCGGACAGACAGCATACAACCCTGTCATCGCATTTGAATTGCTAGCTAAGGGTAAATGGAAAGGCAAGGGTGTCTTGGGCCCGGAATGCTTCAACCCAGATGACTTCATTAAATTGGCGGATGAGTATGATTTCTACATAGGCATGATGGAGATGGAATCGGAATATAAAAAGATGCTGGACAAGCAGGCACTCCTGACTGCAGCGAAATAAGTTCAAATATAATTAAAAATTAGTTAATAAAACCAGCCCGGCAAGAGAGGAATTGGAATGTCCGCTCAAACCGGGCTGTTGTATGAAATCAATTCAGCTATTACGGTTCAGTATAAACCAAAATGTTACCAATTTATCTTAGTTGTAGAAATTAAATTTATTTTTGTCAGTTTTAATTACTATAAGTTTCACCGTTCTTTACTTCTTCCTTATTTCTGGCCAATGCAAGAATTTGGACTTCTGCATTTTCAGGAATCTGAATTTCTCCGGCATCCCGCTCCCAAAGCTCACATTCCATCAACATTGCCAGCTTTCTCCTTACACGCGATAGCCTCTGCCTTACTACCTCTTGCGAAACGCCAAGAACTTCAGAAATCTCTTGATTGGAATAGTCCCGGACATATTTTAGTATGATTAAATTGCTTTCCTCGTTGCTCAACTTGCTCAAGTAAGCATTGATTTCATCCCGAAGCTCTGCTTTCAATAGAATTTCTTCGGTATTCGCAGTTTCGTCTATTATAATATATAACGCATCTTCCATCGCTTCTGTGACATCAAAAATAATTTTTCTTTTTCTAAAAATATTGATTGACTCATTCCGCATGATGATGCTGACAAAGGATTTCGTCTGAGTCGAGTTGATTTCGCCAATCTTTTCAATATTTTCGTATATTTTTAAAAAACATTGCTGTAGGGCATCGGCGGCAAATTGTTCATCCTTCAGGATATTAATTCCGATGGAATATAAGTATTTAGAATATGTGAAATAAATTGCTTCGAATTTACTGTTCAGATTTTCATTCAATGTATTGCTCTTATAAACCATCGTACCCCCCCCAACATGACACATGTTTGAATATATTCCGGACACAAAGCCGTAAAAATGAGCAGAATGTACAGAAGCCCCCTATCTATTAGGGGGCGATTATTCAAAAAATGTTGCATATTTCGGAAAAATTGTTTCATGGAGCGTGGCGGAGCTGCTTTTATTTTCCGGGCTTCGTACAGATAAAAACACCGACAAGAATGAGGATGCAACCGGACACTTGAAGAAAGGCGATGCGTTCATGGGCGAAAATTGCCAAAAAAAGTCCGATGACAGGCATCAGGTTGAAGTAAATTCCGGCAATGGTAGAATCGATTTTTTTCAGCCCGAAATTCCAAAGCACGATTCCTAACGCACCTGACATGATGCCCAGATATAAGAGGCTGAAAATAGCTCCCGTGTTGGGCATGGAAAAGTCGGTGAACAGCTGCTCAATGATTGCAAAAGGCAGAATGCAGATCAATCCGGTTCCAAAGCAGATTTCAGACAAAACAAAGGTATCCATTCCTGCGGCATTTTTTTTGGAGTAGACGGAATAGTAGGCCCATGTCAATACAGAAATAGTAACAAGCAGAAGACCCAAGAGGGTCGTTTCGGAATTCTGTGACAGATCCCCGATGGAAGCGATGACGACGCCGGATACGGAAAAGACAATGCCCAATACTTTATTTCTGGTAATACGTTCGCTCAACAGGGTATAGCCAAATAAAATCATGAAAACTGGAAATAAACCGTGAATGATGGCGGATATGTTGGCGGTGCAGGTCATGAGGGCGAGGCTTAGCAAAACAAGATTCCCGCCGTATCCAAAAATCCCGTAAAGGAATGCTTTCCTGGTAAAGAGATTCTTAAACCGAAAGCCGCGCTTGAGAGCAAAGGGAAGCAGTATGGTAAATGCAATCGTGATTCTGATTGCGGAAAGGGTGAACGGTCCGAGGCCGGTTAAAGCAACTTTCGTGACGATAAAAGCAGAGGACCAGATAAAAACAGCTGAAAAAAGGGCAATGTAGTATTTTGCATTACGAATGGACGACATTTTATTTCGGATTCTCCTCTTCTCGTTCTTTCTTATGAAACTCTTTAATTGGATTACAAAACAATTCATTTTATCACACTACGTTTGCCGCTGCAAAGGAAAGATGCTATAATAATTGTAATTCAGTGAACCCTGATTACTGCAATTGAAAGGGAGAACCATGCTGCACATTTACTATGGCCGGGAAAATCTGGATAAGGAAAAGTTTTTATTTGATCGGATCGCCGGGGAACTGACGGTAGATCATCAAAAAATACTGCTGCTGGTGCCGGATCAATTTACCTTGCAGGCGGAACGCAACGCATTCGCCTACCTCTGTGTGGACGGACTCATGGATCTGGAGATCATGAGCCAGTCGAGACTGGGCGTCAAGGTATTATCGGAAGTTGGTGGAACCAGCCGTGTACCGATTGATAAATATGGCAGACATATGTTGCTGACCAAAATTCTGACAGAGGAGAACGATCGTCTCCATGCCTTCCGCGGAATGAACCGCAAGGCCTCCTTTATAGAGATGGCCAACAATCTCATTTCCGAAATGAAGCAATTCAACGCTTCACCTGATGACATACTGAGCCTCCTTCGGGAAACGGAGGAGACCTCTATATTACATAGAAAACTGAAAGATATCCATATTATATACGAAAAATACGAAGAGCTGATTGAAGGGAAATACCTTGATACGGAGGATTATCTCAATCTTTTCGTTTCTAAAATCCCGCATTCCCGAATGCTGCAAAATGCAGTAATTTGGATCAGCGGATTTGACTACTTTACACCGAAGACGATGGATATCATTGAACAGCTGATGATGACCGCCAGAGAAGTCAATGTTGTATTGACCGCAGACTGCTCCGCGGGAGGGGGGGGCTGCTCGATGCAGCCAGAGAGCCGGGACGGCGATCTGTTTGACCTGACAAGGGGAATCATGTATCAATTGAGGGTCATTGCGGAACGCAGCGGTATCGGATACGAGGAAGCGCTCATCGACATCGGCTATCAAATCCGGGCCGGTAAAAACCGGGGAGAAAAGGCGCTGCCGCTGGTTCATTTGGAGCAGGAGCTCTACGCCCAACCTTACCGGCAGTCTTCTGCGGGAAATACCATATCCCTTTGCCAGGCTGCTAATTTTTATTCGGAGGCGGAGACTGCGGCGGCAAGGATTGTCCAGCTGACAAGGGAAGAAGGACTTCGGTACCGGGATATTTTAGTCATCTGCAACGATATGGAAACTCGCGCCTCTGTGATCAAGAGAGTTTTCGCCGACTACGGCATTACGGCATTTCTGGATAAAAAAAGGGATATCCTCCATCATCCCTCTGTAGAGTTTATCACAGCCCTTATCGATATCACCTCCAAAGGCTGGCTTTATGAGGATATCTTCCGCATGCTGAAAACCAACTTGACTCCCGTTTCCATCGAGGACTGTGAGGACCTGGAAAACTATGCGGTTAAGTATCGCATCAAGGGAAGCCGCTGGAAAAAGGACTTTATCTATGGTGCAAAAGCGGAAGGCGAGGAAGCCTTACAGAGGATCAATGGGATCCGGTCACAGGTATGTGACTATATTACCGCCTTTGAAACGGAATTTAAGCAAAACAAAACGGTTCGAGAAAGGACAGTAGCGATTTACAGCTTCTTGAAGGATCAGGCCATGCTGCCGGATAAAATTGAAGGTTTGATTGGCTATCTGATAGAAGAAAATCAATATGAATATGCAGAAGAAGCTTCTCAAATCTGGAGCGTCATCATTGCCATTTTCGATCAGTTGATCGAGCTGATCGGTGATGAGGAACTCCCGACAGGAGATTATGCAACGATCCTGAAATCGGGCTTCGAAGCCGTGGAAATCGGACTGCTTCCGCCTACCATAGATCAGATCATCATTGGCACCATGCAGAGAACAAGGGCCGGCAATATCAAGGCCATGATGATTCTGGGTGCAAATGACGGACTGCTTCCGGCTGCGTCGCCCTCAGAAAGTTTGCTAAACGAAGATGAAAAAACTGCGTTATACCAAAAGGGAATCGAAATCTGCAAGATCGACGACCTGCGAGCAAAGGAAGAAAAGCTCGCTATTTATAAAAACCTGTCCAAGCCATCGGAATATCTCTGGATGAGCTATTCCGCATCGGATTTGGAGGGGAAGGAAAGCAAGCAATCCATGCTGTTTGACAAGATCCGTAAAATCTATACCGACCTTTCGGTTTCGAAAGATATCTTAAATATGGAAGATCCGATGCTTCTCATCGAAGCGCCCGGAAGCACATTAAAGCATATGACGGAGGCCTTCCGAAGCACTATGGAGGGTGAACCCCTCAGAGAAGAGTGGCTGGCGGCCTATCAATGGTATGAAGCCAATTCAGAAATACAGCTCAGACCCGTTAAGGAAGGGCTGCTGTTCACCAATAGGCAGGAAAAAATCAAGAAGGAACTGGTCGGGAAAATATATAAAAGAGATCCCTCCCTTGCGTTATCTTTGAGCCCATCCAGACTGGAACGGTTTTCCAGATGCCCGTTCTCTCATTTCATCAATTATGGATTGAAACCCGATGAGGGGCGAATTTTTGAGGTTGCAGGAAGAGAAATCGGCGATGTCTACCATCAGTGCTTTATGAAACTGTCGGAGCAGTTGTCTTCCCCCGAAATGGACATTTCAGATCCCCGGTCGCCGTGGATGAATGTTACCAAAGAGCAATGCCTGCAATACATCGATTCCTTTATCGAGGAAGCCGCGTTGGACTATCGGGACGGAGTTCTCGTGCAAGGGGAAGAAGAGCGGTACCGCGGACTGCGCATGAAAAGGGTATGCGGTGAGGCGGCTTGGGCTCTGGTAGAGCACGTCCAGACAGGACAGATTCAAAATGTTTTCTTTGAAAGTGAATTCGGAAGAGCCGTTGGAAAGCAGTTCCCGCCGATTGAGGTGAAGCTGGGTGAGGATACCCTTTATATCGAAGGGAAAATTGATCGAGTCGATGTTTTGAAAGGAAAAGATGGGGATCCGGACCGATATATAAAAATAATCGACTATAAATCAGGGAAGGAAAAATTTGATACGGAAGAGGCAAGAGCGGGCTGGAGGTTGCAGCTTATGCTCTATCTGAGGGCGGCTCTTGGAGCCGATTTCTATGACAGGACTAGGGAGAATCCATACAAGCCGGCAGGCGTATTCTATTTTGAAATCGCAGAACCCCAGATTGATGTCACGAATCTACCGGAAACAGACTATGAGGAAAAGATAAAAGCGGAAAGGAAAAAAAGCTTTAAGCTGGATGGTGTAGTATTAGACAATCGAAGCATTATTGAGAGCATTGCCGGAGAGTTTTCGGGATATTCTGACATCCTGCCCGTTAGAAAAACAAAGGATGGTCTTTATGCAGGAACGACAGAAAAGAAGCTTTTAACGGAAGAAGATTTTTCAGAGCTTCTGGATGCGGTGAACAGCAAGGTGAAGGAGCTTTGCTGTGAGCTTTCGGAAGGCTCCATCGAAATCAAGCCGAAAAAGGTGAAGGAAGAAACTGCCTGCAAATTCTGTCAGTACAAAAGCATTTGCTATTTCGACCTGAGCTTCGAAGGCTGCTCATATGATGTGGTAAAATAAAAATCTTTGGCAAATAGAATACCTACCCCTAAAAAAAACAGCCCTGCTAAGAAATAATATACAGGATGTATTTTTTAGGTAAACAAAAGGAGGTATTTTATGAAGAGAGTGATTTCTTATATTGTAACCATTGTGATGGTAATGACGTTATTTACCGGGGCAGCATTCGCAAATCCGGGAAACGGAAAAGGCAACGAAAAGAATAAAGAATTTAAAGACATGAAAGGCCATTGGGGAAAACAATCTGTTGAAAAGATGCAGTCTCTGGGTATCCTTGGCGGATACACAGATGGCACCTTCCAACCGGACAGACAGCTTACAATGGTGGAGCTGGCAGTAATCATTGACCGTATCCTTGAACTGAGAGATACCGATGATGACGACGAAGATGTTATTGAGAACGATGGTGAGGACGAGGATACTTCCGATGTCCCCGCCTGGGCAAAAAAAGCTGTGAAGAAGGGAATCGACCAGAAGTATTTCAATTTAAAGAGATTCCACTCTCATGTTCAGGTTGACCGACTGACCGCATGTGTCGCAATAGCAAAGGCACTGGAACTGGATCCTGTTACGGATTTTGAAAGGAATCCCTTCAAGGATTTGGGCATGCTCAATGACGAGGATTTCGGATATCTGCTGGCCCTATATGAAGAAGGATATATCAAAGGCTATCCCAACGGGACCTTTAATCCCTACAGCCTGCTGAGCAGAGCACAAATGGCAGCGATCATAGAAAACTTGATCGATCAGGATGAAGAGGATTCCGACGATGAAACGGCACCAATTTGGGATAATGATGACGCAGTGACTGCAACAGCCATTCGCGCAACCAGTGTGGAGTTAAAATGGTCGGCAGCATCCGATGATGTGGCTGTGGTTGGCTATCAAGTAAGCTATGAGCTTAACGGTGTGGATAAAGTGAAGTACGTTTCCGGTAGAACCGCCGCAATAAAAGGATTAGAAGCAGATGAGGAGTACACCTTCACTGTAGAAGCCAAGGATGCAGCAGGAAACTGGAGCAACGACGGCCCATCGGTAACAGTAACCACCCTTGAAGAAGAGGTTGCAGACACCACTGTGCCAACCTGGCCAAGCGATGCCCTTCTGACGGTCAGCCCTTCGGTCTCCGGCGTTGTAACGCTGATCTGGCCGGATGCAACGGACAATGTGGGAGTTGATTCCTATCAGGTTTATCAGGACGGCGCGCTCATCCATACTATGGAAAAAGAAGCAAACAGCGTAAACGTATCAGGACTGAGTGCAGACACAGAATACATCTTTAAGGTCAGGGCAATGGATGAAGCCGGAAACTTGAGTGTCAGCCTCAGCAAGACCTATTTGACCGATTAAGTTAAAACGCTCAATATAATGAAGCATGAATAAATCCCGTTTCTACGGGACTACCCATTTCTACGGGAGGCAGAGTGAAATCTGCCTCTCTTTTGTAGGCTTATAAGCCAGTTGAGCACGCAGAGCGTGCGAAACAAGAAACCACGCGCTAATCGTGTTTCCGAAAGCGGAAAGCATTTAACAGCGCTCGTGGGCAAATTTGCAATTAAAGGACGGCATCATATGCTTAAACCACCATATTTTGAATTTCTGCTTATTAAAAGCCCCCTTTTCTGTATAATATATGTCCTAAACTTGAAAAAATGCCCATGTTACAGTAGGAACTGCTCCCCTAAAGCTGCAGTTGCAATGTACTCAAGAGTAAGATTCACTTCTCATTTGATTGACAACGGATATCAATAGTGGTAATATTTTTAAGTGTTCACTATGCTTCCGTAGCTCAGTCGGCAGAGCAGCACATTCGTAACGTGCAGGTCGCCGGTTCGATTCCGGCCGGGAGCTCCATCAAAAAAGCATCTCCAATCGGGGATGCGTTTTTTTATGGCCTTCAATTGAGACTTGAACCGGCGACTCTAAAGCGAGGCTAGCGTAGTAAGCGGAAACGGCGGCATAGACAGTGGCTTCACCGCAATGGACATGAGCATGATCGGGTTATCATCGGCGGCGATTCGATTGGAGCTTAGCATGCCACACAATCGACACCTGTGAATAATGGCCCATTCTCCACCCTTGCGTACCCAAACACTGACCGGATCCATGATACCATTGCACAGAGATGATCGGTCGCCTGGTTCGTTATCCACATGGAGACTCGACAAGCACTTAGGGCAGTGGTTGCGGTGTTGGCTTCCGGCGCCCTCCGGAACGACAAGGGTTCCACAAACCTTACAGTGAAAACTCTCTCCACAGGCAGAATGACGATAATCGACCTCTGAGGATCTACACTTTTGATCCTTTGATTCCTGGGCAATTCCTGTCATACTTTGAAAAGCCCGATATCGTTCTTTTCTTATGCGATTTGTTCGAAGTGCCTCGATTACCTGACATCCTTCCTCATGGATATGGGTGCAGTTGCTGAAATGACATTTTTCAGTCAACCTAGCTATTTCGGGGAACACAGCATTTCGTTCGCTTTCGGTGATTTGATTGAGAGCAAAGTCCCGAAAACCTGGGGTATCTATTAATAAGGTCTCCTCGGGGCCGACAAGCAATCGGCTGGCATGGGTACTCGATATCGTTTCGGGAACAGGGTCATGTCTCTGTAGGCCGCTTAAAATTCCGTGAATTACTGTCGTTTTACCACAAGCCCTGTCTCCGATCACAACGGTGGTGTTGCCCTTGACCCTTTGAATCAATTCATCGCATATTTCACAAGCGGGTCCTGCGAATACTGCGTCAGCGAAATCGTAATAAAGCGTCAGTTTCTCTCGCAGCAGCGCTTGCGCTCTTTCCCCGATCAGATCCCATTTGCTGATATAGAGTCCGACTTTTATCCCTGATCGCCTGGCAGCAATCATTGCTGCCTCCGGATAACCGGCTTGATTGATCAGATAATCAGCGGTCACAATTGTCAGTAGATACTGAACGTTCGCGGCTACCAGGATTTCCTCCCTTTGTGATCG
>CAKMKG010000002.1 GCA_927441425.1 uncultured Bacillota bacterium | reverse complement strand
TGGTGACGGCGGCCCACGAACAGCTGAGCTGATGTCTGTCTGTAAGTAGCGGAAAAATGGCCGGATTTGTTACGGGGAATAACCGTTAAGTAATGGGTGAACAGCAAGTTAAGTTTATATTCGACAAAAATTGATGAAATTCGAGGTTATTATGCAATTAACACCGATGATGCAACAGTATATGGAGATCAAGAAAGACTATCAGGATTGTATTCTGTTCTTTCGTCTAGGCGATTTTTATGAAATGTTTTTTGAAGATGCCATAACAGCCTCCAAGGAAATGGAAATCACACTGACCGGAAAGAGCTGCGGTCAGGAGGAAAGAGCACCCATGTGTGGTGTGCCGTATCATGCAGCCGAAACCTATATCGCAAAGCTCATTGACAAGGGATATAAGGTGGCCATCTGTGAACAGGTAGAGGATCCGGCAACGGCAAAGGGGATTGTAAGGCGTGAGGTTATCCAGGTGATTACTCCCGGAACCATTGTAAGCCAGGCCATGCTCAATGAAAAGGAAAACAATTATCTTGCGTCCGTCTTTCTGGATGAAACCGGAGCGGGACTCGCTTACTGCGATGTGTCCACCGGTGAAATTAGCACGACGGAACTGAAGGGTTCAAGATACATAGAAAAATTAATCAATGAACTGGTAAAGATCAGATCAAGGGAAGTCATCGCCAACGAAGCTACCACACTGGATGGATTGTCGGAGGAGATCAAGGATGCTTCCGGTGCCTATTTCAGTATATTAAACGAGCGATATTTCAATCAAAATGCCGCCGTGGATTCAGTGCAGCGTCAGTTTAAGGTACGATCACTGAAGGGCCTGGGTGTGGAAGAAATGCCCCTTGCCGTTACGGCGCTAGGTGCACTGCTTTCCTATTTATTTGAAACGCAAAAGCAAAATTTATCTCATCTGGCCCATTTGAATGTGTATGATACGGCAGGCCATATGTCACTGGACAAAGCAACGATCAAAAACCTCGAGCTGACGGAGACCTTGTTTGAGAAGAAGGTGCAGGGTTCTCTTCTTGGTGTTCTTGATAAAACCCAGACGGCAATGGGATCGAGGAAAATGAAACAATGGCTGCGGGAGCCGCTGAATCATTTGAGGGAGATCCAGGAAAGACTAAATGCCGTCGAACTTCTAAGCGAAGAGGTTCTTTTACGAAATAATATCAAGGAGCATTTAAAAAAAATCTATGACCTGGAGCGTCTTGCCGGCAGAATTGCCTGCGGAAATGCCAACGGCAAGGATCTGATCGCATTGAGAAACTCTATTTTCGTTCTGCCCGATATGAAAAGCGAACTTGCTTCCTGCGGTGACCCAATGCTGGAAAAACTGGAAGCAAGTATAGATTCTCTTACTGAAATATATGAACTAATCAATAGAGCCATCGTTGAGGAACCTCCCTTTACCGTTAAAGAGGGAGGTCTGATCCAGAGCGGTTATTCAGAAGAGCTGGACGAGATGAAGCATTCCATCAAGGATGGACAGAACTGGATCGCAGGATTGGAAGGCAGTGAACGGGAGAGAACCGGCATCAAAAACCTGAAGGTCGGCTTCAATAAAGTATTCGGATATTATATCGAAGTCACCAGGTCGTATTTTGATCTTGTACCGGAGAATTATATCAGAAAGCAGACTTTGGCCAATTGTGAACGTTTCATCACCCCGGACCTGAAAGAGGTCGAATCCGTCGTATTGAATGCGGAAACGAAAATCAACCGGCTGGAATACGAAATCTTTTTAGAAATCAGAAATCTAATTCAAGGCTTCATCGGTACGATTCAAAGGACGTCCGCTGCAATTTCCGTACTGGATGTGTTGACCTCCTATGCGGAGGTGAGCAGCAGGCTGGGGTATGTTAAACCCACAGTGAACAGCGGGGATGCCATCCTCATTGAAAAAGGACGTCATCCGGTAATTGAAGAAACCATCCGGAATGGAATTTTTGTATCCAATGATACCTACATTGACAGAAAAAACAGCAGCATGCTGCTGATCACCGGTCCAAACATGTCCGGAAAGTCCACCTATATGAGACAAACGGCACTAATCGTGCTCATGGCGCAGACAGGCTGTTTTGTACCGGCTGAAGCGGCGAGCATCGGCATCGTTGACAGAATTTATACTCGGATCGGTGCCTCCGACAATCTGGCTCAGGGGCAGAGCACCTTCTACGTGGAAATGAGTGAACTGGCTTATATCCTGAATACTGCAACGGATAAGAGCCTGATCATCCTTGATGAAATCGGCAGAGGAACCAGTACCTATGACGGACTTTCTATTGCCTGGGCCGTCGTAGAGTATCTCTGCAGCAGCAAAGGTCAGATCAGAACACTGTTTGCCACCCATTATCACGAGCTTACAGCTCTGGAAGCGCATATGAAAGGACTGAAAAACCTTAACGTCGATGTGCAGGAAAAGGACGGAAATATCGTTTTTTTACATAAGATCGTAGAAGGCAGCGCCAGCAGAAGCTATGGAATCCACGTTGCAAAACTGGCTGGCGTACCACAGCAGCTTCTCCTCACAGCAGAAGAAAAACTGCAGGAGTTGGAAGAGAACGGTGTTTCCATTGATTTGGATAAGTATGCAGACAGAATCAATAAGGAAGAAATCGATCCAAAGGCTGTAACAGAACAAATTTCCTTCTTCGGTTTCGCTCCCAATCCGGTGGTGGAACGGCTGAAGGCGCTGGATCTGATGAATATCACTCCCTCTCAGGCCTTTGGGGTCTTGGAGGAGCTTAAAAAAGCCGCAGAAGAGAAATAATTGAGGGTACGATGGAATTATTAGAGAACAAAAGAATCTTGGAACTTCCAAAGAACGTGGCCGATAAAATCGCCGCGGGAGAGGTGGTGGACAGACCACTATCCATCGTGAAGGAGTTAGTCGAAAACTCCATCGACGCCGGTGCGAAATCGATCATTGTTGAAATTAAAAATGGCGGGAAGTCCTATATTCGCGTCACAGATAATGGCAGCGGAATTGAAAAACAGGATGTGGACTTAGCGTTTAAGAGACATGCGACCAGTAAAATTAAAAGTGCAACGGATCTGGATCATATCAGCAGTCTTGGCTTTCGCGGAGAAGCGCTTGCCAGTATTGCTGCAGTTTCAAGAGTCGAGCTCATCACAAAAACTGCCGGGGACAAAAGCGGAATCCGCATTAAAATAGAAGGCGGAGAAGTGCTGGAAAAGGAAGATACAGGCTGCCCGGAGGGGACCACGATCCTCATCGAAGACCTATTCTTCAATACACCGGCCAGACTGAAATTCATGAAGCCGGACGCAACGGAAAGCACTCTGATCATTGATTTTATTTCTAAAATGACCCTGGCCTACCCGCAAATTAAAATCAGGCTTATCAATAACGGGAACATCTTGTTTTCAACAGCGGGAAAAGGAGACATCTACTCCAATATCCTCACAATCTACAGCAAAGAAATTGGAGATAGGCTGATCCACCTTCAGGAAGAACAGGAACAAATGACCTTGGAAGCGTTTGTTTCTGCTCCGAATAACAGCAAAACAAACCGGAAGAGCCAGATATTTTTTGTTAACGGCCGTTATATCAGCAGCAAGATCATGGATCATGCTGTGGCGGATGCCTACATGGAAAAGTTGTTTGAAGGAAGATATCCCATCGCATTTCTCTTTCTTCAGATCCCACCCGAAAAGCTGGATGTGAACATTCATCCAAATAAAAAAGAGGTTCGGTTTGAGAATGAACGGCTGATCCGGGATTTCATCACAGATTCAATCAGAAGATGCCTGCAGTCAAAGGAAGCGATCCCGGAAATCAAAGAGAAAAATCTATTTCAATTCCGGAGCTCCGAACTGGTCAGGAACGATCTTCCGGAATCACAAAATCCGATGGATACAAGGGAACAGGAAAGCAAGAAACTGAAAACAGAAGAGCAGGTTGACATAAAAAAGTTATTGTTCGATATAAGACTGAAAGAGCAAAATCAGGAAAATGAAGCGGAAGCAGAAATACAGAAGAGCAGGCAGGTAGATGAAACGGAAAACGTGGGAGAAGCGGGAGAAGCTTACCTCGCGGATCATAAAATGATTGAAATCAGTAAGATCTACGATACGTTACCACGGAGCCTCGCAGAATTTGATATGAGGGAATTGTCGGTTACCGGTTCAATTTTCGGCACCTATATCACGGCGGTGGATGAAAACAATTTTTACCTCATCGATCAGCATGCAGCTCACGAACGGATATTCTATGAACAATTGTTGGCGCAATATCAAAAACAGGATAACATGCAGCAGCTGATTCTGACGCCGATTGTGATCAATGTGACCCATGCAATCAAGAATGATACCGGCGGTATGCTGGATTTCCTGGGCAATCTGGGTTTCCAAATCGAAGAATTCGGTCCGACGGCATATATCGTAAAAGCGATTCCCGTATTTATGGAATTGGAAGGAGCCAAAGATTTTATCGATTATCTTCTTGATAACATCTCGGAGGAAGCAGATCTGGAAAATCAAAAGAAGATCAGCGCCATTATCTCGAATGCCTGTAAGAAAGCAGTAAAGGCGCATGATGTCCTGGATAGCCAGGAAATTGACAGACTGATGGCTGACTTGGCGAAGACAAAAAATCCATATTCCTGTCCTCATGGGAGACCGACCTTTATAAAATTAACGAAATATGAGCTTGAAAAGATGTTCAAAAGGGTTTAAATGTTTTTACTACACTACATAGTTTATAGATTTAGGATGTAACGATGAAAGAGAGCAAAACAGTAATTTTTGTTGCCGGCCCAACGGCTGTGGGCAAAACGAAATATGCCATCGAAATTGCCAACGCGTTTCAAGGGGAAATTATATCGGCGGATTCCATGCAGATTTACAAGTACATGGATATCGGCAGCGCGAAGCCAACAAAGGAAGAACTGGCAAGGGCTAAACATCATTTGGTGGATGAGATCGATCCGAGAGACGAATTTTCCGTTGCGGAGTATCAAATTTTGGCAAAGAAATATATTGCTCAGGTCTTTCTTGAAGGCAAGACACCAGTCGTATCGGGAGGAACTGGACTTTATTTAAACGCATTACTCTACGATATGAATTTTTCAATCATGCCGAAACAGGCAAGCCTTCGAAAACAATTGGAACAGGATGCGGAGCAATATGGGACAGCGTATGTTCATGACCGGCTGAAATCGCTGGACCGGGCTGCTGCTGAGAGAATCCACCCAAACAACCTGAAAAAGGTGATCCGGGCCATCGAAGTGGCTGAAACAACCGGCGAGGGAATCCGCGAATTTCGGGAATCCTTCGTCCCCACACAAGACTACGACTGCGTTTTGATCGGGTTAAACCGAGATCGAGAAGAGCTGTATCAGCGCATTGATCAACGAGTGGACCATCTCATGAAAGCCGGCCTGATGAAAGAAATCGAATCCCTGCTGGAAAAGGGACTGACGGAAAACAGCATCTCCATGAAGGGGATCGGATACAAAGAAATCATTTCATTTCTCCATGGTGAATACGATTTGGATGAAGCGATACGGCTGGTCAAACGCAATACCCGGAATTACGCAAAACGACAGCTGACCTGGCTTCGGCGTTATCCGGATATGATCTGGTTCAATCTATCGGAATATGAATCAGAAGCAGAGGCACTTCCCGCTATTTTTAAGGCAATACGATCAAAGGGGAACGATAATGGCAGTAAAAAAGGAATTAAAAATCCATAATAAAAGTGATAAGCCTGATAATATCATCCTGAAGGAAAATGAAATCATGGAAAAATGTCAGGAGATCCAGGACGAACTCCCGCGTTTTTTTAGCGGATTTTTTGTATATCTAAAAGGAAATGTTCTGCCCATGACTCGATTGGCCTATTTACAGGACATCCGGTTCTTTTGCAATTATCTGATCCATGAAACGGATCTGACGGAAGCTGTTAAATTACGGGAGATTAAGTTGGATGATTTTGAAAAAATAAAAGCGGTGGATGTTAATATCTTCATTGACTACTGCAGAAGATATAAAGTGGAAAAAGAAAATGCCGTATACATTTATGAAAATGATAAAAAATCATTATCTAGGAAAAAATCTTCCATTTCTGTACTGTTTAAATACCTGTATCGGGATGAGATGATTCGTAAAAATATTACCGATGGATTTGACCCCATCAAGCTGCCGAAGCCAGGTGAAAGAGAAATTAAAGCCCTGCAGGATGACGAAGTCATGCGTATGCTGGATGCAGTGACAAGGGGAGAGAATTTAACGAAAAAAGAACGGGAATTCTGGGAGAAAACAAAAAAAAGAGATAAGGCGATTCTGATTTTATTCCTTACTTACGGGCTTCGATTATCAGAGCTCCAGCAGCTCAACGTTACATCATTTAATTTCAGCCGGGGAGAGTTCAAAATCTATCGAAAACGCGGGAAGGAATCTATCATGCCGCTGAATAAGTCGGTGGAAAAGGTTCTGACAGCCTATCTTAACGAAGAACGTCCATCGGATGAAAAATTGATGGCAGAAAACAGGGATGCACTGTTCCTATCTCTCCAGGGAAAGCGAATGACGGAGCGGCAGATCAGGGAGTTGGTAAAGAAATACACCTCCATCGGTCTAGCCACCTCAAGAGATACCGGCTATAGCCCCCATAAATTAAGGGCGACTGCGGCAACCTCGCTGATTGGCCGTGGAAATTCCATCTTTGATGTGCAGGCATTGCTGGATCATGAAAACGTAACGACAACCCAGTTGTATGCGGCTCATAAAAAGAACGTCAAGAAGGATCTGGTCAATCATTTTGAATGGGAAGATGAATTTGACAAGAAATAAACTATAATTATATTATGTTAACATATTGGAGTATAAGATGCAGAAAAACACATTTCAGTTATTGAATCAGGAGTTTCATATCCATGAAGCTGTTCTGAACGAAGCAGCGAAAGCGGAGCTACAGGTCGAGGATATTTATCGGGAGCTTGATGACATCATGGCCTATAACCAGTATAAGATTCTGGCGGCATTTCAGAAAAATAGGATTTCAGACATGCATTTCAGCTGGAATACCGGATATGGCTACAATGATCCCGGAAGGGAAGCCTTAGAAAAGGTCTATGCCGATATTTTTAAGACAGATGCTGCGTTGGTCCGGCCAATCATTGTCAACGGTACCCATGCGTTAACCCTGACGTTAACGGGTATACTAAGACCAGGAGATGAATTGATCTATTGCACCGGAAATCCTTACGACACGCTGGAAGAAGTCATCGGAATCCGCGGCGAAGGAAAAGGTTCCCTGAAGGATTTTGGTATAACATATAAACAGGTGGAGCTGAAAGCTGATGGTAGTATTGATCTAGAAGCACTGCGGGAGGCAATTTCTTCGAAAACCAGAATGGTAACCGTGCAAAGGGCAACTGGATACGGCTGGCGAAAAGCCATTACGATACCGGAAATTGAGGAATGGACTACTTTTGTAAAAACACTTCGTTCCGATATCATCTGTATGGTGGATAATTGCTACGGTGAGTTTTTGGATGTCAAGGAGCCGACTGAAGTGGGTGTAGATGTGGTTGCAGGTTCCTTGATCAAAAATCCCGGCGGCGGACTTGCGCTGACAGGCGGCTATATTGCAGGACGTTCCGATTTAATTGAAGTGATTTCCTATCGAATGACCTCACCTGGTATCGGCGGAGAGTGCGGTCTGACCTTTGGGCAGACAAGAACCATGCTTCAGGGCTTATTTATTGCGCCAAAGACAGTCAACGGTGCAGTCAAAGGCGCGATTTTGTGTGCGAAGGTGTTTGAAAATCTTGGCTTTGACGTCTGTCCCAAACCGGAAGACAAAAGAAGTGATATTATTGAAGCGGTGAAGCTGGGGAATCCGGAATCGGTGGTAGCCTTTTGTGAAGGAATTCAGGCAGCTGCGCCTGTTGATTCCCACGTAACTCCTGTACCGTGGGCCATGCCGGGTTATGAGGATCCGGTGATCATGGCTGCAGGCGCTTTTGTACAGGGATCCTCCATCGAATTGAGTGCGGATGCACCGATTCGGCCTCCTTATATCGTATATTTCCAAGGAGGGCTAACCTATGAACATTCCAAATTTGGCGTGATAAAAGCGCTACAAGCTTTATATGATAAAAATCTGGTTACAATTAAGGAATAAGCGATACGTAGTAGATTTCATTTTTTAAACCCTTAAGGATTTGAAAAAGTTCAGGTGATTGAGATGGGATATAGCAATGAAAAAAGAAAAAGACGGATAAAAATTATCGTTTCTATTCTGAAACTGCTAATTTTATGCGGCCTTGTGATTGGATTACCGATTTATGTTTATTTCATGTATCCGGAACTGATCGATCGTTTTAAAAGTCTGGATGAAATCGATAAGCTGCTGAAGCAGTATAAGACGGCAAGTATCTTTATTTATATGGGACTGCAGGTTTTTCAGATCGTCGTTTCTATTTTGCCGGGACAAGCCCTACAGTTTGCGGCCGGATATGCCTATCACTTCTGGTTAGGCCTTTTGTTTTCCCTCATTGGTGTTGCTCTAGGTACTGTCATTACGTTTTATCTGGCCCGTTTTTTAGGGAAGGATGCGTTGCGTGTGATTTTTGGAGAAGAAAAGTTTAATCGATTTGTCCATACTTTGAATAGCAAAAGATCCTATGTTGTACTCTTTGTAATTTTCTTGATTCCGGGAATTCCCAAGGATCTGTTTACTTATGCCGCAGGGGTTTCTGAAATTCGAATCGTTCCATTCTTACTGCTTTCCCTGATCGGAAGATCACCGGCAATGATCGGAAGCATCATGATGGGGAACATGTTCTATAACGGCAGCTATATCGGGTTGTTCATCGTAGGAGCAGTTGCAGTCATCCTTTTTATTGCTGGACTGACGCATCGGGATAAATTATTAAAAATGTCGGATCAATTCTATCAAAAAATGGCTGGAAGCAGCAGGTAGTGTACGAAAAAATGAAAATTATGTTATCAGAGCGGCTTAGCATTAGTCGCTTTCTTTTATTATGTAGAAAATTTAAAAAAAAAGAACAGATGTTTAAAATATTTCTTTACAAGGAACGTGTATTCTGCTATGATAGAAAAAAGAACGGATGTTTCATAAAAAAATAGGGGATGCGGAGGTTGTATAGAATGAAGACGAAATACAGAATTAAATCAAAGTTCAGATTTACCTTATTTCTGACCATTGCCATGGTGATGGTGATCAGTATTACCGGTACGATGCTCGGTGAAAATCATGCAGAAAGCTTGACCAAACAAACATATTCGGAAATCATCGTTCAGTCCGGAGATACGTTATGGAATCTGGCAAAGGAATTCGGACCTGATCATAAAGATGTTCGAGAAGTTGTCTATGAAATCTGCAAGCTCAATGATATTGCCGCGGACAGCATATACCCGGGCCAGACAATTTTGATCCCTGTCTACATATAATCATCCTGAGAATCTGGAAATCATATACATATTATATCATTTAATCAATAATATCCCTTTTAAGGAGATTATTGATAGGTATCAACCCATCACCATATCACAAAAAAGCGCTTAGAACGCAAAATAAAGCCTCGTCCTCTGTGACCATTGGAATCACTGGTTTTCAAGAATAATGTGAGAAAATATGACGAATAAAATCGAGAACGAAAAATTGCAATTGCTGAACGGATCGGATTTGCTACAATGATACAGAACTGATTAAAAATATAATTAACCATGAACAAAAAAATAGAAAAGAAGAAAGAAATCAAATGGGGAATACGATACATTATTTAAATATAAGAATATGATTATAATAATCATAAAAGGCCAGATTAGTTGGGAAGCCATTGGAGCGTTGAAAAGCGCTGGGAATGGCTTCCTTTTGTTTGATACACAACATCTATTCCCAAAATTATGATTTTAGGAATAGATACAGCTCGCGAAACACCCCTTTTCAACGTTCTGCCAATACTTCTGCAACGGATTTTAAATTTTCCGGTGGTGTAAATTTAGGAACCTCACAGCCGGCGCTGATGATGATACGATCCTTTCCGATATCCAGACAGTTTCTCACACTTTCCTTAACCATTTCGACATCACCGTCAAGCAATATGGATACCGGGTCAAAATTGCCGCAGATCAGAGCTTTTTCGCCTATCTTTTCGAATGCCGACTTGAGATCGACTAGATGATCAATATCAATGATATCGGCACCGCTTTCTGCCATGAGATCAAGCAATGCCGTTGTGTTACCGCAGATATGAAGCTTCGCACGGGCTCCATTTTTATGTATTTCATCGATCAATCTCTTTTCAGCAGGTAGAATCAACTCCTGATAGAATTTAGGACTTACGAGAGAAGCTGTTGCATCTCCGATTCCTATATATTGTGCCCCTTCCTTGATTTGCTGTCTTGCGAACAAAATGCTTTGCTCCAGACAGAGTTCAATTAATTCCTTAACAAATTCAGGTTCTTTATGCAAATCAATCATTAGATGATACACTCCCCTGAGGTTGTTAGCCTCGGCAAAAGCTCCCTCAACCCAGCCAAGGATTGGAAACTCGCTGCCACATTCCTGCTGATACAATGATATCGCGTTCAGCCGGTCATTCATTCTCTCCGATTGCGAAGGATCAATTGGCTTCAGCTTTTTTACATCGCTGTACTCCTTGATATAGTAATCCGTACATCGTGGAACATCATCTTCAAGAATAGAAATACATCCTCCGAGACCGGAAGTCTCTCGGTAAGGATCAGAAATAGCACTTACCATGTCAATCCCGAAGTCATGGCAGCATTTCATGTTTCCTTCTACAAGGTAGCGATAGTCTGTGCTGTATTTGCCATAGGGTACATTGATGTATCTGGCTGCAAATTGCATGATGATATTAAGATTCGGCACTCTGTCAATCGGTTTTCCACTTAATCTATTTTCAACTCTTTCTATGCTGTTCATATACGCGTACCCTCCTATCACCATACGATCAACCGGCATTTATTCTTCTTGTTCTTCCTGTTCTTCTTGCTTTTTTATATTTCTCTGCCGGTCCAGATATCCCTGTAAAATTAAGACGGCGGCTTGCTTATCAATGACATCCTTCCGTTTCTTCCGGCTGACATCGGCTTCAATTAGAACCTTTTCCGCAATCAAGGTCGTAAAACGCTCATCCTGATATACGATGGAAATGTCACTCATGCCGGAGCTCTTCATCTTATTCTCCAACATACTTTTGAAGTCATACACTTTTTCTGTTTGAATACTATCGGTACCATTCAGATTTTTCGGTAGGCCGACGACAACGGTATCACAGTTATATTCCCGAATTAAATCCATCACCTTTCCTGTATCTTTTCGAATACCGACCCTCTCTATGGTCATGAGTCCTTGAGCGGTATACATCAGGTCGTCGCTGAGGGCAACGCCGATGGTTTTATCTCCTACATCCAATGCTATTTTTTTCATATTTGTTATGGTCTTCCCTTTCCTTTACAACAATAAAAGAAAGCGGACTCGAAAAGCCCGCTTCAATCTTATTTATTTTTTTAGAAATGCTCTGAGCAACTCTTCCACCAGGTCATCTCTTTCGATATGCCTGATAATGTTTCTGGCATTATTATGTCCCGTGATGTAAGAAGGGTCTCCAGACAGAATGTACCCCACCATCTGATCGATCGCATTATAGCCTTTTTCTTCTAAAGCATTATAAACAGTTCTAAGTATTTCTTCTGTCGTTTGTTGCTCTCCCTTTTCAGGACTATTAAATAAGATCGTATTTCTGTCCATTCCGCTCACCTTCTTTCTTTAGGTTATTATAACAAATGCAGGATATCTTAAACAAGTTGTTTTGCAATTTTTAATAATGTTGTAACAATTTTAAATTAAGGTAGCCGCAAGATCCAGAGCTTCTTTGATTTTTGAAGGATCTTTCGCTCCTGCCTGCGCCATGTCAGCTTTACCGCCGCCACCGCCGCCGGCTGCTGCTGCTATCTGTTTAATCAGATTGCCCGCATGATATCCTTGTTCCAGCAGATCGTCGGATACGGACACCATAAAGGTTACTTTTCCGTCGTTTTCCGTTGCAAATACAATGATCACACCTTTGCTAACCGCCTTGATCCCATCGGAAAGATTTCTCAGATCATTGATATCAAAATCCGTAAAGGAATTTGTGATCAATTTGACCCCCTTGATCTCCTTCGCATTGGCGATCATATCATCCAGACCGGAATTCATGGACTGCCTCTTTAGTTCCTCCAGCTCTTTCTTGCTGGACTTTAGTTCGTCACTGATGGCTATTATTCTGTTCAGTAACCCGGAAACATTGGTTTTCAAGGTCTCTGCTGCCGCCTGAATCAGTTCTTCCTCCGCTCTCAGCTTCTTATAGAGCCCTGCTCCTGTGATTGCTTCGATTCTTCTGACCCCTGCTGCCACTCCATTTTCACTGAGGATCCGGAATGCTCCGATTTGTCCAGAATTGGTGATGTGGGTTCCTCCGCAGAGCTCGGTGCTATAATCTCCTACGGTTACGACACGAACCGTATCTCCGTATTTTTCCCCAAACAGCGCGGTGGCTCCGGAATTTATGGCGTCATCAACGGACATGATTTCCGTATTTACCGGCAGGAAGGTATTAATCTTATCATTGACGATTGCTTCAATCTTTTGAAGATCTTCCTTTAAAATCGATTCAAAATGGGTGAAGTCAAATCGCAAGCCATCCGAGGTTACGTTGGAACCTGCCTGCTCAACATGATTGCCTAAAATGTCTTTTAAAGCCTTGTGCAGGATATGGGTTGTTGTATGATTTCGTGCAGTATTGTTTCTGTCTGATACGGATACCTGAGCAGAAACTTCGTCTCCAAGGCGAATATTACCATTCAAAACAGTCACTTTGTGAGCATAAATACCTTTGATCTTTGATACGAATAACACATCTAAGCTTCCGTTTTTACCAAGGATGTTACCGATATCACTAGCCTGTCCACCGCTTTCCGCATAGAATGGTGTTTTATCTAGTAAAAGAATCCCGGAATCTCCCTCTGCCAACTGGTCGACAGGCTTCTTGTCAAGGAACAACCCCTTTACGGTTGCACTGGAGAGCAATGTATCATATCCGGTAAATTCAGTCGGTTCCTGATCGGCAAAGAGAAGGGCGTCATCTGACCAGCCTTCCTCTTCCTCTGATTTTCTGGCGGCCCTGGCCTGTTCCTTTTGATGGAGCATATGTTGGTTAAAGCCATCAACATCTGCGGTACAGTTGTTTTCCTCTAGAATTTCCTGAGTTAGCTCCAATGGGAAGCCATAGGTATCGTATAGCTTAAATACCTTGTCACCGGCTAAAACGGTTTTTCCTGCTTCATTCAGTTCTCTTACATAATCATGAATGATGGAGGTTCCCTGATCGATGGTTGTACTGAATTTATCTTCTTCCACTGTTAGTATTTTATGGATGTAGTCTCTTCTCTCTTCTAGTTCCGGATAAGCAGTACCGGAAACTTCGATTACCTTCTTGGATAAGTCGGCAAGGAACGGACCTTGGATCCCAAGAAGCTTTCCATGTCTGGCTGCCCTGCGAAGCAATCGGCGCAGCACATATCCCCTGCCCTCGTTGCTTGGCAGGATCCCGTCGGCGATCATAAAGGTTACGGAACGGATATGATCCGTAATGATTCGGATGGATACATCGGTCTTTGCAGCACCATTTTGATATGGTACGCCTGACAATTTGATGATAGCATTGAGTATAAATTGAATCGTATCAACGTTAAATATAGAATCTACATCCTGCATAATGCAAGCCAATCTTTCCAGGCCCATTCCCGTATCGATATTCGGGTGTGCAAGGGGTGTATAATTCCCTGCGTCGTCCCTGTTGAATTGTGTAAAGACATGATTCCAGAACTCTACATATCTGTCACATTCACAGCCGGGCTTGCAATCCGGATTTTCACAGCCGTACTTTTCGCCTCTGTCAAAATAGATTTCAGAACATGGGCCGCATGGGCCTGTACCGATTTCCCAGAAATTATCGTCCTTGCCAAGGCGAACTATTCTACTCTCTGGCAAGCCTATCTTGTTTTTCCAAATATCATAAGCCTCTTGATCTTCTTCGTATACGGTAGCCCATAGCTTGTCTTCCGGCATTTTTAATACATCGATGATAAATTCCCAGCCCCAGATAATGGATTCCACTTTAAAATAGTCGCCAAAGGAAAAGCTGCCGAGCATTTCAAAAAAAGTACCGTGCCTGGATGTGTACCCCACATTATCGATATCGCCGGTTCGAATACACTTTTGACAGGTGGTCATCCTTTTGCTTGGTGGAGTCTCCAAGCCTGCAAAATATGGCTTTAATGGCGCCATGCCGGAATTGATTATAAGAAGACTCTTATCCTTTTCAGGAATCAGTGAAAAGCTTTTTCGTGGAAAGTGATCTTTTCCCTGGTAGAACTCTTGAAACATGCTCCGTAATTCATTTAAACCGATTTTCTCCATTAACTATAATCCTCCTGTTGTAGACATTTATAACGCATCTGTAAAAGATTTTCTTACATGTGTGCATTTTTACGTGGCGGAGCATTTCCGCAACGTTTTATGAAATTTAATTTTTTTAGATTCAACAATACACCGATGTATTATACCACAAAGATTCCCACTTTTCTATCAATTTTATTCAAATAAGGCCATTTGCTGAAGTCATAATGGGGATATTTAGATCATTCAACGACCAATAATCAATTCAGACCAGATATAATCTGTGGTATGATATAGTAATATAATAATGATATTTAAGAACGAGAGAAAAAGATGTTATTGAATCTGATGGTAATTATAGGAGATAAATGTATGGAAAAAAAGAGATTAGGAAATACTGGACTTCAAGTAACCCCGGTAGGCTTCGGCGTTCTGACTGTCGGAAAGACCCAATTGAACCTTTCTATAGATGAGGGCGCTGAGGTGCTGCGATATGGGCTGGAATGCGGGATTAATTTTTTGGATACAGCGGAGTATTATGAAACATACCCCTACATAAGAAAAGCGCTACAGGGCACTAATTTCGAACCTGTAATCGCATCTAAGAGTCTGGGCCACTCATATGCTGATATGAAACATGCTATCGAAGAAGCGAGGATTGCATTAAATCGCGATATGATCGATATCTTTCTGCTCCACGAGGTTAGAAATGACCCAGATTGGGTGAGCCGAGCCGGCGCATGGGAATGTCTGCAAGAGGCCAAGGCAAAGGGAATTGTGAAAGCAGTAGGCATCTCCACACATCATGTGGATGCTGCAGCAAGGGCAGCCGAAACAAAGGAAATGGATGTACTATTTCCGCTAATCAACTTCCGAAGTCTGGGCATCAGAAAAGGTTCAGGGGTTGGTACCAAAGAGGAAATGGCCGAGGCAATCAAATCTGCCGCAGCTGCTGGGAAAGGCGTTTTTGCAATGAAGGTTTTTGGTGGAGGAAATCTGACCGGTCACTATCTTGAAGCAATTCAATACGTCAGAGACCTGGAAGGAATCTCCTCCATGATGATCGGATTTGGGTATCATCATGAAATTGACCGGATTTTGGATGTCATGAACGGAACCATCGACCCGAACTATGTGCCCGATCTTTCCGAGAAAAGAATCCAGATCGATCAGGGCGATTGCGAGGGCTGCGGCGCCTGTATCGAACGGTGTCCCAACCATGCAATTTTTATGAACAAGAATGGTCTTGCTGAGGTGGATCATCAGATCTGTCTTACCTGCGGATATTGCGCGCCTATGTGCCCTGTCCGCGCAATTATCATGTATTAAAAAACGCCTTGGGTATTTTCTCGAAAACCGCCTCCTTTAAGATGCTTCGCATCAAGTCGGTAATATGTTTCACAGTTTTCTATAAAAATACCCAAGGCGCTCCGCTTAAATAAGTTAAAAGTAGCACCGTGGCGTGTGTGTTCTCATAGAAAACCGTCCGAGCCAAAACTGGCTGGACGGCGAGCGGTTTTCGAGCCTTTTTGCCCCAAGCTTGCTTGGTTGGCAAAACGGACAGCAGCGAGTGAAGCGAGTCGGAGTTCCTAAGGAACGTTGAGAATACACCTGACAGGTGCAGTTTAGACTTCACATTCCTCTTCTTCTTCGTGTTCGAATTCTTTCGTCGGGTCATACCCCTTCAGGCCTTCCAATTCAAGACCGTGTTTTTGTGCGTAATCCCAGATGGCATTCTTCACAGCCGATTCTGCCAATACGGAACAGTGGATCTTTGGTCCTGGAAGTCCGCCCAGCTCGTCAATAAATGACTGATTTGTAAAGGAAAGCGCCTCGTCTAAGGTTTTTCCGATAATCATATCGGTTGCTACACTTGAAGAGGCGATGGCAGAACCACAACCAAAGGTTTTAAATTTGGCATCAACAATCACTTGATCCTTTACTTTGATCGCGATCTGCATCATATCTCCGCATACAGGGCTTCCATGATTTCCTATGGCATCTGGATTTTCCAAATCACCTGCGTTGTGTGGATGCATGAAATGCTCCATTACTTTATCATTATACATTGCCATACTTATTACCATTAACCTTTCGTTGACTGCTTATAAATCGGTGAGATTGCTCTCAGCTTTTCGACTATTTTTACGATTTCTTCTACTGCATAATCAATATCTTCTTTGGTTGTATCATCACCGATTGTAAACCGGATCGAGCTATGAATTTTCTCGTATGGAAGCTGCAGTGCTTTCAATACATGAGACGGGGCCAGGCTTGCAGAGGAACAGGCTGATCCTGTCGATGCGGAAATTCCTTTCGCATCCATTAACAGCAAAAGAGATTCCCCTTCGATATAGTTGAAAATAAAATTGATATTGCCCGGTAGTCTGTGTTCCATGCTCCCGTTGATTTCGACCTCAGAAATTTTTGAAAGTATCTGATCTGCAAAGTAATCCCTGAGCTCAGAGATATGCCGGATATGTTCTTCCATATTTGCTTCCGCTAATTCAGCAGCTTTTCCTAATCCGATGATGCCCGGCATATTCTCGGTACCGGCTCTCCGCTTGTTCTCCTGAGCGCCTCCATTCATGAAGCTAGAAATCACAACACCCTTTTTGATATATAAAGCTCCGATGCCTTTTGGTCCATAGATCTTATGTGCGGACATTGACATCATGTCAATTCCCAGCTCCGTTACATGAATCGGTACATTGTACAAAGCCTGAACCGCATCTGTATGAAACCAGATACCATGTTTTTTCGCGATCTCGCCGATTTCCTTGATTGGTTGAATCGTTCCGATTTCATTATTGGCAAACATGATGCTGATCAAAATAGTTTTATCTGTAATTGCATGCTCCAGATCCGCGAGGGAGATCAGGCCTTTGCTGTCAACATCTAGATAAGTAACTTCAAATCCCTCTTTCTCCAGGAACTCGCAGGAATGAAGCAATGCATGGTGTTCAATTTTTGAAGTGATGATGTGATTTCCTTTTGCCTTTTTTGCACGGGCTGTTCCGATGATGGCCCAGTTATCAGCTTCCGTTCCACAGGATGTAAAATATATCTCACGCTCTTCGGCGCCAATTAATTTGGCGACCTTTGCCCTTGCTTGATTGAGATCTGATTTTGCATTAAGTCCTATACCATATAAGCTGGATGGATTGCCAAACTTCTCGGAGAAATATGGTAGCATCTCTTCCAAAACTTCTTTTTTTACAGGAGTGGTTGCTGAATAGTCTAAGTAAACCTGACGCATAATAATGCTCTCCTTTCAGCTTGTGTACTACGTTTACTACTCTATTATACCAATTATTTCTGAAAGATAAACAGTTATTTTTGCTTTGGTATAAAAATTCCTAGTAATTCCGTGGGAAAGCTGTATTATGCGCGATTACATCTCCTTTTCTGATTCCTTTCTATTCTTGTTTTGGATTGAATTCCGACAGCTTATAACCGCTGCTTGTGGAATTCAGGATTACAAGATATTGATTATCACTGATGTAATCAGATTCTATACCACTCATATGCCAGCGGATTTTCATATTCAAAGTAACATAATGGAATGACTTGCTTTCCTGATTTACATCAATAAAATCCATCGATTGAACCATATCTAGATCAGTAGAATTGGATTCTCTCAAATTTCCGATATCTTCCGATAACAAAGGATAGGTTTCAATCCGGCTTAGATACTTCTCAGCCTGATCCATTTCAATTCTGCCGTAGTATGCCTGCTGAAGGATTTTCGTACGTTCCTTCAAAAGATTTTCGGCAATCTGACTGCATGATTGATCACGGAAGCCGGAAAAAAAACCTGCAATAATAATGATTATTGCAGGAAATATAAAGATTTTATAATACTTCTTCAAGTTTGTCCACCTCGCTCTCACCCTTAGTATATAAAAAAAGCAGCGTGAAAATTGTTTAATCACGCTGCCTTCTGATTCATTTTTTAATTCTTTTCCTTATCTTTTTCGACACAGTCTTCATCAACAAAGTGAATCGACTCCAAATGTCCTTTAAAATGCTCCCTGAATTTTCCGAGATATTCTTTTCGCAGAACTGCCTGTTCTTCTTTCTCTTCAGGAGTGAGGCATTCGATCTTTGATTTTCTTGCAAGTTCGTTGATACGATCAATTTTTTCTTTTGTCAGCATATTATTTCCTATCCATTATGTTACTATATTTTATCTACGTATTTTGCGATATTCTGTTAAAAATTAACAAAATTGCGGTCTTCAGCTTACTTTTCGTTCCAATCTCAGTTTATCGGCAATGATCGCAATAAACTCACTGTTTGTGGGCTTACCTTTATCATTATGTACCGTATAACCGAATAAGCTGTTCAAGGTTTCAACTTTACCCCGGTTCCAGGCAACTTCGATTGCATGACGGATTGCTCTTTCCACTCTGCTTGGAGTTGTATTATTCTTTTTTGCTATGGCCGGATAGAGTTCTTTTGTCACTGCACTGAGCAGATCCATATCTTCTACTACCATGGTAATGGCATGTCTTAAATACTGATACCCTTTGATGTGAGCAGGTACTCCAACTTCATGGATGATGTTCGTAATATCAATTTCGAGATCATTTTTCTTTGATTCATCTGTGTTGATGATCGATCTTGAGATATGACTCTTGTTGGACTGGCTGATCATCTGATCATGACCGGAAATCTGATAGATTCTTTTGGCAAGAATATTTAAATCGAATGGTTTTACAACATAATATTCTGCGCCGAGATTAATAGCCTTCTGTGTGATGGATTCCTGCCCTACGGCAGACAACATAATAATTTTAGGTGAGCTATCCAACTCCATGCCATTGACCTTCTCCAATACTCCAAGTCCATCCAGATACGGCATAATCATGTCCAAAATTAGTACATCTGGTTTCTCTTTAAATACCGCTTCTACTGTCTGCATTCCATCGTGGACAGTAAAGACAATATCAATATTTTGTTGAGTCTCGAAAAAATCTGTGAGGATTTCACAGAAGTCCTTGTTGTCATCAGCGATTCCAACTCTGATTTTGTTCGTCATTGACATATCCCCCTTTAGCTTTACGCAAGTTTTTTCCATTTTCTTTACAGTCGTACATAATTCCCTATAATCATATAGTAAAGAAATTCTTTTTCTTTTTCAATAGGCTGAAATTAGAAAGTTACGCTATTTACTAATGGTATCCGACTTTATTCGACATTTGAATGATAAAGCATCCACTCGATGAAGATGCCATATCCCTTTTGCGGATCATTTACGAAAACATGGGTTACGGCTCCAACGATCTTGTTATTCTGAATAATTGGACTCCCACTCATACCCTGAATGATGCCGCCGCTTTTCGCAAGCAGTCTTTCATCAGTGACTTTGATGATCATGCTTTTTGTACTTGCTTTCGTCTGATGGTTGATTTTTTCAATCATGATGCTATACTTTTCAATCTTATCGCCATCTAAAGTCGTTAAGATATGTGCTGGCCCTCTTTTAATTTCATTCTGATAGCCGATGTGAAGAGGCTTCAGATAAATTGGGTTAAGAATCTTGTCGTAGGTTTCCCCGAAAATGCCATATTCCGTATTTAATGTTAGTTTTCCAAGAGGCTGATCGGCTTCGTAAAATATGCCTTTGATCTCTCCCGGAGTGCCTGCCTTTCCAAGCTTTACAGATTCCACCTTGGAATTTAGCAATTCCCCTTGTGCTACAGACAGAATGGTTCCGGTCTCAGGATCTGTGATCGCATGACCCAAAGCACCGAAGGTGTTGTTGGAAGGGTCATAGAATGTCAACGTGCCAATCCCTGCCGTTTTATCCTTAACCCATACACCGATTTTGTAAAGATTATCTTCCACCGATATAACCGGTGTTAATTTAATATTAATAATATCATCTTTTCTTTTTACTTTCAATCTGACATCTGTTTTTATCTTATTGATAATTTCCTTAACTTCTCTTGCGTTATTCATCTTGGTTCCATTGATTTCAAGGATATTGTCTCCAATTTGCAAGCCGGCGTCCAATCCCGGATTGACATATTTTCCTTCTGGTGTTTCGATTTCTTCCAGACCTACAACCAAGACACCCTTTACATTCATCCTGACACCCACGGAATGACCGCCCGGGATGAGCACTCGTTCCGGAAGTACACTAATCGTGACTTCTTTCAGGGGCAACTTTATTGTCTTTGTTTCATTTGCGAAAATCTTGATATCGCTTGGAATATAAGTTATAAAACTGCCCAAAACCATGAACGACGCAACAATAAAAGTAAGGATCAGATAAGATCCTTTTTTCAAGACTTCTTTATACATTCTCATCCTCCATCTAGCTCTCAAAATCCTGTAAAAGTTCATCCAACTCTTCCGGTGTATGCTTGATCACACCTTTTTGGAAGAGAGACTGATCCGTAATGCTTAAAAGTGAGAATGCAATGTCTGTCTCTCTGATCAAAGATTCCTTTCCGTCGTCATCATAAAAAAAGATTTTAATGATCCCGTCAATTTCCTTAACGAGATAATATCCGGTGTTTTCCGGTTCTAAGGGGACTAATACAGTGCCCGCATTTTCAATACCCCCCTGGGTAGCTTTATTTCTGCCCCCAATAATGTTGTCCATGATATTATCGCTTCCGCTGACTCCTTGATTCAAAGCACCGTTTGTCGCGGAATAATTCGAGTCAGTGTTGACATCGTTAGTATTATCCGGATCCATAGGAGCCTGATTTAACCAAAGGCCGAATGCGAACAATGCGAAAAGAACAACATAGAACAGCTTTCCTTTAAAAAAGCTCTTTCTTTGACTAAACATTGCCATCACCTCAAAATTTAGTGTTGACAATTCCAGTATTTTTTAAACAGTTATTTTACTTTTGAATTTTTCAAAGGTCTTATCGCCGATTCCGTTAACGTTCTTGATATCCTCAATGCTCTTGAATTTTCCGTTTTCATTTCGGTAATTGATGATTTTATCAGCGGTTACGGGCCCGATGCCGGAAAGTTGCTGCAAGGTCTCCGAATCAGCTGTATTGATATTGATTAGTCCAGATCGGCCGGACTCCTCTTGAAAAGAAAAGATTGAGGTTGTGGAACCTTCTCTGATATCCTGAACTTCCTGCTTCGTAGGGATATAAACCTTCTGCCCGTCCATCAAAACCTCAGCTTGATTGGTACCGCGCATATCCGCTTCGCCGGTCAGTCCTCCTGCCTTTTCTATCGCTTCAAATATACGGCTGCCTTCGGTTAATTCCACGACAGATGGACGTACCACAGCACCAGCCACATCGACTAAAATCATGATCTTTTCATCAATGGCAGCATTGGTTAGCTGATGGTTGCTCCCAATTTCAGTGTCTTCCGGGATCATCGACAATTCCATTTCCCCATCAGAAGTATTCTCTTTCATCAAATAAAATGCAAAGGCAATCACAAGGAGTATCACTCCTGCAATTACCTTTATCAATAACTTTTTATCCTGTTCAAAAAATTTAGTTAAATTCATATCAATACCCCCATTAATGTATAATTACCATAATAATACATTAATGGGATATAAATGTCAATTATTACTAAAATAAATTTCTGTTCTCTTAATGAAAACCTTAGCTCTGTCATAGGTCATTTCAGCAAAATTGAAGAAGGAGGTTAATATCATCTCAGGACTTAAATTTGCATTACTACCTGCGGCTAACTTAACAGTTAACATAATTAATTTATTGTTATTATCAAGTATTGTTCCATCAATTTCTGAAATCAATGGCTTGATATCGATTTCGATATCCTTTCCGCTTTTCCTTTGATGCTTTAAAACCTTAATCTGTTCCTGATGCATGTATTTATCGATGAGTTCTTTGACGTTCTCATCAAGACTGTTTTCCAAAGGGATTGATAATTCATAATCTGCGTACTCCGTCAGTGCTGCCAGCGTTTTTCCGCCCTCGGTTAGCTCATCACAAGATAGAATCAGGATGCCCTCCGGCATAATCGAGTTGATTTTTGTGAGGATCTCACCGGCAGGAACCGATGTCGTTGTCTCAAATTCCAGATATTCTCCGGTGCTGGAATACCCAAGAGACAGAGGCTGTGCAAAGCTCATTTTAGGATGGGGATTGAAGCCCTGAGAATACAACAGCTTAATCCCAACACGTTTGAATGATCGCTTGAAAAGCCGAAGCAAGTCCAAATGAGAGATATACCGGAGGATGCCTTCCTTTGAAAATTTGATCACATATCTGTTCACAGCGTTCCCTCCTTTGTACAGTTCACCTTTTCATTGATACCACAGCCGATGCACTGAACTCTGCAGTCCGGACTCTGTACACCAGAAATTGCTTGATTGTTTTCCGTCATTAGAAATTTCTTCGATATTCCGGCATCGATCAGATCCCAAGGCAGGATTTCATCATAAGACCGTTCCCGAATGGCATAAAAATCTGGATCGATCCCTGTTTCCTGAAAAGCCTTGATCCAAAGTTCATATTGAAAGTGCTCGCGCCAGCCATCAAATTTACAGCCAAGCTCCTTTGCTCTGATCAGAGCATCACAAACTCGTCTGTCACCTCTCGCAAAGACAGCCTCCATATGACTGGCATCTGTACCGTGGTAGTTAAAAGAAACACCTTTTATTTTTTTTAGCCTGTCCTTTAAATAGTAATGCTTTTCACGAAACTGTTCTGCGGTGTTCTGCGGAACCCATTGAAAAGGGGTATGCGCTTTTGGGACAAAGTTAGAAACGCTGACGGTTATATTGAACCTTCCCCGCTTCCCCGTGATTCTGTAGTTAATATCAGTTATATTTTTAGCGATTTCGACGATACCATCCAGATCCTCGAAGGTTTCCGTCGGCAGACCAACCATAAAATAGAGTTTGATGTTTGTCCAGCCAAGCTCAATAGCCTGCTCCATCGAATGGTAGATATCATGGTCTGTAATGGACTTATTGATTACGTCTCTGAGCCGTTGGGTTCCTGCCTCCGGGGCAAAGGTCAGACCTGATTTTTTATACCCTTGTATTTCCGAAAGCACCTTGAAGGAGAAGGAATCCAGCCGCAAGGAAGGCAGAGATAACGAAACATTGTTCTCCTTGCAGATGTGCATCAATTCTTTCACCAGAGGCTCGATTTCTGAATGGTCGCTTGTTGACAGGGATAAAATGGACAGTTCTTCATGGCCGGTGGCATTCAGTTGCTGTGCCGCAATTTCCTTTATTTTATCCTTTGAACGCTCTCTGACAGGACGATAGATCATTCCTGCCTGACAAAATCTGCAGCCTCTGGAACAGCCTCTGAAAATCTCTACCACGGCCCTATCATGAACAGCCTCAATAAAAGGTACGATACTGTTCACCGGGAAATCTACCGTCTCCAAATCTTCTACAATACACTTTTCAACCATGTCAGGTGCCTGCTCGTAATTCTTTATGATTTCCTTGATGGTGCCATCGTCATTGTATACAGGCGAATAAAATTTAGGTACATAGACCCCTTTTATCTGCGTCAGCTGCTTCAGGAAGACCTCTTTCTCTTGGCCTGAGTCCTTCCAGCGTCCGTGAAGCGCACAAACTTCGATGAGAACTTCTTCTCCGTCTCCCAGCATAAAGAAATCTACAACATCAGCAAGGGGCTCCGGATTAAAGGCACATGGGCCACCGGCTGCAATAAACGGATCACCACTGTCCCGTTCTGAACTTTTATACGGAATACCGCCCAAATCAAGCATGTTGATGATATTACTGAAGGATAACTCATATTGAAGCGTAAACCCCAGAATATCAAGATCTTTCACCTCAGATTTCGTTTCCAGTGTGAATAAAGGTAACCCTTCTGTTCTCATGAGAGCTTCCATGTCAAGAGCTGGTGCGAAAACACGCTCGCAATAGACGGAATCCTCTTTGTTCAAAAGATGATATATGATCTGCAGCCCAAGATAGGACATACCGATTTCGTAGGTGTCCGGAAAGGCAAACCCAAATCTCGTTTTTATTTTTGAAGGGTCTTTCTTTGCAGTATTCCATTCCCCACCCGTATATCTGGCAGGCTTTTCAACTCTCATTAAAAGCTTGTCCAGCTGTTCTGTGATTTTCATTGATTCACTCCGTTTCTGTTTCAGGCCTTATTGGCCCGTTATTATTTCATGTTATGTTGCCCCATACGCTTAAATTCCAATAGGGTTTTAAAGTCTGCGTAGATGCCACAATAATAGATACCATTTAAAAGCTCGAGTTCAGTTAATTGTCCTCTGTATATTCCCTTTTCACTTACGATGGTAAATATTCTGCTTTCCAATGGTTTATACCGTTCAATGATTTTAACTGCCTTCATATCTTCTCTGCAGACAAGAATTTTGGGATTGCCGCTATGATTTCCTTCTTCAATATTTCTAGTAATTTTATAGAAAATAAAACCGTTATCTTGTTTTCGTGCCACATAAAGATTGACTGCCAGGGCAGACAGGAATAAATTCAGTATATTATATTGTACCAAGTAAATGCCCAAAAAGAAAAGGAAAAGTGAAAATAATAGGGAAATTAATCGGGAAATTTTCTGAGATCTGCCGTAGCCCAGGAAAATAGCCAGATAAAGATCTGTAATTTTGCCGCCGTCCAGCGGGTAAAACGGCATTAAATTGTAGAGAGCCAGAACTGCATTGGCCAGAATTATTGGTACAAGCCATGGCAAATAGAAATAGAGATTCAGTCCATATAGCAGTAAGGCCATCATTATGTTAAAAAAAGGTCCTGCGAGATGGATTAGTAGCTCATCCCGTGGTTTGACAAAACCTTCCCGAATATGAAGTACACCCCCAAAAAGACCATAGGATATTTTTTCAGGCGTATATCCCATTTTTACAGCGATCAGTTTGTGAGCCAATTCATGAAGAAAGGAAAAGAAAATCGAAGCGGCGGCAAAGACGGCATTTCCTGATAGTATAATGATTAGAAGCAGCAGAAATAAGGAAAAATGTAGTTCAACCTTTGTGTGAAAAATCTTTATTTCGTACATGTTAAATTAAAATTCTATGTAGTCGGCGGGATTCACAATTTCTTCCTCAGCCCAGAGCTCAAAACTTAAATGACCGTTGTTTTCCGGACTGATGGAAGCGATCAGCTGACCCTTTTTCACCTTCTCCAGCGATTCCACATAAATTTGGGTGCAACCGCCGTAGATTGAGACGATGTCATCTCCGTGTACGACCTTAATGAAGTTTCCGTAATGGCTGCTTTCTCCTATTTCAGAAACGATTCCACCGCCCACCGAGAAAACCTGAAGCTCTTTATCGGACTGAAATTTTATCCCACGCTCAAATCCATTCTGTTCACTTTCAAAGTAACCGGTCTTCTCCCCAAAGGTTGAGATGATTGCGGCTTCATCAGCAGGCGGAGAAAAAGCAAGCTTACTGCCGCTTCTCTGAAACGCCGCTGCTATGGATTCGGGTACCTCTCCGACTTTAGCCGTAAGGTCTTTTGCAGACTGAAAGATCTCTGCCACCGTGTAATCACGATTCAGCCTCGCCTGAATTTCTTCGATCCCCTGATTGACGATTGCTATGTCCATTTTTTTTATGACGATGATTAAAAGTACAATAATAATACAGACCAGTACTTGTTTTACAATAGTGGTGCCGTAGTTTCTTCTCCTTTTTATAAATCTTCTGCTCCTATACATAAAAATACCTCCTTGTCTCTGCTTCAATTAAGCATATTAACGAGGAGGTTAAAATATTACTTCGATATCAGGGAATCGATTGTGGTGCCCAGTCTCTGCTCGATTCTGAGGATCATCGCTTTATTATCTTTCATTTTTTCGCCGATTCGTTGGGTAGCTTCCGAATTCCCCTTAAATTTATCGAGGATATACTGCATCCGGTTCTCCAGACCCACATATTTATCTTCCTTCACCATCCGGTCAGCAAGGCAGATAATGTCGGTCTCATTTATTTCATTCTCATTCGGGTTGCAATTATAGAACATATGGACTTTAATAATTTCAGCCTCCTGGTCATAGCCTAATGCGGAAACGATTTCCGCACCGACTTCCCAGTGTTTGTCCTCTACCCTTGCGATGTCATGGACGAGTCCCGCACCCTGAATCAAGTCTAAATCAAGATCACAGCCCTTCTCATTTAATGCCTGGCCGATTTTCAGCGCGGTATCAGTTACCATGATACAATGCCTGATTACATGATTCGGTGTATTATACTTTTTTAATAACGCCAAGCATTCCTCTCTTGACGGATGTTTGTTTGTCATAGAATTCTCCCTGATATGATTATAACATAATTCCTGATAATTTTCTGATAATAATTGACATTATTATTACTTATTGTTATAGTTAAGTTATTATTCAACAGCATATTCACTAAAAATTGAAGGAAGTGTTTGAAAACATGAGCTATGCAGAAATGTTAGACGCTATTATTTCCGAGAGCGAACTATCCTTGAGACAGATATCAAAATTATGCACACAATTTGATATTTCCATAACCCCTTCTTACATATCACAGCTTAAAAATGGAAAACTCCCCCCTCCTTCGCCGGAGGTGTCTCTGGCGTTGGCTAAAGTCTGCAACAGCAAGAACCAGTCCCAGCTGGTTTTTCAAGGCTATATGGAAAAGGCTCCGGAAGTAATCAAGGAATATATGCTTGCATCCTCCCAGTTGAACAGAATCATGCTGGAATCTCTTTGCAAGACGGAAGAAAATGCAATATCGAAGGAATCTCTCGATTACCTTAGGGATATGGACATCCTTTCCACTTTGGAGATGTCATCAAGATATATCAGTCCGGATAATCAGTTGAATTCTTCCGATCTGATCCGCGAGATCACCTTATCCAGCGGTGGTGTTTCAAAGGTTCAGGCCCAGGGAGATATGATCAACTTTTTTTTAGGCGACACCTCAATGAGTCCCACCATCCCGATCCATTCTTACATATATGCTCTACCGACGAAGCTGGAATTATTAAAAGAACGTGATGTGATTGCATTATATCCAAATAATCGGAAACAGGCAACGTTAAGAAAGATATTTTTTTCCAATGATAAGATTCTTTTGATTCCTGAGGATAAAACCTTTCAGATTTATATCGTAAATAGTTTCGAGGAAATCGAGTATCTAGGCAAAGTAGTGTCCTATAAAGTAGATTTATAAAAAATATAAAATAGAACCGACTCAAACGAACCGGTTCTGTTTTATTTGAGCGGAAGTGACGTCCGTCGGGTTTTTATTCATCGTAATACTCAAATTCATAATTGAAGACACGGATGGTATCACCCTCGCTAAGACCCATTTCCTTCAGCTTTTCGATGGCCCCGTTCTTTTCGATATATTTGTACAGGTAGCGCAGTGAACCCGAATCATTGAAGTTGGTTGAATTAAAGATCTTACGAAGCTGTTTGCCCTCTAGAACATAATTGTTTCCAACCTTGGAAGCATGGATTTCTCTGTAATCAGGATCTTCTTTATCCTTCTCAAAATCATAGAGTTCTAGAATTTCTTCCTCCTGGGGTTCCTGTTCCAATCTGCGAAGTTCGACAGCGGTTGCTCCCAAAAGCTCCTTCACTCCTTGATTGATCGGTGCGGATATTGGAAACACCTGATAGCCCGCCCCTTCTACATAGCTTTTAAATGATAGATATTTTTCGTCATCCTCATCCAACATGTCCATTTTATTGGCAGCTACAAGCTGAGGTTTTTTTATAAGTTTCTCTCCAAAGGATGACAGTTCCTTGTTGATTTTCTCAAAATCTTCAATCGGATCCCTTCCCTCTGAACCGGAGACATCCACTACATGAATCAACAATTTGGTCCGTTCGATGTGTTTCAGGAAATCAAGACCAAGACCTGCACCGGTGGAAGCGCCTTCGATGAGCCCCGGGATATCCGCCATGACAAAGCTGGTATCATAAATTTCCACTACACCCAAGTTTGGAGTAATGGTTGTAAAATGATAATTAGCAATTTTGGGATTCGCACTGGTGGAAATCGACAAGAGAGTTGATTTTCCAACATTGGGAAATCCGATCAGACCTACATCGGCGATGAGCTTCAGCTCCAGGATCACACTTCTTGACTGGGCGAAGCCCCCGGCTTCCGCAAAATTCGGAGCCTGTCGTACAGAATTTTTAAAATTTACGTTACCTTTCCCACCTTTACCGCCTCTTGCAGCGACAAAACTGTCCCCCTCTTGGACCAAATCTTTCATGACGAGTCCACTTTCCTCATCGAGAACAATGGTTCCTGGTGGCACTTTTATGACAAGGTTTTCTCCTTGCTTTCCGAACCGGTTATATTTCATACCATTTTGGCCATTTTCCGCTTCATATTTTCTTTTATATCGAAAATCCATCAAAGTTCTCAGATTGTTATCGGCTAGAAAGATGACATCTCCCCCTTTTCCGCCGTCGCCTCCGTTAGGGCCTCCCTCCGGGACATATGGTTCTCTGCGGAACGATACACATCCGTCGCCGCCCTTCCCCGACTTAATGGATATTTTAGCTCTGTCTACAAACATTATTTCACCTCCAAATTCGATTTCCCCTTTATCTGCTAGCAAAAACAAGCCCCTATATAAATATAGGGGCTTAATCATTTTGGCTTACGCTTCTTTCGGATAAACGCTAACTTTTTTTCTTGTTTTATCGTATCGTTCGAACTTAACCGCTCCATCGATCTTCGCAAACAAAGTATCGTCTCCGCCAATTCCTACATTATTTCCGGGATGAAATTTAGTCCCTCTTTGTCTGACCAAAATACTACCTGCACTTACAACCTGACCATCGCCTCTTTTTACGCCCAATCGTTTCGCTGCACTATCTCGACCATTCTTGGAGCTACCTACTCCTTTTTTACTTGCCATAGACTACACCTCCTTTTTTCCCTTGTGCTGTCTTTGCTATATGTTTATACCAAGGATTATTCTGCATCCTTAGCTGCTGGCTTTGCTGCCTTTTTAACTGCCGGTTTCTTTTCTGCTGTTGCTTTTTTAGCTGCCGGTTTTTCTTCTGTTGCTTTCTTAGCTGCAGCCTTTTTCTCTACTGCAGGTTTTTCTGTAACGACAGCTTCCGCTGCTGGTTTTTCAACTACTTTCTTAGGTGCGGGTTTTCCTTCAGCTGATAATGATTCGATTTTAATCATTGTATATGGCTGTCTATGTCCCTGCTTCTTTCTGTAGTCCTTCTTTGACTTATATTTGAAGATGATAACCTTTTCACTTTTACCATTCTCAACTACTGTGCCAAAAACCTTTGCTGATTCTAAGATTGGCGTACCAACCTGAACTTTTTCACCGTCGTTCATTAACAATACTTTGTCGAACGTAATGTCATCACCTGCTGAAACATCTAACTTTTCAACGGTAATCACGTCACCTTCCTGCACTCTATACTGCTTTCCGCCGGTTTCAATTACTGCATACATATTCCTTTTTACCTCCTCTATCCAGTCTCGCCATCGAGGGTAGCACACGGCTTTTCAAAGAACCCATTCTGAGCGGCTTACAGTCATTTATAATATCATACAAGCCAATGGATGTCAAATTATTTTTTCATATGTTCGCAGATCATGCGGACAAACTTTTCGCGGTCAACTCTCATGGCAATATGACAATTCGCCATATTTCCGGTGATTCCCCAGAGGTCGGCGACGGTCTCTCCCACTGTCAGCGGATCGTGCAGAGCAACATCAACAAAGGTTTTTTTAAATTCTATAAGATTTTCTTCGATAAGAATTCCAACACATAATGCATCGTGGATCGGACAGGCCTTGAAGCCGAAATGCTTTACATGGGTTTCAGCAAAAAAATCCAATAAGGAGGCAACGACTACGGATATCTTGTGTCCCTGATTTCGCAAGGTTTCGATATCCTCTTCGAAAAACATAGCTTTCATGGTGACGTCCAAACTCACCAGAAATAACTCACAGCCGCTGCCGAATACGATCTTCGCTGCTTCCGGATCCACATAAATATTAAATTCTGCTGCGGATGTGATGTTACCGGGTTCAAAGATTGCACCCCCCATAACAATGATTTTATCGATATTGTCCTTGATATCAGGTGCCTTTTCCATCGCCGCGGCGATATTCGTCATTGGTCCCGTAACGATGAGAATGATTCTGTCTTCTGTGTCCCGTAACGTACGAATTAAATAATCGACAGCATGCTCTGCTTTGACCGGTGTGACGGGAGGCGGCAGCATAGGTCCACCCAGGCCGTCTTCTCCATGGATGATTGCTCCGGTCAGGCGGAACAATTCTCGCTGCATAGGCCTGTCACAGCCGGAATAGACATCGATATCAGGATATCCGGCATAGTCCAGTATTTTACGGGCATTCCGTGTAGTATTATGTAGCTCACTATTTCCTGCAACCGTGGTTACGCCAAGAATTTCCAAGTTATCCGCCTTTATGGCGAGAAGCAAAGCGATTGCATCATCATGTCCGGGATCGCAGTCAATAATAATTTTTTTGAGCTCTGAGTTCTTTTTCACCATAGTCTTTCTGCCTTTTCACTATTAGTTGGGGCTTGAACAAGCTATTTTAAATTTTACGGGCTGTTCGAAACTCCTAATTATCATACATAATTATTCAGAGAAAGGAAAGCAAATATAGAATATAAAAATTCTGGCAGATGAATCCTATCTGCCAGAAAAGTTTATTTATTAAATTATGTGAGATGAAATTTCTTGTATTATTCGGTAACAAGTGCCAGGTCTACAGGGATATATGTTTCAACCATTTCTCCTGCGAGTACCTTCATAGCGGTTTCAACACCCATGCTACCAATTTCTTTTGGAAGCTGCTGTACTGTAGCAGCCATATCCCCAGCCTTTACCGCATTCACTGCATCATCGGTTGCATCGAATCCGACAACCATAATCTCTCGACCGGAAGCCTTGACTGCTTCCAACGCACCCAGTGCCATTTCATCATTGTGGGCGAATACAGCATTGATTTCCGGCTGTGCTTGAAGAATGTTTTCCATAACAGACAATCCTTCTGCTCTGTCAAAATTTGCTGTCTGCTTTGCAACTACTTCGATATCACTCTCTGCGATTGCAGCATTGAAGCCTTCCCCTCTGTCTCTGGCCGCAGATGCGCCCGGAATTCCTTCCAGTTCAACAACTTTTCCTGCTCCGCCTAATTGTTCAACCATAAATTCGCCTGCCATTTTACCGCCGGCTACGTTGTCGGAAGCGATATGGGCTACAATTTCTCCTGCATTAGCAGATCGGTCCAATGTGATGACTGGGATTCCTGCTTCGTTTGCAGCAGCGACTGCATTTCCAACTGCATCGGAATCAGTAGGATTGATCATAATTAGGTCGACACCTTGTGTGATCAGGTCCTCTACATTTGACATTTCTGTAGCGGAGTCATCCTGTGAATCGAGGACAACGAGAGTAGCTCCGAGTTCGTCGGCTTTTGCTTGAGCACCGTCTCTTAAATCAACAAAGAAAGGATTGTTTAATGTGGATAAAACTAAGCCAATTGTTGCACCTTCATCAGTGGCAGGTTCTTCTTCAGCAGCTCCACCGCCACAGCCAATCATGCCAACAGCCATAATGAGTACAAGTAACAATACAAATACTTTTTTCATTTTTTTCTCCTCCTAGATACTTTTTGATAATAAGTTATATCTTCAACCCTTATGGGTCAAATTCAAAGACTTATCTGGATGCCTTCTGCTTTCTGTCAAGTAGTACGGCAATCAGAATTACAATACCTTTCGCTACGTCTTGATAATAGGAAGGAACCTGCAGTAGATTCAGCGCGTTGTTCAACAGACCGATAATCAATGCACCGATTACTGTCCCAGAGATCGTACCTACACCACCGGACATGCTGGTGCCTCCCAAGACAACCGCAGCGATGGCATCCAGCTCATACCCTGCTCCAGCGGTAGGTTGTGCGGAACCAAGTCTTGCAGTTACAATAATCCCGGCCAAAGCTGCCAGTAGTCCGACTGAACCGTATACAAAGAGCTTTACATTATCCGTCTTAATCGCAGAATACATGGTAGCCTCTTCATTCGATCCAAGGGAATAGATGTAGCGCCCCATCCTCAAATGCCTCAGAATGTAATAAGCAATGATGAATACGATGATCATGATAAAAATCGGAATCGGGATATGAAGAAAATAACCTGTTCCTATCTTTGAAAATACAGCTGAATCTGCAGCGCCATTGGCACTGATCGGTTTCCCCTGGGTATAAACCAAAGTAAAGCCTCTTAATAAGGTCATCGTACCCAAAGTTGCGATAAACGGCTGCAGTCTTCCCTTGCTGATGAGGATCCCGTTGACCAAACCGATCCCTAAGCCGAGGAGTAGTGTTATTAAAACAGCGAGAAGCGCATCCATACCAGACGCGATCAAGGTTGCGGCAACTGCACCACAGATTGCTAGAACCGACCCCACGGAAAGATCGATACCGCCGATCAATATGGCAAAGGTCATTCCTGTAGCAATCACTGCATTGATTGAGGTCTGTCTTAGTACGGTTATGATATTTCCCCATGTCCAGAACCGATCATTTAGTATGGACATAAGGACACATAAAATGAGCAGAACTAACAATGGTTTATTCTTCCGTATGATTTCCTTTATTGATTTATAGTTGAAAGATAATTTCGTCATTTCAGCTCACTTCCTTTCCCACCGCAAGGCTCATGATATTTTCTTGGGTGGCTTCGTCTCGATTTAAGATCCCCATTATTCCACCTTCATGCATCACCATGATTCTGTCACTCATACCGAGAATCTCTGGGATTTCAGACGAAATCATAATGATGCTCATACCATCCTGTTTAAATTGATTGATAAGCTCATAAATTTCCTTCTTCGCGCCAACGTCGACTCCGCGCGTCGGTTCATCTAGAATCAATATCCTGGGACTGGTATCCAGATTCTTTGCAATGGAAACTTTCTGCTGGTTCCCTCCGCTGAGATATTTTAAAAGCTGTTTGGAACCGGAGGTTTTGATTGACATACTGTTGATATACTTCCGTGCCGATTCTTCTTCTTTTGTTTTCAAGATATTTCCGATTTTTCCGCTGTAGGATTTCAGAGAAGGCAACGTTATATTTTCGCGTACATTTAATCCCAATACGATCCCATTTGATTTCCGGTCTTCGGAAACATAGGCGATCCCTTGTTTTAACGCATCTGTTGGACTATTTAGCCTTATCTTTTTATGATCCAGATAAATCTCGCCGTTATCCTTCCGATAAATTCCGTATAACGTTCGTGCAAGCTCAGTTCGACCTGCGCCCATCAGTCCGGCAACCCCGAGGATTTCGCCCTGATGAAGCTGGAAGGAAACATCTTTTACGAATTGATTGTTTAGGTTTTTTACTTCTAAAACGACCTCGCCCGGTTCCAATGGAATTCTCGGATACTGCTCGCTGAGCTTTCTGCCAACCATCATTTCAATAATTTTATCCTCATCAAGTTCATTGATGCTGTTTTCGCCAATCAGTTCACCGTCTCTCAAGACAGTTACGTAGTCGCAGATTTCAAATATTTCTTTTAATCGGTGAGAAATGTATACGATGCTATGACCTTGTTCTTTTAATTCCATGATTACGCTGAACAACTTCTCCGTTTCTGACACCGTAAGCGCTCCGGTGGGTTCATCCATAATGATAACTTTCGCTTTCAAAGATAACGCTTTTGCGATTTCAACAAGCTGCTGTTTTCCTACGCTGATGTTCATGATCAATTCTCTGGGATCTTCATCCAATCCCAATTTATCAAGCCATTTCTGGGACTCTTCGTAGAGCTGTTTCCATTTGATGTTCTTCATATTCGTAATCGGCTCTCTGCCAAGATAAATATTTTCACCGATGGATAAATGCTGAATCAGATTTAACTCTTGATGGATAATGGCAATCCCGTTCTTTTGCGAGCCTTTCGTGCTGGAAAAATGAACTTCTTTCCCATTCATCATGATTTCACCGGATGTTTTTGTATAGACTCCGGTTAATATTTTCATCAGGGTTGATTTCCCTGCACCGTTTTCACCGATCAGAGCCATGATTTTACCGTCGTAAATGTTGAAATCAACAGCCTTTAGTACCTGAACACCGGAAAAATCTTTTCCAATTTTTTTCATTGATATAATTTTTTCAGGCATATAAAACCTCCGCTTGGGTATAATTCTGTCATTCTGTCGACTCTCTACTAGAATACGACTCCCGAAGATAAAATAATATTTGCATAGGGTGAAAATTCACCTGTCCGGACGATAACTTTACTCGCTGCCGTCTTTGTTTTAAAAGTTTCATGTGGGACATACTCGATTTCTACTTTGATTTGCTCATCATGCTCTATTTTGCGAATAATTTGAATAATTTCAGTGTGTAAATGGCTGCTGCAATTTTTAATTTCTTCCGCGAAAACAACTTTTTCTATTCTAAGTTCGGAAAGGATTGTATTGAATACGGAAAGAAAATCAGGGATTCCTTTTGTAACCGCCAGATCAATTTGAGGCACTTGATCTGGAACCGGCAGGCCTGCATCGCTAATCACAATCATATCAGTATGTCTCATATTTGCGATCATATATGAAATTTCCGAATTTAATAATGTACTCTTTTTCATACCTTTATCCCCTCCTGCAGCTCACTCTGCTTCTGTATCCATTGACCAAAATTATCCACTTCTGTTAAGTGTGGTAAGGATGTCTGGGCACCCTCTTTTGTTACAGTCATTGCACCGACTTTCATAGCAAATTCAATTGCCTCCTTCATCGTTTCTCCTTTACTGAAAGAAACAGCCAATGCAGCATTGAAGCTATCTCCAGCTGCGGTAGTATCCACCGCATTGACTTTATACGCATGATAATGAGTGACGGTTTGGTCTTTCATATGCAGACAGCCCTTTGAACCCAGGGTTATAACCAGTTCTTTTACTCCCTTATGGAGAAGGATCTCTCCTGCTGCTTTCAAATCGGCAAGCGTATCTGTCCTGTGCCCGCTTAAGAATTCTAGTTCTGTTTCATTAGGCGTCAAAATATCTGTGTTCTCTAATATTATCGAATCCAATTCTGCAGCGGGTGCAGGATTTAATATCACTGTCTTCCCCGCTGATTTTGCTGATAGTATTGTTGATTTTACAATTTCCAGTGGTATTTCGAGCTGCAGCAAGATAACGTCTGAGGCAGTAATGATATCTTTGACTTCGGTGATGTCATCCTCAGTAATCAAATAGTTGGCTCCCGAAGCAACGGTGATGCAATTATCTCCCGAAGATTCCACCAGGATAATTGCAACGCCTGTTGATACGTTTGGTTTAACCAGAACATGATCCGTATTAACTCCGTCTCTTTGGAGAGAGTCCAGTAATTGTTCCCCAAAGAAATCATTACCAACACAACCGATCATATTGACGGATGCACCGAGCTTTGCAGCCGCATTTGCTTGGTTTGCTCCTTTTCCGCCCGGAATTTGTTTAAAGTTTTTTCCTAAAACAGTTTCACCGGGGCGAGGGATCTTGTCGGCATACATAACTAAATCCATATTTAAACTGCCTACTACAGTAATCATAAATCTACTCCTATTTTGTTGATTGCCTTATGGTCAATTCCGTATCTAAAATAATGGTGTCTACCTTTGTGGACTGATTGTCTACCGATAACTCTTTCTTCTCAATCGCATTGATCAATAATTCCGCAGCTCGATATCCCATTTCGTAATTCGGTTGCTTAACCGTTGTCAGAGAAGGCTCAACCATGCTGGCCATGTAGATATCATCGAAGCCCATAACGCCGATATCATCCGGAACCTTATATCCAGAATCCTTTAAAGCTTTAATCGCACCGATTGCAATGAGGTCGTTTCCGCAGAATATTGCGTCGAAAGGAATTTTTTCTTTCAAGAAGGCATTTACTGCTTCTGAACCCCATTGGCTCTTATATTCGCCGATTTTTACAAATTCATCCTTAAATACAAGCTGATTATGGTGAAGCGCTTTCCTATAACCCTCCAGACGATCTCTCGCTGTTTGGGTATGCATGGATCCGGCGATATAAGCAATTTTACGATATCCTCTGTCAAGCAGATAATTTACGCCCACATAAGAAGCTTTTGTATTATCAACAAGAACCTTTCCGATCACATTTGGGATGTCGTAGTCCCTGTCAATCAAGATAATCGGCACTCTGCTGCGTTTAAATCCATCCGCTTCGCCTTCTCGGTCGGCGGAATGTGTAAATATGATTCCATCGACCATTTTTTCGGTCAGGATATCCACATATGCCTCCTCGCGCATTAAATTATCATCGGTGTTGCAGTAAATTATGCTATATCTTGAAAGACTTGCTCTGTCTTCTGCTCCCCGCGCAATTTCAGGGAAAAAGGGGTTTACAATATCCGGCATGATTAGGCCGATGGTTCTTGTATGCCTGGTTACGAGACTTCTGGCCATCGTATTAGGAATATAATTCCTTTTTTTTGCAATAGCCAATACCTTCTGTCTCGTCGCTTCACTGATGCTTTTATCTTTATTGTTTAAAATCATTGAAACAGTTGCGGTGGATACTTCAGCTTCTCTTGCGATTTCTTTTATTGTGACCGGCATTTTAACCATTTTCGATACTTCCTTTACGATTAAGTTCGTTAAACCATTAGTTAAACGATTTAGTTAAACGTTTAACCATATTGTACTATATCTTTGTCTTTATTTCAATAGGTAAAATATATTATTCTTATATTCACGCCAGCTTCGAATTACACTAAAGTTCGGCAGCATAAAAAAACACCTCAAGAGATTCAGATTGGAATCGAAACTTGAGATGAAATTTTTTAGGATATTTAATTATTTCAGATGACAGTGAATCATCCTGCCAAAGGGCATCGAATAAACCTTTAGTCCTCGATGATCACGCCGTCCTCATCGACGATTAAAGGCGGCAGAGCTTTCATGCTTCCGATCAAGCGTTCTTCGATCTGAGCCATGATTTCTTTGTTGCTCGACAGGAACGCTTTGACATTTTCTCTGCCCTGACCGATACGGTCTCCATTAAAGCTGTACCACGAACCTGCCTTTTCCACAATTTTGGCTTCCACTGCACAATCCAGTACATCTCCTTCTCTGGATATTCCCTGGCCGTACATGATATCAAATTCTGCCTGCTTAAAGGGAGGCGCGACCTTATTTTTAACAACCTTTACACGGGTACGGTTGCCCAAAACGGCATCGCCGGACTTAATGCTTTCAATCCTTCTCACATCGAGCCGCATGGAGGAATAGAATTTGAGTGCTCTTCCGCCTGTAGTTACCTCAGGGTTGCCGAACATAATTCCTACCTTTTCACGAAGCTGATTGATAAAAATTGCCGAAGTGTTGGACTTACTGATGGCGCCTGCAAGCTTTCTCAGTGCCTGTGACATGAGACGGGCCTGAAGGCCAACATGGCTGTCTCCCATTTCTCCTTGGATTTCCGCTCTCGGTACCAACGCAGCAACTGAGTCGATAACCACAACATCGATCGCATTACTGCGGACCAGCATTTCACAAATTTCCAGAGCCTGTTCTCCTGTATCCGGCTGGGATACCAGAAGTTCATTTACATCTACGCCAAGGTTTCTTGCATATTCGGGATCTAGAGCATGCTCTGCATCGATAAAGGCAGCTTTCCCTCCCATCTTCTGCGCTTCCGCAATGATGTGCAGAGTAAGTGTTGTTTTACCTGAGGATTCCGGCCCGAAAATTTCAACAATTCTTCCACGGGGAATGCCGCCGATACCGGTGGCGATATCTAAACTGACAGCTCCGGTGGGAATGGATTCAATCCCCATATTCGCTGCTTCATCACCAAGCTTCATGATAGAGCCTTTTCCGAATTGCTTTTGTATCTGGAGCATTGCGGCTTCTAACGCTTTTTGCTTATCCTCTTTATTGATACCCATGTGTAAAATCCTCCTATTATGTATTCCTATTAAAAGTGTTCGTTTCCCATATAGAACATTTGTTCTATTGCTATGATAATACAATTCACATCGTCGGTCAAGCATTATTTTTACAATCATTGAGGGGGATTCCTCTGATTCAATGCTATAATTATAAAACCATAGCTTCCATGACAAAGAATAACATATTATAATATAAATGTAAATATATTCCTTACAAATTATTTATTTCTTATATTGGGGCACTTAAGAAAAAAAGCAGTGATTTCACTGCCTCTTGTCGATCAGATGATTGATCATATCCAACATGCACAAAACAGTATAGTTTCTGTTCCATTTTCTGCTGACATTTCTGATTTTATATTCCTTGCTGATCCGTTGATCATCTAGGATCGCGCAAATGTAAACCAAGCCTACAGGCTTTTCCTCGGTGCCTCCGTCAGGTCCTGCAATTCCGGTAACGGAGATGCAAAGCCGACTTCCGGTAACCTTCTTGACGCCTTCGGCCATTTCGATGGCAGTTTCTTCACTGACTGCCCCGTATTTCTCAAGTGTTTCCGCTTTCACGCCCAGCTCTTCCATCTTCGCTTGATTGCTATAGGTGATAAAACCTCTATCATATACGGAGGAGATTCCGGGCACTTCGGTCATAGTCTGGGCGAACAATCCACCGGTGCAGGATTCTGCGCTGGAGGTGGATATCTTCTGATCGATCAGTTTTTTACCGACAACTTGATAGTATTCTTCGTCGTTATAGCTGTAGACATATTGCCCAATCTTTTGGCTGACCTTCCCAATCATATCCTCTACGGCTGCTTTTGCCTCTGCCATGGTTCCGCGCTTTGACGTGATTCGCAGACAGGCCTCCCCTTCTTTTGCATAGGTTGCAAGAGTTGGATCCGTCTGACCGTCGATCCAATGTTGGAGTTCGGTTTCCAGCATCGATTCACCGATGCCGAAGGTTCTAAGCATTTGATAATAAATAATACTTTCGGATTTTTCTTCTAAATATGGTTTCACCTTCCGTTCGAACATTCTGGTCATTTCCCGCGGCGGTCCGGGCAGGCAAATGATGGTTTTCCCGTTTTCCTCCAAAGCAAAGCCCGGGGCGGTGCCGGCGTCATTATCAAACATGATGGCTCTGGACGGCAGATAGGCCTGCTTCTTGTTGTTTTCCGTCATGATTCGGTTTATTCTTTTGAAATAGTCTTCCAGCTCGTTTAGCGTGTCTTCATGCAGCACAAGCTCGTCATGCAGAACTTCAGCAGCGATTTCCTTTGTTAAATCGTCCTGGGTCGGTCCAAGACCACCGGTTGTGATGATCAAATCGCAGTCTGTGAACGCCTGGCGCATCATTTCCGCTAACCTTTTCGGATTGTCCCCTACGGTATAATGATACATGACATCTACTCCAAGATAGTTCAGCTGCTGTGATAAAAAAACGGAATTGGTGTTCGTAATCTGTCCGAACAGTAATTCTGTTCCGACGCTTAAAATGGCTGATTTCATATGATCTGTTACTCAACTTTCTGTTTACATAGAAAAAACGCTTTTATTCTTGATAACATATTCCACACCGGAAATGATGGTCATGATGACGGAAGCCCACAGCATGATTGTGGCAAACGGGAAACCAATGAGGGAAAAGGGCCAGTTTTGAAGTAGTAAAGCGGGAACTGCAATCATCTGCAGAATAGTTTTGATCTTTCCCAGCCAGCCGGCAGCAATGACGATTCCCTGCGCAGCAGCGACAGTACGTAATCCTGTTACGGTAAACTCCCGTGCGAGGATCACAATGACCATCCACCCCGCTACATCGCCTAGTTCAACCAGGCAAATCAATGCAGATATAACCAAAAGCTTGTCAGCCAGTGGGTCCATGATCTTGCCGAAATTCGTGATTAGATCATACTTTCTGGCGATATATCCATCCAAAGCATCCGTAGCGGAGGCAAGGATAAATATGACGGCAGAACTGTAATAGTGGCCTGTCATAAGGACTATTATAAACACCGGAATCATTATTATTCTGAGCATAGTCAGTTTATTTGGCAGGTTCATTGTCTTCCTCCATTCTTCCAATCAGATCGTAATCATATGCATCTGTAATTCTAACGTTGACGATATCTCCCGGCATACACATGACATCCGATGAGAAAATGACGGAATTATCAATTTCCGGAGCATCATATCGGCTTCTGCCCACATAACTGCCGTCTTCCTCGATTTCTTCAACGATCACTTCTAAAAAGGTTCCTATTTTTTGTTCATTGGACGACAATGCGATCTCCAGCTGTTTTGTCATCAGAATATCTTTTCTTCTGTTTTTGATATCTTCTCGAACTTGTTTTTTCATTTTCGCAGCAGGTGTGCCCTCCTCCTTGGAGTAAGTGAATACTCCCAGCCGTTCGAATTTCTGACTTTCAACAAAGTCCACAAGCTCTTCAAACTCCTGATTTTCCTCTCCTGGGAAGCCTGTGATCAAGGTTGTTCTGATATGGATGTCGGGAATCGCGTTTCTCAACCTTGCAAGGGTATCCAAAATGGAGGCCTTCGTAGAACGACGGTTCATTGCTTTCAGGACTTTATCGCTGGCATGCTGAATCGGGATATCGATATAATGACAGACCTTTTCCTCATTAGCCATCACCGCAATCAATTCATCTGTAATCCGGTCCTCGTAGCAATACATGAGCCGGATCCACTGCAAACCATCTATATTGCACAATTCCTTCACCAAAGCGGCCAGTTTCAGTTCTCCGTATAAATCCAGACCATAGGCAGTAACATCCTGTGCGATCAGAATGAGCTCCTTGCAACCATCGTCTGCAAGCTGCAGTGCTTCGGAAATGACGTCTTCCATTCTTTTGCTGCGGAAAGGCCCTCTGATAGAAGGAATCACACAATACGCACAGATATTGTTGCAGCCTTCGGCGATTTTTACAGTTGCACTAAAAGATGGGTTCATCCGTTTTCTTCGGCCGGTTTCGAGGAAGCCTTTTTCATAAATGCTAAAGTACTTCTCTCTTTTTCCCTGCACATGGTTATTCAGGATCTCTGGCAAGGAAGGATAATCGTTTACCCCAAGAAAAATATCGACTTCCGGCATCTCTTCGTAGAGTGCTTCCCCGTAGCGCTGGGAGAGACAGCCGGAAACGATGAGTATTCCACCTTTTTTCTTATATTCTGTCATATCGAAGATTCTGCTGATCGATTCTTTTTTTGCATCGTTAATAAAGCCGCAAGTGTTCACGATGATTCCGTCGGCTTCGCCGGGATCATTGATAATCTTATGGCCTGCAGCTTCTAAAATGCCTGCTGCAACCTCTGAGTCGCTGGCATTTTTTGCACAGCCCAGTGTTTCAATGTATATATTCATTCTTACCTCGTTTTATAATTTTGTACTTCGATTATTCTTCCGCAGTTGCGGAAAGTCCCAAAAACTCATCTTCGGTCATCAGGACTCTTCTCGGTCTGCTTCCGTCTGAAGGTCCGATAATTCCCCTTGATTCCATCATGTCGATGAGCCTGGCGGCTCTGTTGTAACCGATGCGGAATCGCCTCTGGAGCATAGATACGGAAGCCTGCTCCGCTCTGACAACGGTTTCGATTGCATCAGAAAGCAGTTCGTCGGCGTCATCCTCGTTTGATGAGGTCTGTACTCTTTCGATGCTATGGATTACATCGTGGGCATATTCTGCATCCGGTGATTGTTTCTTTACAAATTCGATTACTTTATGTACTTCCGAGTCGGAAATAAAGGTTCCCTGCACTCGAAACGGTTTTGCCATCCCCATTGGATTAAACAGCATGTCCCCTTTTCCAACCAGCTTTTCGGCACCTGCCATATCCAGTATTGTTCTTGAATCAAATTGTGAAGATACAGCAAATGCGATTCTGGAAGGAATATTCGCTTTGATTACTCCCGTTATAATATCGACAGAAGGTCTTTGTGTCGCAACGATCAGATGCATTCCTGCGGCTCTTGCCATTTGAGCCAATCTGCAAATGGATTCTTCAACCTGAGATGGCGCTGCCATCATAAGATCTGCAAGCTCGTCAATAATAATCACGATCTGAGGCAGGAAGCGTTCGTTTTCATCCTTTTTCTTGACACTGATATTAAATGATTCCAGATCTCTGACGCCTTCCTCCGCAAACTTTTTATATCGATCAGTCATTTCCGCCACAGCCCAATTCAGTGCAGCGGCAGCCTTGCTTGGCTCAGTGACCACCGGGATCAGTAGATGTGGGATTCCGTTGTAATTTCCTAGCTCAACAACCTTCGGATCGATTAGGACAAATTTTACTTCATCCGGTTTTGCTCGATATAGCATACTGATGATGATGCTGTTGATGCATACACTTTTGCCTGAACCGGTAGACCCTGCAATGAGCAAATGTGGCATGCTTTTTAAGTCTGATACGATGGATTTACCTGAAATATCCTTTCCTACGGCGAAAGTAATCTTTGATTTAGCCGTCTTATATTCGCTGGATTCAATAATTTCTCTAATTGCAACGAGATTAACCCGTTCATTTTCCACTTCGATTCCCACTGCAGCTTTACCGGGGATCGGTGCCTCAATACGAATACTTTTCGCTTCTAGATTTAATGCAATATCATCGGCAAGCCGGACGATACTACTTACTTTAACACCCGTGTTTGGTTGTATTTCATATCTCGTAACTGCCGGCCCTTTTGTAACCTGAACCACCTTGGCGTTTACATTAAAATCACGCAATGTCTGTTCAAGCTTGGATGCTTTTGCTTTTAGACCTTCATTTTCACCCAGAACATTGGTATTTGGCCCTTTTGATAATAATTCGATGGGGGGAAGCTGAAACGGTTTTTGCGAAGCCCCTTCTGTTTTAATATGAAGCTCTTCCCTTTTAGCGGATATTTCTTCCTTCGTCACGTGAGTGGCCAACGGCTTGGCTAAGGCTCCCCCACCTGTAATGTCTGCATGTTCGTCCATCGGTTTTTGGCTTCCGTCGAGCCCCATTCCTGGTTCCGACGACGCGATTTCTTCCAGACCCATCCCGTTTCGGCCATTGTCCTGACCTGCTTTTTCAAATAGCTCATCATCTTTCATGTAATCCAGTATTTTTATCTGATTCTCCGTCATGGGGCCAATATGCACAGGAAACTGCTCTATAACGGGTAGTTCCATGGTGTTATGCTTGTACTCTTTCTTCTCAAAAGGATGTAGTGTATCATGACCGGTTATGACCTTCTCTGTGTTGGCGGCGCTTTTGCCGACTCCTTTCACGGAAGGGTCGGTCGCAGGTTGTGTTGATGGGATCACTCCGATGGTATCGGAGCTTTCGGCCAGCTTTTTCGCTTCTCTCTTCGCCTTCATGGTGTCAAAGAATTGGGATACAGGTGTATTGATCACGATCATAACCGAGATGAGGATCACTACGATGGATAGTATGTACAATCCGATCATTCCTATGACTTTCACGAGGAGATATCCCGCAGCCATGCCGAAGGCTCCGCCTGTTTTCAATTCAGTGCCAAGCTGGTACATCTGTCCGATAAACTGGAACGAAAAGTTATAGCTTGTATCTGCGCCCAGATACTGAGCGGAATTGAGTAAGGTTAACATAAGAAAAATCAAAAAAAGAAAGAGTAAGGAGCGGCCACTGATATGTGCGGTACGCTTGGCGAAAAGCAATAAGCCGTATAGAATCAAATAATATGGCAGCACATAAGCGATGAATCCAAAACTGCCCTTTAAGACTCTGGAGATGATATGACCGAATTGACCTGCCGCTTCTGTTTGAAGGGAAACGACCAAAAATATGCCTAATGCCAGAATTACAATGGCCCAGATTTCATCCTTCAGCTTGTTCCCTGCCGCAACTTTAGTGGTTTCGTCTTTGCTTTTCTGTTTATTCTTCGTTCCGGGAGGTCTCCCCCGTCTTTTCTTCTCATCGACCATAAAGTATTACCTCTTACCTATCGCCTTTTGATTTATTCATACGTTTCTAATTATACCACAATTTTGCAGAAAAAAAAGTATTCAAAAGCACAAAAATAGTTTAAACATTCCTCTTGAAATGGTATATAATATTATAATTATAAAATTTTATGGTATTCTTTTTTAATCAAACAGATGTGCCGGATACTCTGTTTGTTTGAGAATTATAAGTGCACATATAGGAGGATAAAATCATGAACAAAAAACCAAATTTAGCTATCGTTGGCGCAACCGGAGTTGTTGGCAGCACATTTCTAAAGGTACTTGAGGAAAGAAATTTTCCTTTTGAAAATCTATATATAATGGCGTCAGCAAAGTCTGCCGGCACCACAATTACCTTTAAGGGCAAGGACTATATTGTTGAGGAATTAACAGAGAAATCCTTTGACAAGCCGATTGACATTGCTCTATTTTCGGCGGGCGCATCCATCAGCTTGAAGTTTGCACCCATCGCTGCCTCCAAGGGTGTGGTCGTTGTTGACAACAGCAGCGCATGGAGAATGGATAAGGAAGTGCCCCTCGTGGTACCGGAGGTAAACCCGGAAGATATCAAATGGAATAAAGGTATCATTGCGAATCCTAACTGCTCCACGATTCAGGCAGTGGTTGCTTTAAAGCCGCTCTATGATAAATACGGAATTAAGCGTATTGTTTATTCAACGTATCAGGCCGTATCCGGCTCGGGCGTAAAGGGAATCAATGATCTTAAAGAAGGTTTGAAGGGCAATGACATCAAGGAAGCTTATCCCCACGCTATTGCCGGGAATTGCCTGCCTCAGATTGATGTATTTCTGGAAAACGGTTATACAAAGGAAGAGATGAAGATGGTCAACGAGACACGGAAGATCCTCGGAGATGACACACTTAAAATAACCGCCACCACGGTTCGTGTTCCCGTGTTTGATTCCCATAGCGAATCCGTCAATGTGGAGTTGAAAAAACCTTTTGAAATCGAAGACGTGAAAAAACTGCTATTAGAAGCACCTGGCATCGTCCTGCAGGATGATCTAGAAAATTCCGTTTACCCTCTTGCGAGAGATGCTGCGGGAAAAGATGAAGTCTTTGTTGGAAGAGTCCGAAGAGATTTCAGCGTTGAAAATGGAATAAACCTTTGGGTTGTAGCGGATAATATCCGAAAAGGCGCTGCCACCAATACGGTACAAATTGCAGAAGTATTGATCAAACAATAGAAAAATAGTAGCATTAATAATAAAGAAGAATACTCATAAAATAGTAGAAAGAACCAGAGAAAAGTGAAAATTGAATAATTAAGGTAAGAAGGATGTGAGTCTTCATGACACTCTTCACAGGTGCAGGTGTTGCAATTGTTACTCCGTTTAAAGACGGGGAGGTTGACTTTCCCAGCCTGGGTCAGCTGATTGACTGGCAGATCTCTCAGGAGATTGACGCAATTATCATTTGCGGAACCACCGGCGAAGCTTCTACACTTAATGATAAAGAACATATTGAGACTGTTCGGTATGCTGTCGAAAAAGCAAATGGAAGAGTTCCGGTCATCGCAGGGGCCGGAAGCAATGACACAGCACATGCTGTCTATATGTCCAAGGAAATGGAAGGCTTAGGCGCAGATGGCTTATTGCTGGTAACTCCATATTACAACAAATGCACACAAAAAGGGCTTATTCAGCACTATACCAAAATTGCAGACGCAGTGCAAATTCCTATCATTATTTACTCGGTTGCATCAAGGACTGGTGTGAATATAAGCCCTTCTACTGTATTTGAACTGTCTCAGCACCCTAATATCGTGGGGATCAAGGAAGCAAGCGGCAATATCTCTCAGGTTGTCGAAATCGCAAAATGTATCGGGGAGGATTTCAATCTTTATTCCGGCAATGACGATATGATTGTTCCCCTGCTGTCAGTAGGCGGAATCGGTGTCATATCAACGGTTGCTAATATTGTTCCAAGGGATACCCACACGATGGTCATGAAGTATCTTTCCGGTGAAACAAAAGCAGCCGGCAAGCTGCAGCTGGACATGAAACATTTGATTGATGCTATGTTCATCGAAGTTAATCCAATCCCGGTAAAGGCAGCACTGAATCTGATGGGTAAAATTGAGTTGGAGTATCGCCTCCCCCTCTGCCCGCCCGATGAAAAATCCTTGGAAACGATACGGAGAGAACTGGCTGTATATGGCCTGATCTGAAACATGACCCATAATCAATAAGTATAATTGCGTAAAATTAACAAGTATATTGCGCAGAAAGAAAAAGGAGGTTTGTATGTTAAACATCATCCTAAATGGCTGCAACGGAAAAATGGGAAAAACATTGCAAAAGATCATTTCACAGGATTCCGAATTAAGTATCATCGCCGGAATTGATCTGAATATGAGCAGTGAACCCGTGCCGTTCAAGCTTTATATGTCTCCTTTGGACTGTGAAACCAAGGCAGATGTTGTCATCGATTTTTCAAGACATGATGCCATCGAAGACCTTCTTGCTTACTGTGTTAAGACAAAGGTACCTGTTGTCATTGCAACGACAGGGCTGGGCGATACAGAGCTTGAACTAATCTGGAAGGCATCAGAAGAAATCCCGGTATTCCATTCTGCAAACATGTCCCTTGGTATCAACGTGCTTTCAAAAATGTTGAAAGCCGCTGTCGCTATTTTGGAAGAGGATTTTAATATTGAAATTATAGAGAAGCATCATAACAAAAAGATAGACTCACCCAGCGGCACAGCTCTTCTGCTTGCGAATGCTGTCAATGAAGCTGTTACGAACAAGAAGGAATTTATTTTCGGTAGACATAGTAAAAATGATCAATGCAGTATTGGTGAGATGGGGATCCACGCGGTTCGCGGCGGCAGCATACCTGGAGAACATACGGTGATCTTTGCAGGTCCCGACGAGGTTATTGAATTGACCCATACAGCATACTCCAAAGAAGTATTTGCACACGGCGCCTTGAAAGCGGCGAAATTCATCTATGCAAAGTCAAGCGGCCTATATAGTATGGATGACATGACCTAAAAAAAGTATTTTCACGAAAACCGCCGTCTTTTCATGCTTCGTATAAAGACGGTAATCGGTTTCACGGTTTTTCTTAGAAAACACTTTTTTCAGTCGGATAAATTACAGCAGCGAGCAAAGCGAGTCGTAGTTCCAGAACGGAACGTTGCCAAAGCTCGTTCGGAATCCTGCCTTGATTATGCGTGATATACGAAATGAAATCCTCCGGTTCTGCTAGGCCGGAGGATTATTTTATACATAAAAAAGTTGCTGACGCCACTTAAGAAATATCATTGCTATACGATAAAAAAACGCCAGCTTAGCTGGCGTTTATTGGTTTTTTATGCTTCTGCGGCAACAATTTCCTTACCGTCGTAGTAATTGCAATTCGGGCATACTCTGTGAGGAAGCTTAGGCTCGTGGCACTTAGGACAAGTGGATAATCCAGGTGCTGCCATCTTCATATTAGGAGATCTTCTCTTATCTCTTCTTGCTTTTGACGTTTTTCTCTTTGGAACTGCCATTATTCTACACCTCCTTCTGCTCGTTAAATCTCTTTCTAGTGTCGTTCCATAAAACTAACTTCTAAATTATATATGGGTCATTTATCTTTGTCAACCCTTATTTTACTTTGCCGTATTTTACGATGTTAAAGGTGTCTCTAGCAATCATGAGCTCCTCATTGGTTGGAACCAGTAAAATTTTGACCTTTGAGTCGTCTCTGCTGATAATGGTCTCTTTCCCTCTCACCTTATTTTTTACAAGGTCTATCTTAATCCCAAGATTACCAAGCTCGCTGCAGATCACGTCTCTCATATTAATATCATTCTCGCCGACTCCCGCGGTAAATACGATTGCATCCACTCCGTTCATTTCAGCAATATAAGCCCCAATATAAAATTTTACTTTATGGGCGAATACTTTTAAAGCCAGTGCTGCTCTTTCGTTTCCTTCTGCAACAGCTATTTCCAGGTCTCTGAAATCACTGCTCACGCCGGAAATCCCCAGTACGCCGGATTTCTTGTTCAGGATGTTTGTTGCTTCCCCATGAGCAAGATTTTCCTTTTGTCTGATATAAGATACAATCGCAGGGTCAATATCACCGGATCTTGTTCCCATGACGAGACCTTCCAACGGAGTGAAGCCCATGCTTGTATCAATGGACTTTCCTCTCTTGATCGCGGTCACACTGGCACCGTTTCCAAGATGGCAGGTAATGATTTTTAAATCTTCGATATTGACGCCCAAAATGTCCGCTGTTCTTTCTGCAACATATTTATGGCTTGTACCGTGGAAGCCGTATCTTCTGATTCCATATTTTTCATAATATTCGTATGGAATTGCATAAATATAGGATTCAGGAGGCATAGACTGATGGAATGCCGTATCAAATACACCTACCATCGGCGTATTCGGCATAAGATCCATGCAGGCTTCAATTCCCAATAGGTTCGGTGGATTGTGAAGCGGAGCCAATTCTACGCATTCCTCCAGAGCATTGATGACGTCCTGCGACAACATCACAGAGTATGCATACTTTTCTCCGGCATGAACAACTCGGTGTCCAACTGCACCGATTTCATCCATAGTACTTACCACGCCATGATTTGCGTCTATTAATGCTTTTAGCACGTGGCCGATCGCATCCTTATGGTTTTCCATAGGTTCTTCCACCTTGAACTTGTCCATTCCTATTTTTTCATGGGTCAGAAAAGAACCTTCGAGGCCTATTCTTTCAACAAGTCCTTTTGCCAAAAGCGTTTCATTTGTCATATCAAGAACCTGATATTTCAGTGATGAACTCCCGCAGTTAATAACTAATACTTTCATTCAAATGTCCTCCATTAAATAATAATCAACTTATTTCATTATAGTCGAAATGTAGTTTTTTTCAAGGCATTTAGGTAATCTAATTTTTAACACAACCTTATTCCGGTAAAAATGCGATTTTAGTCAAAATTCTTATAGGGCTTCTTTACATAATCGGAATGAGAGTAGATTTCCCCGTGTGCAACTAGATTATAGATATCAGAAGCGGTGATGTCGTATTTCAGAAGCTTCCATTCCTCAGAATCTTTGGAAATTTCACGATTGATATTTGTTAAAATCGGAATGGTGCTAAGTTCTTCTTTCTTTATTTTTTTTAATAGGGAAGCCCCTCTTTGGTTAAAGCCCAGAACTCTCGCGTAATTGATATGGTTGTTCCAGAGGGCTCGAAAGCTATCTTTATCCAGATGGATCAAGATATGGGTCAGCAGCCGATGGATTCTTGTTTCGGTATAACGCTTCGATAAAACCGCCTTGATTAAGGAATCCATATTTACGGATTCAGAGGCAGCCCGCTTTACTCTGTTTTCCAGTCCTTCTGTTGCAGAAAGAACGCTTCCGAGCCGCTGGGTATCGCTGGTTAAAATTTGATAAAGTAGCAATTGGTAAAAATCGTTAAGTGATAAATTAATACCCTTATCAATGCTTTGTAAAACTTGATATGTCTCGGATGGAATGAGGTCGGATATCGTACTTAAGCAGGCGGATTTCTCCAATTGATGGCGGATTGCAGTGGCACTTGCAATGTTTTCGTAGGATCCCATATCATGATAGCCTGTCCCATATCGCTTCACGGTGATGGGCACCATCTTGCTTTTTGTCAGATTGAGCTGTTTCAGATATTCTACTGCAAGAATGTTATTTGCGTTCATTAATACGTCGGAATAGACGCTTCCCATGCATTTTTTAACTGCCTCATATCTAGCTTTTGGAAACGATATGCCCTGATCGGCGAATTCCTTAATACAGTTTTTTAATTCTTCACTCTCATGGGTAAGATAGTCCGCTGCAGAGGAAAGCGCAGAAAGCTCTCCTGCTTCGCTTCCGAATGATAGATGAGTCACACAACCCAGCCGGTTGAGAATATCCACAGCACCCCCTGCAAAATATTCTGCATTGTTGCAGGCAAAGGCGAATGGAAGCTCCAGAACAAGATCAATTCCGTTATTTACTGCTGTGGCGGCTCGGATCCATTTATCCGCCATAGCTGGTTCGCCTCTCTGGGTAAAGTTACCGCTCATCACGCAAACGGAATAGTCCGGAGATGCAATTCGGATCGACTCCTGTAAGTGATATCGATGCCCATTGTGAAAAGGATTATACTCCGCTATGATCCCTAAAACCTTCATGAATTCTCCTCAGCAATTTATCCAGCAATATCGTAACAAGGAACAAGAACACAATCATTATAACCATTTTAGATGAGAATAACAATTGATAAAAAAAGCCTAGACTATAAACAATCTCTTCCCTTCCAAACAAACCGGTTGAAACCACGGTCAAATTTAAAATCGATGGTCCGATGATCCAGGCCAAGATTCCCGCAAGCAATCCGTGGGTAAGCTTCGTCACCAGATAATAAACGCTGCTGATGTTCAGTCCGGCCAGCATGCTCATGGATTGTGCATAGACGGAAAGGCCTCCGAAGGAGATCAGAATGGCGCAGAGAACACATTGAACCAGTAGAGTCAATTCAGAGATTTCCGCAATGCTGCCGCAGCCCACGGTCATTTCAAGACAGCCTTTGATGAAACCCTTACTCCACATTGACTGAAAAGAATTTAAAACTCCGGATAAATCAAGAAAATCTGAGATTAGCATAAATAGGACAATGTATCCGCAGATGATGCCCAAAGCACGAAAGGATGTGATCATGGAATCCGTAAAAATTTCCAGCAAACTTCCCTTTGCAGTAATTTTTCTTTGCGGCAGTACATGGTGAAGCTCCGGTTTCCGGCGAACAAAGATCCTGTAGAGCAAGCCATTTAGCAGCGCTCCCAAATAATGAGACAAGGCGATGACAGCTCCGGCAGCTGTTGAATGCAGCATTCCGGCACCTACCGCGCCCAGCATGAATAATGGACCTGAAGTACTGCAGAAGGTCAGCATTCTCCTTGCTTCACTTTGCGTGATCATTCTGTTTCTTCCAAGATCTCCGATCAGCTTTGCTCCCATGGGATAACCCGATGTAATACTGACAGAAAAAACAAATGCGGAGACCCCCGGTGCACCAAACAGCTTTTGAAAGGGTTTCTCAAATATTCTGCCGAGGTATTCGGGAAGCCCAAGTGCCGTCATGAAATTTGCACAAATAAAAAAAGGCAGCAATGCGGGCAAAACAGAGCCTGCCCACAAAGAGATGCCTTTTTGCGCTGCATTCAGGGCGATGGATGGAAAAACCATCATCACCAAACAGCCGATACAGGAAAGCGCACCGGCCAATATGTAAATTGTCTTTTTCTTTATCCTTCTCATACTCCATCATATTATAGAGGATAAAGCATTATGCATTGCTTCTAATCGTTGTTTTCAATTTGTGTCCGGTAGACCATTTCCTTGATCTCGTTTCTGTTATCCACGATCGTACTGTTTATCTTATCAAAGGTATTCTGCAGATTGCCGAACATGTCGTGGAAATAGACAGAATTTAATTGATCCATCTTGTCCTGAAAATTATAAAGGATGCTGTCGATATAATCAAAGGTACTCATTTTAAGCGCTTTCACATTTGATTCGGCGACTCTCAAGATTTCATCGGCGCGGATTTTCGCCTTTACCGTGATATCATCGTTTTCGATCAACGCTTCCGCTTGCACCTTTGCATCCTTTAATATGGTTTCATATTCTCTCTTGGCTTCTTCTAATATTCGTTGTCTTTCATCCTTAATCCATTGTGCTTGCTGGATTTCATCCGGAAGCTCAACTCTAATTTCCTTCACGATTTCAAGGATTTCTTCTGCATCCACTAAAATTTTCCCTGTTAGTGGAAAGCCTGAGCTTGTATCAACAATTTCTTCAATCTCATCCAATAGTTCTAACACTTTCATTGAGTGAATCTCCTCCCTTTACCTTTTACATTTTCTTTCCATGTATTCCAATACCTTGTCAGGCACCAAACCTTTAATGTCACCATTCAGTGTAAATACTTCTTTTACAATGCTTGAACTGACAAAGGAATAATCCGGACACGTCATTAAAAAAACTGTCTCAACGTCATTATTATAAAGTCTGGCATTCATTTGCGCCATCTGAATTTCATATTCAAAATCCATTGTTGCACGGAGTCCTCTGACGACAACGTCGATGCGATTCTTTTTTACATAGTCTGCCAAAAGTCCACTGAAGTGGTCCACTACCATATTGGGGATATGACTTGTTGCTTCTGCAATCATATCTTTTCGCTCTTCTGCAGTAAAGAACGGCTTTTTTGATTGATTGTCAATTACTCCTACAATCAGATGATCTCCCAGTTTTGCGGCTCTGTTGATCAAATCAAGGTGGCCGTTGGTAATCGGGTCAAATGAGCCTGCATAAAGAACCTTTTGTATCATTGATTCGTATCCTCCAAATCTATTCCGTAAATGCTGATTGATATTGTTCCATATGTTTTTTCTTTTCTTTTCGTAAATCCTGCAATCTGATCCTCTAACAATTCTTTTGCACCGTGTTCCACTACGATGACACCCTCTTCCGCTAACAGCGAAAGAGCGGAAATGCGTTCGAAGCAATCATGAAGCAAGCCATGCTTGTAGGGTGGATCCAGAAAGATTAAGTCTGCCTTTTCAGGGATTTTTTTCAATACTTGTTCAAAATCTCCGGGAAGAATCACTGCATGGTTTTCTTGCCTACAGTGGGCGATGTTCTGCTTTGTAAGGGCGATACTCTCCCGGGACTTGTCCCCAAAATAGCAACGTTTTGACCCTCTGCTGAGCGCTTCCAACCCAAGGTTACCCGTTCCTGAAAAAAGATCTATAACAACCGCGTCCTCAAGATAAGCTGCAATCATGTTGAAAATGGACTCCTTCACCTTATCGGTGGTTGGCCTGATTTTGCTGTCTTTCGGAGTAAACAGTCTTTTCCCTTTAAAATCTCCCGCTATGATGCGCAATCCTGCTGCCTCCTTCACTAAACATTATTTTAACATAAGATTATAAAAAAGCAAATATTTGTGTCTAGATGTTTAAAGATTCTGCATTTTTAAACATTCTGTCGATTTTTTCTTTCAATTTGACGTATTCCTTTCCGGCCAAGGCCGGGTCCTCGCTTAGAATCCGTTCCGCTTCTTCTCGTACTGTATTTAGTATTTTAATATGCCGGACAAGGTCAGCAAGCTTTAATTCCGGAACGCCGTGCTGCCGCATCCCAAAGAATTCCCCTGGCCCTCTCAGATCAAGATCCTTCTCCGCGATGAGAAAGCCATCGTTTGTAGATTTCATGATTTTCGCCCGTTCTTCCGCCAATTCAGATCCACCTTCAGAAATCAGAATGCAGTATGATTGCTCTTTTCCCCTGCCCACTCTTCCCCTGAGCTGATGGAGCTGAGCCAAACCAAACCGTTCGGCGTTTTCAATGAGCATGATTGTTGCGTTGGGAACATTGATTCCGACCTCGATTACAACGGTGGAAATCAGGATCTGAATCTGTCCTTCATTGAATCTTTGCATGATCCGGTCTTTGTCAGCCGGCTTCATTGCCCCGTGCAGAAAAGCGACTGAAAAGTCACTGAAACGGTCTTTCAATTCGTCGTAAAGCCCTAAAGCGGATTTGGCATCCAGATTTTCAGAATCCTCGATGAGCGGCGCCACAACATATGCTTGGCGGCCTTTCGTAACTTCCCTTCTGACAAATTCGTAGGAGGTTTCTCGGCTTTCTCCCTTCACTGCTCTTGTGATGATCTGCTGTCTTCCCGGCGGCATTTCGTCAATGATGGATATATCCAAATCCCCGTAGAGTATCACTGCCAAGGTTCTGGGTATGGGCGTTGCAGTCATTACCAGTACGTCGGGGTTTCGTCCCTTCTGTGAAAGGATAGACCTTTGATTTACACCAAAGCGATGCTGCTCATCAGTAATGACCAGACCTAGGTTTGAAAATTTTACTCCCGGTTGAATTACAGCGTGGGTACCGATTATGATATCCAGCTGACCGGTTTCTATTTGTTCTAAAATATCTTTTTTTTCTTTTATTGGGATACTACCGGATAAAAATCCGACCTTGATTTCATATTTTAAAAATTCCGATTTAAGGCTCTCAAAATGCTGTCTGGCCAAAAGCTCCGTCGGCGCCATCATAGCAGCCTGAAATCCGCTTTTTACGGCCTTGTACATGGCTGCAGCGGCAATGATCGTCTTTCCTGATCCAACATCACCTTGCACGAGGCGGTTCATTACCTTTCCGGACTCCATATCCCCATTGATCTCTGTAAGCACACGGTTTTGTGCGCCCGTCAACGCATAAGGCAGTGAAGTAGTAAATTCTTCCATGGGGACCATAGAGGAAAATCGAACTCCCTTTTCCATGGCAGTCATCTTATTCCTGATAGCAAGCAAACCGGTCTGGAGAAATAAAAGCTCTTCAAAAATAAGCCGGTACTTCGCTTCCATCAGCCGCTTTCGATCTGAAGGGTAGTGAATATTTTCGATGGCATAGTGGATGCTGCAAAGTCGGTTTCTTTCCAATGTGTTTCCCGGCAAATACTCTTCCAGTTCCGGAAGGTATGCCATGGCTCCTCGTTGCCATTTTCGCATTTCTCCCTGTGAGATACCGCCCGTCAACGGGTAAATCGGCAAAATGGCCTGCTCCTGATCGGGTTCATACTTGGATATGTCCGGATGGAGCATCTGGATTTTGCCCCTATTCACAGTAACCTTGCCGTAAAAAATATATTCTTCATTTTGCAGAAGCGTCTTTTCCAGGAAGCCCGCATGAAAAAAAACAACCTCCATTGCTCCGGTTTCATCTTGAACGAAAAGCTTTAAGGTTTGTTTTCTCGGAAGCCTGCCTCTTCCCTTTACCTTGAGGATCAATTTCCCTTTCACCAGAGCGGTAATGCCATCGCGCAGGGAAAGGATCGTCCTCATTTCGCGCCGGTCCTCATAATCCCTTGGATAAAAGAATAAAAAATCCTCGATGAGTTCAATATTTATTTTGTGCAAAGCGACGGACTTTCTCGGCCCGATCCCTTTGATTTCGCTCACTTTTTTTTGTAAATTCATATTGATCACCCGGCTATCCTCTTACCTCAATATTTCTTCTTACCGTCTGTTTGGAAACAATGCCGGTTACAACTACTGCGATACTGTTGACTTCAAGCCCTGTGATTTCTTCCGAATTTTTCTTGATCGTTTCAATGAGCAGCTCCGTGACAAGGTTGATACTGGTGCCAAAACGAATCAATATATAAAACCGGATATCAAGTCCGTTGTTTTCGAAATTGATCTCCATGGAACTGGTGTCGTCCACCACACCGAGTTTTGCCGCAAAACCTGATACGGCTTTTCCTTTGTGGTTTGATATGAAAACTTTTCCTTTGAATTGCCCTACGGCATCGGCTATGATTTTACCAACAACCGTCTTGTCAATTGATATGATTCCGTCCGCCGTCTCGAGTCTATAAAGCAAACCGATCGCCCCCCTTACTGTTGTTCATTTTACCATATTTAACAGTTGAAATCTACAAATTAAAATTTGTGATTTCAGTGCATAAGTTCGCCATCAATTTACCTCGTAAATTGGGCGAGCTAGTAAAGGGAAATGAGAAATAATTTTTGCACGATACTCTTTTGAAAAACATACAATAAATAAGGGGCTTACCGTCCTTATCGAATGGTGGTTTTGGATGAGAGAGAAGAAACTGGTTATCAAGCTGACAGGAGTTATCATGGCGATTGCCGGTGCGGTTATTGTAATACATACCGTTCCTGTTTTTGTATGGTATATTATCCTCGTCATCCTCATCCTGGCATTTGCCTTTTTTATACTCAATTAATATTAGGAAGTGATTGCTATGAAATGTAGGAAATTACACTGCCGAAAACCCGGAGAAGTAGAGTTGTTTGGATTGATCCTTTTGATCATCGGAATCTGCACGATCTGCGCATTTTTGCTCCCCTTCAAGCTATGGCTTATCATCCTGGGAGGATTGATGATCTTCTGCGGATTTAAATTGTTTAACAGTTAAATATGGATTGCACTGATTCAAGGCTGCCCGCATTACAGAACAGAAAGGAATTGAAACATAAAAAGTGGCTGTCGTAGCTTCCGCGATAAAAAAAACCTGCAAAACTTTGCAGGTTTTTATATCTAATATGATTAGATAGCGCGGTTGACTTTGTTGCTACGAATGCATCTTGTGCATACGTTCTTTCTCGAAACTGTACCTTTTTCGTCAACTTTTACAGTTTGAATATTTGCATTCCATTTTCTTCTGGTATGTCTGTTGGAATGGGAAACGTTATTTCCAGATACTTGTCCCTTACCACATACTTCACACTTTCTTGACATCTGCCGCACCTCCTTCTATATTGCAATGCTCTAAAGCAAATAAATTTTTACATCAAACAAGGGGTATTATACCATATACATTTCTTCTTGTAAAACACTTTTTTTCATACAGATAAATCGTTGGTTTTTGCTGCCTCTGAATTCCAGGGTAAGATCCTTTTCTTCCAGCACAAACGGCCCATCCACAAGAAAATCTATGAGCGAAAGAAGCTTTTTAATCCACACGTCTTTTTCGGACATCTCCCATAGTTCTTCTAAAGTATACCCTGAATAAGCCACAATATCAAGGCCTCTCGCTTTTATTTCTACGCCCAGCTTATAAAATTCCATTGGCTGGCAAAATGGTTCTCCACCAGTAAAGGTCACACCGGTAAGCAATGGGTTTTTATCGATTTCTGCAAGGACCGTATCTTGTAAACAATCATAACCGCCATTGAAATCATGAGTAGATTCATTATGGCAGCCTCGGCATCGATGGGGGCAGCCCTGCGCAAATATGGCGAAGCGCAAGCCCGGTCCATCTACAATGGATTCCCTGACAATTCCTGCGATTCTCATATGATTTCAAACCCTGCTTCAACGCTGTGTTTTACCCGTTGGTTCTCTTCTGACCGCTTCGCGTTGTTGAAACGATCCACTGTTCCGACCAGATAGCCGGTAATTCTTCGGATTCGCTCAAAGCCCAAATCTCCTTCCGTTTCCAGCCGATGGCATTTGGGGCATTCGTTATCGATGACTCCGGTAAAGCCGCAGATCGGGTCTCTGTCAACCGGATGATTGATGGAACCGTAACCGATTCCGCTTTCTTTCATATAGCGTACAATGCGTTCAAAGGCAGCCGGATTTTTTGCAGGGTCGCCGTCAAGCTCAACATAGGTAATATGTCCCGCATTGGTCAGCCTATGATACGGAGCCTCTATATTAATCTTATCAAAGGCTGAAATATTAAAGTAAACCGGAATATGGAAGGAATTCGTATAGTATTCCCTGTCAGTCACACCCTCTATGCTTCCGTATTTTTCTCTGTCTAACCTTACAAATCTACCGGAAAGTCCTTCTGCCGGTGTTGCAATGAGTGTATAATTAAAGCCAGTCTTTTCTGACGCCTCATCCATGCGTTTTCTCATATAGCCGACGATGTTCATGCCCAGATTCCTGGCCTCAGCGGTTTCTCCGTGGTGACTTCCTATCAAGGCTTTTAAACATTCCGCCAGTCCAATGAAGCCCATGGTCAGAGTACCGTGTTTTAATATTTCACCAATGTTGTCATTGGGTCCCAATTGATCTGAATCCATCCAGATACCCTGACCCATGAGGAATGGATAGTTTTTCACCTTTTTTGCTGCCTGGATCTTGTATCTCTCCATAAGCTGATCGATGACAAGGGTTATTTTTCTTTCCAAGTCCTCAAAGAAGAGATCTGCATTGCCGTTGGCTTTGATGGCCAGTCTCGGCAGATTGATAGAGGTAAAGCTCAAATTGCCTCTTCCGCCTACCGTTTGTCTTGTTTTATCGTTATTGTTTGCAATCACTCTTGTTCTGCAGCCCATGTAGGCAACCTCTGTATCATGGTTGTTGGGATCATAAAACTGGAGATTGTACGGCGCATCCAAAAATGAAAAGTTCGGAAACAGTCTTTTCGCTGAAACCTTGCAGGCTAACTGAAACAAATCATAGTTCGGGTCTTCGGGATTGAAGCTGATCCCCTCCTTGACCTTGAAGATGTGGATTGGAAAAATCGCTGTTTCCCCATTCCCCAGACCTGCTTCTGTTGCTTTCAGCACACTTTCAATCACCAGTCTCCCCTCGGGGCTGGTATCCGTGCCGTAATTGATGGAACTGAACGGGATCTGTGCTCCCGCGCGGGAATGCATCGTATTCAGATTATGTACAAAGGCTTCCATGGCCTGATAAGTTGCTCGTTTAATTTCCTTTTGCGTATAGCTTTTGGCAACCTGCTGAATCGTCTTGATTTGATCTGCAGTCAGAAACTCCTCAAGATAGGTTGCTTCTTTTTTTATGTAATCGCTGTCGTCTGCCATGTTGGGCTCGATATGAAAATCCCGTTCTATGACCGCACCAATTTCTTTTGCCTTCGTCTCACCATCCACCGTATTGCACAAAATATCCATGCTCTTACCAAGATTGCTATAATACAGCTTTTTGTAGGTCTTTTTCACACCGGCTGCCATGCTGTAATCAAAATTTGGAACGCTTTGACCACCGTGTTGATCATTCTGGTTTGACTGTATGGCAATACAGGCTAATGCTGCATAACTCCGAATGTCGTTGGGCTCCCTTAAAAAACCGTGTCCAGTTGAAAATCCGCCGCGGAACAGCTTTTCCAGGTCGATCTGACAGCAGGTCGTTGTGAGGGTTAGAAAATCCAGATCGTGAATATGGATATCACCTTCTCTGTGGGCTTTTGAATGGTCGGGATGAAGTACAAACATCTCATAAAACTGCTTTGCTCCTTCAGAACCATATTTTAGCATCGTCCCCATGGCGGTGTCGCCGTCAATATTTGCATTTTCCCGTTTAATATCATTATCCTGCGCCTCTTTAAACGTTAAATCCTCGTAAACCTTCATGAGACGGGTATTCATCTCTCTGATCCTTGTGCGTTCGGCGCGATAAAGGATGTATTCCTTTGCTGTTCTAGCATGTCCGTTCTCGATTAGGATTTTTTCCACAGCATCCTGAATTTGCTCAACAGTTGGGCTGTCGGATAGGCCGTTATCAAAAATATACCTCTCTACCTTCTTGGCAAGATCAAGCGCCATTTCATGGTCTTTTCCGCCTAAAACCTCTGCGGCTTTATAGATTGCATTCGCAATCTTCTCAACGTTAAATTCTGTACAACGTCCATCCCTTTTTAATATCTGTTTTCTTTCGTCCAATGCTAGGTACCTCCATTATGCTATCATTTAACCATATTTATTGAGCGGTTTTTACGCTCATACCATATATGGTGTTAATCGGTATAAACTATCATAATTGGACGTTACCGTGATGTCAATACAATCCAGGGATTTCATTTGTATTTAATTCAATACAAGGTCTACTCTGCCCTATGCTTAATGTATACAACAATGCCGGAATTTTCTTTGATTCGAAAAACATCCTGCTTTTCAAAGGATACGGAACCACTGATTAAGAAGTCTTGCAAGACTTCGTTTTCGTTCAGGTCAAGATTTAGTGAATAATCCTGATCTCCAACATTTGTGGCGATGACCAATCGCCCAGTTTTTCCCTCCCTGCGAAAGGAATAGAAGCCCCCTTCGGCCCAGCCTGGCCGAAAGGACTGATCCTCCAGTCCGTCAATTTTTCTCCGAAAGGTGAACAGTCGTCTGAAGAACCGCAGAATAGACGGATCACCGTCTTCCGAAAGGAAGCACATACGGTTAAACGGATCCTTTCCTCCTTTCATGCCGCGTTCATCGCCATAGTATATGCAGGGAATTCCGGGCATAAATGAAATAATTAAAAAGGCAAGGAACAACCTCTGCCGGGTATAATCCTCATCCTTACTGTTTTCAGACAATACGGTCAGGATTCTTGGCGTATCGTGTGTTCCTAGGATATTCATCAACGTCTGAAAAGCAGGCTTAGGATAGTTTTCCCAAATACTGTTTATGACCTGTTCCAGCTCTAGGCCGTCTTTTCGGTGAACAAGATAAACAATGACTGCATTTTTCAGCGGATAATTCATTACGGTATCTAATTGATTTCCCAGAAAATACTTTCTTCTTAAGCTATAGGAAATCTTGTTGGATGCATCCTCCCAAACCTCCCCGATTACGGCTCCATCAGGTTTGATTTCCTTTACGGCCGTCCGTAATGTTTCCAAAAAACCATCAGGCAATTCATCAGCCACGTCCAGACGGAATCCGGAGGCACCACAGCGCAGCCAGTGCTTGATCACTGAGTCCTCTGAACGGATGATATAATCTAAAAAGGAAGGTTCCATTTCATTCACATTGGGCAGTGTATCAATGCCCCACCAGGCGTCATAACTGTCAGGAAATTCAATGAAGTGATACCATTTGTAATAAGGGGATTCTTTGCTTTGATAAGCACCCAGCTCTGGATAGCGACCACTTTTATTGAAATACAGGCTGTCGCTTCCTGTATGATTGAATACACCGTCCAGGATGATCCGTATCCCTCTTATCTTTGCTTCCCCACACAGCAGTATGAAATCATCCTCCGTGCCCAGCATGGGATCAATTTTTTTATAATCTGCAGTATCATAGCGATGGTTGGAGTATGCTTCAAAGATAGGATTGAGGTAGATTACCGTCACACCCAGATCTTTCAGATAGTCGAGTTTCTCGAGGATTCCCCTGAGATTTCCGCCGAAGAAATCATTGTTCTGAACAATCCCATCCTCATCAGGTTGATCCTGGGGCAGGCCTCCCCAATCATTTCTAAGGCTATAGTTTTTATTCTGCGGCGGCGCTCCGTAACGATCACTGCGCGCAAAACGATCTGGAAAGATCTGATACATCACGCCGGTTTTCAGCCATTGGGGTGTAGAGAAATCATCGGAATATACGGTCAGCTGATTATGAGGTGTCACATCCAGGCTGTTATCCTGATAGATTACCTCAAAATAATAAAAATACAGGCCGATCTGATCGATCTGCAGAGAAAATTCATAGAGCACTTCTCCTTCCAGCTTCCCTTCCGTCCTGATCACGTTACCGTTCTCATCATTTATGAAAAAAAGGGATGCAGAAATAACAGGCCTGTCTCCTGTTATTTTTATTCGCAGGAACAGGTCTGTATTTTTTTTGATTGCCCCAAAGGGATGCTTGTAATAGGCTTTTCTGGAATTAAATTGAATCATTTAATGATGGTATCCTCCAAATTCGATCTGCATATTCTCGCACACTTCTGTCTGCAGAGAATATGCCGGACTTTGCGATATTGGTCAGGGACATTCCTCCCCATCGGAAGGTGTCCTGATATGCCTGGGCGGCTTCTGTTTGGGCGGTTTTATAGCTTTCAAAATCCGCAATGACAAAATACTGATCCGCTTCTCCGTTAAAGCCTGTCGTCAGAGAATTGATAATATCTCCAAAGGAATCCTCCAAGATCCCATTGGCAAGAAACTTGATGATGGCAGAGATGCTGCGGTTATCCTGATAAAATCCCCATGGACTATACGTCCCTTCTTTGCTGAGCTGCTCCACCTGTTCTACACCCATACCAAAGATGAAAATGTTTTCATCTCCTACTGCGTTGTAAATTTCAACATTGGCACCGTCCATGGTGCCAATGGTAACCGCTCCATTGAGCATCAGTTTCATATTTCCCGTTCCCGATGCTTCTTTTCCCGCCAATGAAATCTGTTCTGAGAGATCCGCTGCAGGCATAATCAACTCGGATAGGGATACAGAATAGTTTTCGAGAAAAACGACTTTTATGCGATCCCTTACCACAGGATCCTTTTCTAGCTGTTCCGACAGTTTGCAAGCCAAACGGATAATCTGCTTTGCCATATAGTAGCCTGCTGCGGCTTTTGCGCCGAAGAGAAACGTTCGTGGCTGCATCTCCAGATTCGGATTTTCCTTGATTTTATTATAAAGATCAATGATATGGATCAGGTTTAAAAGCTGACGTTTGTACTCATGGAGCCGTTTAACCTGTACATCAAAGATGGAATCCGGGTTTACAATAATGTTATTATGAGTTTTTATATAATCGGCCAGTTTGATTTTATTTTCCCGCTTGATCTTGGCAAGCTGCTCTAAAACAGTGCGGTCTTCCTTAAACTTCAACAAAAGCTCAAGCTCTTGGGAATTTTTTATGAATCCCGGGCCACAGAGTTCTTCAATAAAGTTCGAAAGCTTGGGATTCGCCTGACAAAGCCATCTGCGATATGCAATGCCATTGGTAACGTTGGTAAACTTATCCGGTGTTAAACGGGTAAATCCGTTGAACAGCTTATCTTTGATGATCCTGCTATGCAGAGATGATACGCCGTTCACCGTATGAGAAGCAACCACGCAGAGGTTTGCCATTCTGATTTTCCCATTCCCTATGATGGCCATTTCATTTCTGAGGGGCTCATCATCGGGAAATGCCTTTAGCAATTCCTCATTATGTCTGCGGTTGATTTCTTTTAATATAGAATGGAGTCTTGGAAGCAGTCCTGCGAAAAGGGATTCCGGCCATTGCTCCAGTGCCTCCGGCATTACCGTATGATTTGTATAAGATACGGTTTTTGTAACGATATCCCATGCCTCTTCCCATTCATAGTCATAGATATCTATCAAAATACGCATCAGCTCCAGAATCGACATGGTTGGATGGGTATCGTTGATATGCACTGCTATTTTTTCGTGGAAATTATCCAGCTTTCCGTAGGTCAACATATGGCGCTTGGTCAGTGTCTGCATGGAAGCAGATATGAAAAAATACTGTTGCTTCATGCGCAGGGTTTTTCCTTCATCGTGGGCATCCTCAGGGTATAGAATTTTTGATATGATCTCAGCCTGATGCTTCTCCTCCATAGATTGCAGATATTCTCCCTTTGCAAACAGCTCCATATCAATGCTGATGGGTGAGGTCGACTCCCAGAGTCGTAAGGTATTGACGGCATCACTCCGATATCCGGAAATCAACATATCCCTGGGAACCGCGATTACTGTGGCATAATTCTGATGGATTAGCTTCATTCTACCCATGTCGTCCCAGACCTCGGACAGCGTTCCGCCAAAATGGACCTCCTCCGATTCGTCTTCCTTGGTAATGAGCCAGCAATCTCCGAGATCAAGCCAGTCGTCGGGCTGTTCAATCTGTTTTCCATCCTGTATCTTCTGCTTGAAAATCCCATACTCATAGCAGATCGACATTCCCTGTCCAAACATGCCGCAGGAAGAAATTGCATCCAAATAACAGGATGCCAATCTCCCCAAGCCACCGTTTCCGAGGCCCGCATCCGGTTCCATCGTGTAAAATTCTTCGAGCTCCTGATCGTAGTCCTTCAGAGCAGACTGTAAAATATCTTCCAGTCCCAGATTAAAGAGATGATTCCTTAAAGATGTGCCGGGCAAAAATTCCATTGACAGATAAATGACCTGCTTTTCTGTCTGAGAGCATATGATGTCATGATTTTTCAACCATTTTTCCGATAAAATATCACGCACCACAAGGCAGGCGGCGCGATATATTTGCAGTTTCGTTGCATTACTGCCCTCCCGGCCGAAGTGCCGCAAGAGCTTTCCTTCAATCAACTCTGATATCTCTTTTGATGTGTAGTTTTTCTCCATGTATTAGTAACCTTTCTCTTCTTGTTTCAGTGTTAATTTATTTCATCATTTCCTTGTAAAGCCGCAGATACTCTTTTGAAGAGGATTTCCAGGAAAAGTCTGATTTCATGCCATTGTCCACGAGGATCGCCCATTGCTCCTTATCCCAGTACAGTGCGATAGCCCTTTTGATTGCCCCCAGCATATCCTGTGCATTGACTGATTGAAAGGAAATCCCGTTTCCTTTCCTCGTTTCGGGGTTGAATGGAACGATGCTGTCCGCAAGCCCGCCGGTTTCCCGCACGATCGGTATGGTTCCGTAACGCAGAGAAATCATCTGTGCTAATCCGCATGGTTCGCTGATGGATGGCATCAGAAAGAGATCGGCGCCCCCATAGATCTTGCTGGCAAGCTCTGCAGAAAAAACCGTTGCCGCCGACATCCTGCCCTGATATTCGAGCGCCTTTGATAGGAAAAAATCCTCATAGCTCGATTCTCCAGTGCCTTGAATAACGAACTGGATCTTTTCCAGCATTATTTCATCAAAGGCTTCGATGACGAGTTCGATTCCCTTATGCTCCGCCAGCCTTCCAATCATGGCAATAATGGGTATTTCAGCATCCTGCTTTAATCCCAGACAATCCTGAAGAGCAGTTTTATTTCCCCGCTTCTTCGTCGGCGTGTTCTTTGAAAATTTGGCGTTCAGGAAAGGATCCCTGAACGGATTATACAGATTGGTATCGATTCCGTTTAAAATACCGCTAAGTTTGTAACGGTTTTCTTTTATGATCGTTTCAAGGCCCCTCCCATAAAAAGGATATAGGATTTCTTCCGCATAGCTGCAGCTGACTGTCGTCAGTCGATCACAGGTCACGATTGCGCCTTTCATATAGTTGATTGCTCCGTCATATTCCAGAATCCCCCTGTCGGCCTCGGTAAGACCCAGTAGATCATGGAGAATACCAGGGTCATACTTCCCCTGGTATTCAATATTATGGATGGTAAATACTGTTTTTAACCTGCAGAAGAAGGAATTCTCACGAAACAGGGTCTTCAGGTAAACCGGAACCAGTGCAGTCTGCCATTCGCTGCAATGCAGGATATCTGGTGTAAAATCAAGGCTATTCAATGCTTCGAGGGCCGCTTTCGAATAATACGCAAATCGCTCTCCATCATCGTAATACCCATAGTATGCATCGCGGTCAAAGTACTGTTCATTATCCAGGAAGTAAAAAGTAACCCCTTCGTGTTCCATTTGATAGATACCGCAATATTGTGTTCGCCAGGAAAGCGTTACAGCAAAATCCTTAACCAATTTCATTTTTGATTTATATTTTTTACAAATGCTCTTGTATAAAGGCAACATGACCCGCGCATCGGCTCCCAACTTGTTTAATTCTCTGGGGAGTGATCCGATTACATCACCGAGTCCGCCGCTTTTCGCAAAGGGAGCTGCTTCTGTACTGATAAAAAGAATGTTCACTAGACTCACCTGCCGATCTTCATTTTTTATGTATAACACACTTTGTACAGCTTAAATAATGCTTTTCTTTTCAATTACAACGGGATAGGTTTCATGTCCTACCAGTTGACGGTTTTCCCTTACGATAACGTCTTTATCGAGAATCGCGTTGTCCAGCGTCACATTACGCATGATTTCCGTGTTTTGCAAAATGATGCTGTTTTTCACGACTGCGCCTTTCCCGATAATGACCCCTCTGGACAGAATGGAGTTTATCACTGTCCCTTCAATTTTACAGCCATCGGAAACAATGGAATTGGAGACCTTGCTGCCGATGCAATATTGCGCAGGAACACTATCCTTTACTTTTGTATAAACAGGTTTTTCAAAAATCTGTTTTCTGATATTCTCATCAAGCAATTTCATATTTTCATTCATATAGCCAGAAACGCTGCTTATTTCAAAATAGATTTTTTTATGTTCGTAACCAAGGATATTAAGATTGCCGCAGAGCCGTTGGATGATATCGTGATAAAAATCAAAACGTCCATAGGCAATTGCATCTGCAACTAGCGATTCCAGTAACGATTTCCGTAAGACAAACATGCCCAAGCACATTGGTGTATCCTGCCGGATAATATCTTCTTTATTATACGCCAGTTCGTATACCCGTTCTTTATCATCCATTCGAATCAAAGCAGCATCGGAAGGAATGACCACCCCTTCTCTCGGATTTGTGTAAACTACTGTGATGTCTGCATTTCGCTCAATATGGCGTTTCAGCACATCGTCATAATTAATGCTGCAAATGATATTGCTTCCTGTCAGGATGACATAATCAGCCCTGGATCGCTTAATCGAATGCATACTTTTGAATAACGCATCGATGGTCCCTAAATAGTTACCGTTGTGATCTGAAATTCCGGGAGTTGAAAACGGTGAAAGGATTCTCAGGCCGCCGATTTTTCTTGTTAAATCCCACTCTTTTCCGGCGCCCAGGTGGTCGGTTAGGGAGTGAAAATTATTTCTTGTAATGATCGAGATGTCATGAATTCCCGAATTCACATAATTTGAAAGGAGAAAATCAATAATTCTGTATTTGCCTCCGAAAGGTACAGAGGCCAGTGTTCTGATTTTCGTCAGTTCCCGAAGATTTTCATGCTCAGAATAGGAAAAAACAATCCCCAATGCGTTCATATTATTCTCCCTCCTTTTGTAAGATACTTTCACCAATCATGGCCCCGGGCGGTATCACTGTTCCGTCTGCAATGGTGATGCCCTGACCGATTACACTGATTTCCGGATGACGACCCGGTTCGACGGGCATTGCGCATGCACCCATGCAAACATTGGACCCAATCACGGTGTCCGCAGCGATGATCGTATATTCTATGGTTGAGTGGTTCCCAACGGTTACACCCGGCATCAAGATAGAATTTCTGATGGCGGCGCCTTCCTTTATGGTGACACCGGGAAATATAATGCTGTTTTCTATTTCTCCATCGATGCTGCAGCCTTCCGATATCGTTACATTATTCAGTTTGGCATTGTTTCCAATATACTGAGGCGGAAGTGTCGCGTTTCTGGAATAAATCTTCCATGGGGGATCGTTCAGCTCGATCGGCACCTCCGGATTCAGCAGATCCATATTGGCTTCCCATAAGGACTCTACAGTCCCTACATCCTTCCAATATCCCTTGTATTCGTAGGCATACATATTTTCGCCTGCCTCAAGCATATTGGGCAGGATGTTTTTTCCAAAATCGTTCTCCGACTTTTTATCGGCTTCATCCGCAACAAGATATGATTTCAGTTTTTCCCAGTTGAAAATGTACACGCCCATGGAGGCCAAAGTGCTCTTTGGCTGTAGTGGTTTCTCTTCAAATTCATATATTTTCAAAGTTTCATCGGCGTTCATCACGCCAAAACGACTTGCTTCTTCCAGTGGTACATTGAGCACCGCGATGGTACAATCGGCATTTTTTTCAATATGATATTCCAGCATCATCTGATAATTCATCTTGTAGATGTGATCGCCGGATAAAATCAGGACATAGGTCGGGTGATTCATTTCAATATACTCGATATTCTGATAAATAGCGTTGGCAGTTCCTTTATACCATTCCCCTGCATTTGCCTTCATATAGGGAGGTAGAATGGTAATTCCGCCGAAGAGTCTATCCAGATCCCATGGCTGCCCGTTACCGATATAGGCGTTCAGCTCCAATGGCCGGTACTGGGTCAAGACTCCGATGGTATCAATACCGGAATTTACGCAGTTTGATATGGTGAAATCAATAATTCGGTATTTGCCTCCGAATGGGACTGCAGGTTTTGCCACGTGGTTGGTAAGAATCCCAAGGCGGCTTCCCTGCCCTCCCGCCAGAAGCATTGCAATCATTTCCTTTTTCTTTTCGTAGTACATTGTGATCACCTCCAAAAGATTGTGGATAGACCTGGTAGGTCTACTTCTAGGGAATATTCATACTCGTTTTGCCGGAAGGGATCTGCGATAATTTCACTTGCTGGATTTTCGCAGGTCCCCCCGTACCGAGCCAAACCGGAATGAAATACTGTATGATAGATACCCGGTTTCGGAACGCCTATTCGATATGCTTCACGGTGAACGGGAGAAAAATTGCAGGCGATAATTAGTTCATCATTTTTTTTATTGATTCTCCGGAAGGTTAGGATGTTGCTGTCGGAATCATCTGGTTGAATCCATTGGAAGCCTTCCCAACCGTCATCCTGCTCCCACAGCTCTGATGAATCAGAGTAAAAATGGTTTAGCTCTCGGATAAATCCATGAAATTTATTATGCATATCATATTCCAGAAGGCTCCAATCCAACTCATTTTTAAAGTCCCACTCAGAAAACTGGGCAAGCTCTCCTCCCATAAATAGCAGCTTTTTCCCTGGATGCGCCATCATATAAGACAGATACGTTCTGAGATTTGCAAATTTCAATTCGTATTCTCCAGGCATTTTATTCAACAGGGATCCCTTTCCGTGGACGATCTCATCATGGGAAAGGGGTAAAATGTAATTTTCAGAGAAAAAGTAGGTTAATGGAAAGGTCAGGTTACTATGAGAGCCTTTCCGGAATAGTGGATCCGTCCGCATGTATTGCAGGGTATCGTTCATCCAGCCCATATTCCATTTAAAATTAAAACCTAGTCCCCCCCCCTCCACCGGTTTGGTGACCAGAGGCCAAGCGGTGGATTCTTCCGCAATCATCAGCGCATTCGGGTAAAACCGGAAAATGGTTTTGTTCAGATCTTGGAGAAACGTGACCGCTTCCAGATTTTCATTTCCACCATTGATATTGGGGTTCCACTGCCCATCCTTCCTTCCGTAGTCCAGATAGAGCATAGAAGCGACCGCGTCGACTCTCAACCCATCTATGTGGTATTTTTCCATCCAGAACATGGCATTTGAAATCAGAAAGCTTCGAACCTCATTTTTGCCCCAGTCGAAAATTCTGGTTCCCCACTCCTCATGTTCGTTCTTTTTGGGGTCATCGTATTCATAGCAGTTGTGTCCGTCAAATCGGTATAGGCCGTTGCTATCCTTCGGAAAATGCCCCGGTACCCAATCGAGAATCACAGATATCCCTGCTTGATGGCAGGCATCAACAAAGGACATGAAGCCTTCCGGAGAGCCATATCTCGAGGTCGGCGCGTAGTAACCCATCACCTGATAACCCCATGATCCGTCGAAGGGGTATTCTGAAACCGGCATCAGTTCCAGATGGGTATAGCCCATGTCAGCAACATAGGGAATTAGCTCTTCCGCCAATTTATCATACTCAAAATAATTGCCGTCCTGATATTTCCGCCATGATCCCAAATGTACTTCATAGATGTTCATCGGCGCGGAATAAGATGTTTTCACTTTCTGCCGGCTGCGCCACTCCAGATCTTTCCAGACATACCGGTCTACATCGAAGGTTTTCGATGCAGTACCGGGTCTCGTTTCCATATGAAAACCATAGGGATCTGCTTTTGTAATCAGATTTCCATGGGCATCTTCGATGATATATTTATATGCGGAATACTCTTTGATATTAGGTAGAAAGATTTGCCATATCCCTTGGGGCGTGATCCGTTCCATCGGGAAACCGGATTCGTTCCATTGATTAAAGTCACCCATGACGGCTACATTTTTTGCATTGGGAGCCCAGACACGGAAAAGGTACCCCGCCTTCCCATCTTGAACTGACGGATGAGCGCCCATCAGTTCATAGGCTTTTGCGGCGGTTCCTTGATGGAATAGATAGATGGGTAATTCCAGATCTCTATCCATGTAATCTCCCCCTTTCTATTATTTTCTTAAGATATTATAACAATTTGTAAAGTACTATAATTATATGTTATTATGTTGATTAAAGCAAGATTAGGAGGAAGATATATGAAACGAATGATCGCTGTTGCATTGATAGTATCTTTATGTTTTACGATACTGACAGGGTGTAATGGCAATGAAGAAATAGAAACCGACGATACCGCAGTACGAACTGCTATAGTAGAAGAATTTAATAAGATCACCCAAATTCCAAGAGAATCCGGTCACGAAAGAGCCATAAGTACCTATTTGCGAAGCTGGGCGAAAGAAAAAGGATTTGAAGTGATTCGGGATAATTCAAATAATGTCATTATTAACAAACCTGCTGCCATCGGATATGAAAAGGTACCTACCACCATACTACAATGCAATATGGATAGCAAAATAATCCCAGGGGATGGTTTCGCCTATGATCCATTAAATGATCCGATTAAATCTGTAGTAAGTGAAGACACCATGCATGCAGAAGATACAAGCCTTGGAGCAGACAGCGGCGTCGGCATTGCAACTGCCATGTATGTTTTAGAAAATTCACAGAAGCATGGCCCGATCAGAGTGATCTTTACCGCAGGTGGAGAATCCGGCATGACCGGTGCTGAAAAATTGAACATAAAACACCTGGACGGAGCGTATCTAATCAATCTGGGGTGGGAATCCGACCGTGCGATCGGAGTTGGCAGCGGCGGTACCGCAGCCTATAATATGAAGCACGAAATTGAATGGGTTCCTCCACAGAATGCACTTCCCTATCTCCTATCTATCCGCGGCCTAGTTGGCGGGGATGCAGATGAAGCAATCGGAAACGGCGGCGCAAATGCCATCAAGACAATTGGAGAAGTCCTTGCAAGCGCACAGGGTAAGGGAATCCTCTTTGAACTCGGCTCCTTTAATGGAGGAATTTCCAGAGGCACCATCCCTGAAGCAGCAACGGCGTTGATCATTATCAACGAATCCGATCAAAGAAAGATGCAGGATGTCGTTGATGATGCTATGGATGTGTTCCGGGATGCTTACGGCGATGTGGAAAAAGAGTATGTATTTACGTATCAGGAAGCGCCCATGCCCGATAAAGTCGTTTCCTTTGAGGATAATGGGAGCATCATAAGTTTTATTTACGGTATGCTCAACGGGGTACAGTCCATGTCGAAGTCCTATAAGGACGTCGTGGAAAGTGCATCAAATCTAGGGATGGTTTCCACTGCAACGGGCAATTTTCTCGCCCAGATATCAGCGGCCAGCACCACTGATGTGGGATTATATAAGATTACAATCGCACATGAAACAATCAGCGGCATGAGTAACTTGGAATATACCTATGAGGAAGGTGTCCCTCGATGGCCGGATCATACGGATAGTGTTCTTTTTACTTCCATTCAGGATATCTATTCCGGCTTGTATGACGATAAAATTTCCGGAGATATTGTTCATCATGAAATGGAATGCGGCTGGTTTGCCAGAAAAAATCCAAGGCTCCAGATTATCTCCATCGGTCCGAGAATTGATCATGTAAATTCGATCAATGAAACGTTGATTCTGGATACGATAACGAAACCGGCTAACATAATTTTGGCATTTTTGGAGCAGACAAACGTCAACCAGTAACTGCCGCAGTGCTATCACAGGATTCAGTAGAAAGTTCGGATTTCTCTGAATCCTTTTTATTCTTCCCCGTATCATGATAATCCTGAATTTTATACAGATATGCTTTATCGCTTTCGATGATAAAGAATTCGTTGATATCTGCCAAGTCATTTTGAAAAACATAAAAGATCGGGCGTTCGATCTCATCTGAAATTTTTATGATATCTTCCAAAGAGTGAACGTAACATGCAGACAGTGCCTCATCGGTCAGATTTTTCTCCACTCCCACAAGTCTCTTTCCATGCGCTTTAAAATGTTTTTTTATCTTCCTTCTTTGCATGTCAGTTAACGTTGGCTCAACCGATGAGATGAGAGGGATCAACAGCAACAGACAGAATAACGTGGCTGTTGAAAAAAGAATGATTTTTACGTAATCAACAGGAGCCTGTACTTCAACGGTTTTGGTGATGTCATTCTTTATTTCTTCATTACCGGCTTTTGTGATTTTAAAATATTTTACATCCAATGGTATCGTCAATGAAGGTTGAAGGCTTCCCTCCGCCTTCCCGTCTTCCGTCATAACTGTGTAATTGATTGCCATGGTTACTTTCATAGTATATGAAGTATTATAACCTGTTAGTTCACCAACCCGAACGGCAAATGCATTAAAATGAGTGTAGTCTATATTTGCACTCTGCGAAAAAAACAGTTCACTATCAGTTGTATGAAAGCTTTTTTTAGAGCTGACAACGAATTGCTTTGTCCAAGCAGGAGAAGGCGTCTCTGTTCCACCCTCCCAGCCGGTGATTTCACCCAGCAAGGAATAATTACCCTCATATTCTGCTCCATTGTCTCCTTGAAATTGATTATTGAAGCTTAACTCGATATGATCGATCAGAGCGGAAAAATAGCCTGAACCTTCCGGTAGAAATGAATCGCTAAATAAATCATTTTCTTTCAAATAGACCTTATATGTTATACCCGGCGTATTGCTGAAAGAGGCTGATACCTGCGTTTCTTCAATTGTTTCTTTCTTCATCATTTCATTTAAGGCTAAGCCGATATTGGTAAGAATAAGGATGATTAATATTATGATGAAATATCTTTTATGTAGTTTTGATATCTTAAGTCTTTTTTGAATGATTTTTTTCTTCATTTGCTAAGGTCCCTCTTTCCATGAATGAAATTTTAAATGTTATAATGACTTTAACTCTCCTTTTCTTCTGTTCTATGACATAATTCTCTTCTCCTTTCATGATACAACTTTTTTTAATCTGGCACTTACCCTTTTTCAAACAAAAAAAATATAGGATACGACAAATTTTTTAGTGAGAAAATCAAATGAGAAAGACCACTGGTTTACGAACTGAACCCAAAATGTCTGAAATGTTCCATTGAGTTAAACTCTTGCAAATACAGCAACTCACTCTTGAGTATGCCAAAGAAGTTTTCCATAACAGCATTGTCCAAACAGTTACCCTTGCGGCTCATGCTCTGCCGGATACCTTTCAGCTTAAGCATTTGCTGATAGGCTTTCATTTGATATTGCCATCCCTGATCAGAATGAAAAATCAGGTTTGTATCGTCTGGTATCTCCGTAAAAGCATGTTCAAGCATCTCTGTTACAAGAGAAAAAACTGGGCGCTTGCTGATAGCATAGCTAATAATATCTTGGCTGTACAAATCCAGGATTGGAGACAAATATAGCTTCTGCCCGAACAGAGAAAATTCCGTAATATCTGTAACCCACTTCTGGTTTGGTTTATCGGCCTTAAAGTTGCGCTCTAGGATATTGGGAGCAACGGTTCCAATATGCCCGCGATATGAATTGTACTTCTTCATCCTAACCCGACAGAATATGCCTAGCTGCTTCATGAGGCGCAGCACTGTTTTATGGTTGATGGTGACGCCTTTGTTATTCAGTTCCTGCGTGATACGGCGATAACCAACGCGCTTCTTGTTCTCTTCATAGATTTCACGAATCAGAACCTTAATTTTAGAATATTTATCTGGCGCGGACAGTTTCTTAAAATGATAATAGTACGTAGCACGCGAAAGATTTGCCACATCGAGGAGTACATAGAGTTTATGATTTTGCCCTAGTTCCGTAATTACTTGTGATTTTTCTCTCGTTGTACCCTCTCGGTCACTAAGGCATTTAATTTTTTTAGGTAGTCAATCTCCGCTCTAAGACGCTGATTTTCGGCAATCAGATCTTCCTCTGCATTCTTGTCAAATTTCGGTGCCCTGCCTATTCTGACGTGGTTCACACTGCTAGCTCGTCCACGACGATCAAGATACAGACCCTCGGGACCTTCTTCAAGATAGATTCTCTCCCATTTCATTAGTGTAGTATGGCTTGGAATGCCATACTTCTTTGCGGCTTCACGATAGCTCAAATTCGTTGTCCGCATTTCCTCAATTACTTTTTGTTTAAAATCTACTTAATAAAATCCCTTTTGGCATAAAAAACACCCCCAAGTTATTTACAGTATATCATACGGTCTAACTTTGGGGGTTCAGTTCATTACAGCGGTCTTCTAATGGTGACGTTTTAATTTTAAACTTATTGAGCCGGCGTGACAGCATCAGCGGTAATAATGAACTTAAAACTGGCATGTTGACTTTGATATTCATTTCCGGATTCAGCTGGAAGGCTCAATGTCATGTAATATCTTATTTGATTGCTTCCGTTTAAAGAGCATACAACGATGTTCTTTAAGTCTTTTAACTTGCCGTTAAATAATACCGCACCCTTCGGGCTTCCTTTCCGTATTGTGAAGTTTAAGGAATCAAATAATAAATCCCCCTGCGTTGAAGTATTCACCGCAGTGATCATTGATTGAAAACTTTCTGAACCCACATTCTCCAGAGTCACGGCTTCGGTATACTCTTCACCGGGGGCCATATTGTCAATATTGAACAGCTTTCCGTTGTTATTCTGCCCTTCAATCCTTTCAGAACTAATTTCCAACCCATATCCGTTATCATTTACTTCAAAAGCGTAGGTCTTATTGGAGAGATAATTAAATGCAACCGATAGTACCAACCCTAAAATAAGTGCAAAAAATCCGAATCTTAAAATTTTGATAGCCTTTCCTTGTTTTTTTCGGCTCATGATCATACTCCCCCTGTTGTTTTATATTCTTCATGTTATAGATTTATTATAGATAAACGTACATATGTTCAAACCCTACCGAACAAGATCACTCTTTGTACTACTTCCGTACCATTAAAATTCGATTTCATCGAAAGGAATGTCTTTGTCGCTTTTTATAAGCAGTGTCGGCCAGCCGATATTCGGTACGACTTTAATGACCTCTCCTTTTAATTGCTCAGGATGAACGAGCTGGCCGTCCTCAACGTTGTTATTATCTCCTCTGGTTCGGTAGTTCGGAATTCCATCCTTGGTCACGATTTCAGTGATCCGGTGGGAAATCAAGATGCCATCTCTTTTGAATTGAATTACATCACCAATCTGCACTTCATTGATATCCGTAGTTTTCTTTATTAGAATCACATCTCCCGGATTAATCATTGGCTTCATGCTGCCCGTCATAATCACAGATGGATAGACAGGGAAAACCCCTACGGCAAACCATACAATACCAACCGATAACAAAATTGTTATAATAAAGCTTGCAACACCTTCTTTTTCGACATCTCTTTTATGAAGCTGTTTCGACTCCACTTCAAACATGCTTTGCATCGTTGTAAACATGAATACCGGAGTTAGTATCCCGACGGATGCTGCGGTGATCCATTGGAGGTCAGGAAGTATGGGTGACAACCAATGAAAGCTCTCAAGTGTGCCTAGAAAAATTAATGATGGGACCGGACCTCGTAGAAATACTAAATAGGTCGCCAGAAAATTCTTTGAAAACTCTGGCAGGAAAAACTGTGCGACAAACTTGACAATGCTTTCGTATCCCTCCAAGTCCATATATTTATCAACCGGAAATGCCAGTACTGTCATAAATAAGCTGACAGACAAAAATACTATGAAATTTTCGTTTTTAGTCAGGCTGTTCACGGTATAACTGCGAAAAAATTCTCTTCCGACCAAAACAGCCCCCACGGAAAAAATATTAACTGCAATGCCAAACAGAGAATGATCATAAGGGCTTTTGCCTAATCCGTCCACCAGGCCAGCCAATACCTGCACGCATATAAAGACCAAGGCGAAGATAAATGACCACGAGTTAATAAAGCTCCCGTTTCTCAGTTTGCTTTTATACCGTAGTGCCGGCAGGTAAAATATCACCAGCGCAATCCCGCACCATGCAAGGGGTTTCAAAACAACCAAAGAATGAATAACAGTATTATCCAGTGCATAAATTCCTAAAACTGATATTAATAAAAAAATTATTTTAATCTTATTCTTTTCCATCCTCAACATTCTTTTCCGATCCTTCGTCATTTTCTGTATTATTTTCTACATTGCTATCATCGTTTGTTTGTGTCGGGGTTTCAGATTGTACGGTTTCTTCATTTGAGTTTTTATTGTATGCTGGATCTTGCGGTGAAGCTTCTACTACAGGAGTATCTGCTGCCGGGTTGTCTTCCGGATCAGCGACATTCGGATCAGTCTCCGGTACCGGATCATTGCCCTGAGCCGGTTCTGTCACCGGTGGTTCTGTTTCAGGAACATCCTCAGACGGTTCCGCCCCCGGGCCATCTTCATTCTGTTCCTCACTAGCCGGAACATCTCCAGCCGATTCGTCTACGGTTATGGCATTACCCGAGGTCACATCCAATTCGGGCTCGACTATCTCTTTGGCAACAGTAATATTCCAGCAAATTTTAAGTTCGTCTCTCCAGCCGCCGCTATCACTTGAATTGTACTGCACAAAGGGCAGAATCAATTCATTTTCGCCGGGTTGCAGAATAATCAATTTGTTTCCTTCCAAATACTCTCCCGGTTCAATCACTGTATCATCCTGATCAAGGGTAATCCCGTCCGGCAAGATACTCTCATCGGGAAGGTATTTTACCGGTAGAGTACTATCGATGTCATTATAAATATCATACTTTACCACTACACTGGATTCTGGAGCTACAGTACCGTAAATATTTAAAACATTCTTATCAGCTTTAGCCGTAATCTCACACAAATCATCACTTTCAATTACTGAACCTTGAAAGACAACATGAATACTCCCAGTTTCAAAGAATGAATTAATGTCCAAACCCTGCGACCACGCCGAATAGCCTACACCTGTAAAACTTAACGCAATTACACAGGTGATTACAATCAGATTCCGCCCTTTCATAAGCTAACCCTCCTGTCCCTCGCTAATAATGCTGCCTGCGTCCGATCGGAAAGATCCAGCTTGGCAAGAATCTGGCTGACATGTTTTTTTACCGTAAATTCCGTAATAAACAGTTTGCTAGCAATTTCCCTGTTCCGAAGGCCTTCTGCCAAAGCATCAAGAACATCCCGCTCTCTTGACGTCAGTGCGCCGAAAGGGTCATGGATTTTGTTGTGTATTACATTTTCCACCATGATCGGATCAAAATATTTTCTGCCCCGATGAACAAGGCGGACGGCAGATATGATCTCTTCAGGAAATGCCTGCTTCAGAATATATCCATCGGCTCCTATTTCTTCTGCCCGACAGAAATCATCTCTGTCGGAGGAAGATGTAAGCACAATATACTTGCAGTCCGGGACCTTTTCCTTGCAGGAATGAATCGTATCCAGTCCGCTGGAATCGCCCAGTCTTAAGTCAACAATTGCAATATCCGGCTGTTTTTCACATACGTACCTGATCCCTTCTGTTGCAGTTGCCGTTTCGCCAACTATGGTCATGTCATCTTCAATGGATAGAATAGCGCTTAACCCCTCGCGCACCAAAGGATGGTCATCGATAACTACGATATGCATGCGATACCCTCACTTTCTTTACTGTCGATTTTTAAATGATTGACAGGAATCGTAATCTTTATTTTTGTCCCTTTGCCGGGAATACTGGTCAAATTAAACGTACCGTTGAATACTTGGGTCAGAGTCTTCATATTGTTCACTCCCAGACCCTGACTAGCACGATTCCGTTTGAGTTCTGCTACCCGGAATCCTCTTCCATTGTCTTCGATCATCAGAGTGCAGCTTGACGGTTCGATACTCATCCTCACCTTAATCATCGAGCACTCGCCATGTCTGACAGCATTGCCAGAAGCCTCACGTATGATCCGGATAAGAGCAAGCTTCAAATCATGTCCCAGCCTCTCCGCATCGCCGACTAGGGTAATATTCGTCTGAATGCTATTCAACGCTGCAAATTCATGCAAGTATTTATGAACATTATCGTAAAATGATTTTATTTTGTTTTTTTCCGGGCTCAGTCTATAAATAAAAGCTTTTAGTTCATTTCCAATCTCCTTGCTTGAATTCTCGATCATCTTAAGCTTCTCCTGTATTGTTTCCTGATCATATTTCATAAGATTCGCATTTAATGCGTGTGCGGCACATACAACACTGAAGATCCTCTGGGAGACATTATCATGGATTTCATTCGCGATTCTTTTTTGTTCTTCAAGGATTACTAAGTCATTTGAAACTTTTTCCATGTGATTGCGTTCGAGTACGACTGCAATCAAATCAGCAAGAAACCTCAATAATTCTGAACGATGGGATTCGTTAAAGTAAACATCATTCTTCAAGTCTTTTACCACAAGATAACCAAACAGCCGAGTGGCTGATTTGATAGGAGCCAGCATGCCATCTTGTTCAGGGGATTCGGGTTCTGACCAGCTTAATGAAATTTCACTCCCAGTAATGTCATTCGCATATTCAACCATTTGATGAATCATATCTTCGTTATTATCTTGGCCTGAAAAAATCCTCATGATTTGATATAAGGACATGATATGTCCTATGGAGTTTTCCGTTTTTTCATTCGCGCATATCAGCCGGAAGTTTGCTTGGATCAATTCTTCCTGCTGGATCCTCAATCTCTCAGTCTGATTGCTGAGTTCTTTATTGATCCTGGTTAAAAACCGAATGGCGATGATTATCAGGATGAATACCATGATCATCTCTGATTTTGTCCATAGGAATCGAAGTAGTTCCAGACGCACTGGATTAAAAAGAAGAACGCTTATAATGGAACCGGAGATGAGGTAAAATCCAAGAACCAGCCAGCTGAACAAGATCTTGTAGCTTCCCAGAAGCAGTACCGTGTTGAGTGCATACCAGATAAACGGACTGTCTAGGCCTCCTGTTGGAATGAGCAGCAAGGACAGCCCTACTGTTTCCAAAACCGCAACTCCGTATTTCGGACTTTCGGTATCCATATAGATTCCGTTAATAATAACAGTCATGGTCCAAAGCATGATGATTACGATTATCTTTATGATATTCATACTTTCGTTGTAATCAGCTGTCAGATACAGTATTGATGTCATGATGCAAGAGATATATCTGTAGGCTACAGATACCTTCTCCAAATTTAAATTCATAATTTTCTCCCGGAATCAAATAAAAATCATGTTGTTTTTGTTGAAAATAGAGCTTATCCAATTTTTATTATACTTGTCACAATTATGTAAGCAATCAATTTTCATCGTCAGAATTCCTTAGAATGTTGCAGGAATTCTGACTATATCTGTTTTTTCTATCTGATTTTTTTAAAATTAACAAATATCTGCTCTGTGTAATCTTTATACTTCAGATCACCACACTATAAAGTGCTCGCAAGAATACTTTGTTAACTTGGGTAAAGGTCAGTTATAAGTGAGTAATAGCTGCTCATCTTCAGAGACATCCAGTGTTTCCATATTTGAGTCAGATATATAAAGAAAGGCTGATTCAATTCGTATCAGCCTTTCTTATTTATCGCGTTCGATTTTCTTATTCGATTACTGGTATTCGCCTCTTAGTTCACCTGTTTGAAGTTAAGTTTTAAGTTAAATTCAGCTCTTTGGTTCTCGAATTGATCATCGACAATCTCTTCCCCAGGCATTAAAATATTATAACCAGGGTATACAGAATCATCACCGTTCCACGTATATGGGTCAGCATATAGTTTCATTATATCACCTGGCTGAAGCACAATATCTTTAAGCGCATTGGTAAGACCGATTGCCAGGTCTGAGACGTCTTCAGCTGCTACATCATCAATGTCTATTACTATATGACGTCCATCACGAGTTATCTCAACTGTAGTGAACGAAAAATCTAGGGCATTACATAGTGCGGCATTGTAGGTTATATTCCCTTCAACACTGTCAATTTTCGCAGCTACCTTTCCGGTATTCTTAACTCTGAAGTCAAGACCAGCACCCGCTCCGGGATAGAAATCCGTCACTGTAAAGGCGATACTATGTCTATCAGTCGATACATCGGTATCTACCTTTACAAAATCAGAGGGTATGCTCATATCTCCGTCATCCCAATCTTCATCCGTAGCACATAGGAAACCAACATCCATAAAGCTGGTATTGACGGTATTGTTGATGGTTAAGGCTTGGGTCCAGTAGGCGTAGCCTGCACCTGTGCACATTACGGCCATAGCCAGTGCCACAACTAAAATTTTGTGTTTTTTCATTCCAATTTCTCCTTTTGATTTATAATCCCCTCATTGTAATTACCTGCCGAAGTGCATGGGAATTAACAGTTGAGTTGTTACTTTCATTATAAATCATTCCAAAATGGCTTCATCCTACCGGAGGATAATTTACCAAGCTACTATGTGATAATTCTTGGTAACTAAATAGTGTAAGGGAGACTACTCGAAAGTAATACTTCAGAATGATAAAAGGGTCCTAAAATTTAGAGAAAGGATAAAATAAAAACCGGATAGAATCCGGTTTTTTGATAAATTAATAACTTTTTATTGCAATTTTAGTTTAATTCTGATAAAAATTTAACTGTTTCTTCATAATATCTTCCCCGATGGCCGTATTGGCGAAAATTTCCTTCGCATTTTCTAGAAAAGCTCCTGGCTCATTCAGCGACGGGCTGAAATGCGTCAGCCAAAGCTCCCTGGAATTGCTCCGTTCTGCAATACAAGCTGCTTCGGAGAAGATCATATGTTTCCGTTCGATGGCCTTATCCAACAGGCTTTCATCTCCATACATTCCTTCTAAGATGAGGAGGTCAGACTCCCGACCGAGTTCAATCAATTCTTCCTTTGGCCTGGAATCAGTGCAATAGGTCACCTTCAACCCTTTCCGGGTCGATCCGACCACCATTTCAGGGGTCAGTAATCGTCCTTCCCACTCCACCGTGTTTCCCTTTTGAAGCATGCTCCAGTATTCCTTTGGGATTCCTTGTTTCTCTGCCCGTTTCACATCAAATTTTCCTGCGCGTTTCACCTCAAAGCTGTAAGCCAGGCATGGGATCATGTGATCCATGGGAAGCGCTCTGACAGTGAACGCTCCGATCGTGCTCAGACTTTCACAATTCTCCGGCAGCTCCACCATTTGGATGTCATAGGGCAGCTGCGGTGCGACGACAGTCAATGCACTCAGCATATACTCCAATGGAGGGGGTCCGAAAACGGTCAAGGGTTCCGTTCGCCCGCTATTGCCTAAGGTCAACAGAAAACCGGGAAGACCCGCCACATGGTCTGCATGATAATGGGTCAGGCATACCGCATCGATTGCCTTAAATCCCCAACCGGTAAGCTTGATTCCAATCTGCGTGCCTTCTCCGCAGTCCACTAAAATCATGTTCCCGTTTTGACGAATCAGCATGGATGTTAGCCTTCTATCCGGCAAAGGCATCATTCCGCCGCAGCCGAGCAAACAAACCTCCAACATGATCGTTCCTCCTGTTTAAAATCAGATTTATAAAACAATCATAGTATAACCAAATCCCTACGGAAAGTCATAATCTGCATTATTCTTCGCAGGAAAGGATTGCTTTGATGGCGATGGCGCATTCGATACGCTTCTTTTCCAGTTCACAGCCAAGCTCATAGGGCTTCAGAATATCTTGATTCATATGTAAGGCATTGGCATGACAGCCGCCGCTGCAATAAAATTTAGCCCAGCATTCCCTACAATTTTCTTTATTATAAATATGAGCCTTGTTAAATTCGTCATATCGGTTGTTTTCGAAGTGCTCCTCATACAGATTGCCTAGCTTGAAATCCTGATTTCCCACAAATTGATGGCATGGATAAATATCTCCTTCCGGAGAAACTGCAACATATTCCGTCCCTGCACCACAACCCGAGACTCTTTTTACAACGCATGGACCTTGGTTTAAATCCAAATTAAAATGGAAAAATTCGAATTTTTGACCATTTTTAGCATAATCCAGATACAAATCAGTGAGTTTATCGTATTCCCTGAAAATTAGTTCCTTATCTTCATCCTGCAATGCATAACCAAAGGATGGGTCCGTTACCACCGGCTCGACGGATACATTTTTAAACCCTAGATCGGCTAAATGCTTGACATCGTTGGAAAAGTCAAGGTTATCTCTGGTGAAGGTTCCTCTTACGTAGTATGTCCCCTTCCTTTTTTCAACAAAGCGAAGATAATTACGGGTTATGATCTCATAGGTCCCTTTATCGCTTACCGTTCTGCGCATAGCATCGTTTACTTCTGGACGTCCATCGATGCTGAGAATCACATTATCCATGTTCTCGTTGATATAGTCGGTTTTTGCATCATCAAGCAGTAAGCCATTTGTTGTTATAGTGAACCGAATATTTTTATCGTAAACCTGTTCTTCTTTCCGGCCGTATTCGACTAATTTTTTCACTACGTCAAAATTCATGAGTGGTTCTCCGCCAAAAAAGTCAATTTCAAGATTTCTGCGTGTCCCTGAATTTGTTAAAAGGAAATCGATGGCTTTCATTCCGGTTTCCAGCGACAACAGAGAACGTACTCCCTCAAAAGCACCCTTATCGCCGAAGCAGTATTTACAGTTCATATTGCAATCATGGGCAACATGGAGGCACATTGCCTTGATGACCGCTCCGCGGCCTTCCAGCATATCTAAGGTCACCTGAGAATCATCGGAATAGAGCATCTCATTGTCTACGAGATACTTGATATCCTCCAACGCTTCCACGATGTCATTCCTGCCATATTTCTCTATCAGAAGCTCCGGAATTTCTTCCAGGGGGCTCTCTTTATAGTAATCCAGAATATCATAGACGATTTGATTCACCACATGTACTGCACCGCTGTTGATATCCAGAACGAGATACTGATCCTTGTATTGATATTTATGAATCATTCCTTTATTTCCTCACTTCATAAAAAAAGTGGCTGACGCCACTCATTTTGCTGATTTTAATTATCTGCGTTTTGTGTTCTCACATTCCTGATTTGCTACGGTGCAAGATGTCTTGCAAGCGGACTGACAGGAAGTCTGGCATTCACCACAGCCATTGCTTTTCGTATTCTTCAAGGTTGGTTTTGCGATCGTTTTAATGTTTTTCATTGATGGGGTCCTCCTTATTTCACGCCTATCATGGCATCATGTTATTTCAAATTCCTTCCTTCGAATCTTGTGGAATCCTTATATAGATTACTAAAAAACACCTGTTATGTCAATAGAATTGATGCGTCGGATTCTGAAAAACAATTGATGTGTAATATTTTGAGAAACGCTCATACTATAACTGAAATAATTGTCAGAACAAATCCTGCTTCTAAATTGATCAGGAGCTGACAGGAATACGATTGAAGGTAAGGAGTGATTCCAATATTTAATTTTGAGAGCGCATATCAAAGGTTTTTAAAATCGACCTTCTGGGTTTTAAATCCCTTTAAAAAGATGATCGTGAAAACAGAATGTCAGGTTCATATCCATATCAACCATCATGCTCTTTCCATCCTGTTGAATGACAAGTATCAGAAGGAGTACGATTTGTTTGCGCCTTTCATCGAGGAGATCAACAAGGGGGCCGTTTGGGCAGATCAGGATTTCAAGAGCTCAAACCATTTCTACAATCCATATAAAAAAAAAGTGGTTTATATGGCAGAAGCAATGCTTTAGCGCTGGCAGTTGATTATTACGTCAAGGCAATCCGTCTCTATACGAGTGAGGATTTGTCAAAATCCATGTTTTATCTAGGTGCAGCACTTCATTTGATTCAGGATGTGACGATTCCTCAGCATGTAAATATCCGACTGCTGGATGACCATCGGCAGTTTGAGACCTTTGTAAAACGTAGCTATCAGAATGTTAAAGCATTTCAGGCCTACCACGGAGCCTACGTGCTGCGTACCCTTGAAAATTATATGAAATTCAATGCACGAACAGCATTGAAAATATATAAGAAATACCGCTCGATTAAAAATGACGAAAGCAGATACTACCATATAACAAAATGTACGCTCCCTCTGGCAGAACGAACGACTGCAGGAGCGATGATTCTATTCTATAATCACGTCATTAAAAAAGAAAAATGAGCGCTATTAAACAGCGCTCCACTTTATTTATGTAATTTATCGGTTAGCTTATACAAGAAATCCTGGATATTGGAAACGATGGTGGTTACCTCCAGCGTCCCTCGGTCTCTCAATTTATTCAAAACAAATTCGGAAACATCAATCGCATAGATATAGACCGGTCTGACCTCATGATCTCTTACCATATAGGACGGCGTGAGATTTCCCGTTGCAATGGTATGAAGCTGGGTTGCCAGACACACAATGGTTGTGGCCTTTTTCGTATGCTCCCGCATTGCATCCTGTACCATAGACATATCGTCGATGACACCGTGAAGTGGACCGTCGTCACGAATGGATCCGGCCAGTATAAAAGGAATCTCATTTTGTACACATGAATAGATCAGACCGTTGTCAATTCCAAGCTCTACGATTCCCTTCGAAATGGAACCCGCTTTATTGATCATATTGATGGCATCAAGATGGTGGTAATGCCCGTTATGCTTGTTTTCTCGGGTGCAGATATCCTGCCCCAGCGCAGTTCCGAACAAGGCACCCTCAAGATCGTGGGTTGCAACGGCATTTCCCCCGAAAACCGCATGAGCATAACCCTGTTCAATGATATATTCCATCGCTTTTCTAGCGCCGATATTAAAGATTGCTGCAGGGCCCAATACCCAGATAATATGACCATGGTCTTTGTCGTACTTTAATAGCTCAACCAGATTGTCGTAATCTACATCGAATGAGGTCTCTCTTGACCTTCCGCTTCGAAAAGCAAAGGTGTCGATTTTATTTTCTTCTGTTTTAAAGCCATTACTGTAAAGAAAGATGCCTTCAGAACCGTCGTCCGTACGACCTATGATAACGGTTTCCCCAACTAAAAGTCTACGGAATTCTTTTGCTTCCAAACTCCCGTCATGGTGGATCACCGGAACACAGTCCATTCTGGTCTGGGGCAATAAGATCCATTCCCCCTTAATTTTATAATATTCGGGATACATTGATGTCGCATGATAGTGATCTGGTGCAACTCCCTTTATCGTTACCTGACTGGTTGTTACATTTGGAGCGTTCACGAATATTTCCCGGCTGAAATCCGGAGCTGTAAACTTAGGAATCTGAAACATGATAAGCCTCCATTGAAAAATAATTCCATTTCATATTATCAAATGATTTCATAATATGCAAATTTTTATATTACTTTTCTTTCTATGATGATCAAATTACAGTTTTCAGAACCGCTATTCACCTGGTGTTTCATGTATTTTTTTAGCCAGCACCGCAAGACGGCCGTTCTCCGTATGATAATAACAGGTAACCAAAGTCAGAAGCTGGTCTCCATAAGAAGCGTCAACTCCTGTATCATAAAGCGAGTGTTTCTTCATATTCTGAATATAATCATAAAACTCTGCTTCGTTCTCAGCTTGAACAAACTGATAGAACTTGAACACTTCGTCAGTTTTTTTATAAACCTGAGAAAGGATTACGGCAATGATCTCGTACGTCCCTTCTTCATGAATCGTATCAAACCCAATGACCGGATGCATCTGATAATACTCTTCATTGAGATATTTCGTCAAGGAGCTGAACATAGCATCACTTTTCATGTTGTGTCCATATATAATCAGATTTGTACTTGGAGGATCTGATGTACATTTGATATCAAGAAAGGGAAGGCCGCTGTATTCGTATTCTCCGTAGAAGTTTTTATGGAGATAATATTCCTTATCCTCCTTGTGCTGCATCACTGGATAGTCCAAAGGTGTACCATCAATCTTGACCCAACCAATCAAGTCTTGATTTTCTTCATATAAGGACTTGTACTGTGGCAATATTTCCTTCTCCCCAGACTGTTGAATATCCGTGATCGCTGCTTCCGTAATGGTCTGTTTTTGCCTAATCAGTTCCTCCTGTTCCCTCCGGTCCTGAATACCGTCAATAAAATATTGAAGAAAGAAGATCACGCTGACGCAGAGACAAATAAAAGAAAGAGGCCGGATGATCGATTTCAGTTTTTTCATCTTACATCCTACCCCTTTCCTATGGTTTGTTACGTTTCTATCGAAGGATCTAATCCAGGATCTTCTTTCTGCCGAGTGTGATTGCGGATAAGGAGAGCAATCCCAACAGCAACATTGGAATCAGCGGTGCTGTATCTCCTGTCTTTGGTACATCGTCCAGAGCTGCTGTCTCAGTAATTACAACATTAGGCTCGGCGGCCGCAGGCTCACTTGCCAATTTCCACTGAGCATACAGAATCGTATCCTCTTTGATATTAAAGGTATTGCCTGGCAAATACATTGTTCCCGTACCATCCGCTTTCGTGTTCCAACCCTCAAAGGTGTAATTCCCTGCTTTCAATCCTTCTGAATTTCCCTTAACGGAAACAGTGGTATTATAGGTATAGTTCTTGCTGTCTGTCGGAACAGCGCCTGATAAATCAGCTCCAGCCGGCAGATTGGCGTTATAAGTTACCTCATAATAGTTTGTTCGGCTACTACCACCGCCACCGCCTCCGCCAGACGAATAATTAACAACTACCACTGCTGAGGAAGATGCGATTATTCCTTGTGCAAGTTCGCCATCACCTTCATTAGCTAATGTACTGTACTGAAGCTTAGGCTCATAGAGATATGCTGTGTTGGTGTAGGTTCCGTATGATGGCAGTGTGTCGATGTAGTAATATGCCACACCGGGATCAAATGCACCCGGTGTGACAAGCTCGCTGTCATTCCAAACCTTCAAATCATCAGTAATATTTAATGTTGTGCCATTCCGGTCATAAATATCTGCCAGGCTTACATACCGATAATTTCGCCCCCATGCTTCATTAAAACTATAGCTGATTCTGTAAATTACTGATTGATTAAGCTTAGTTAGAGTAAGACTCTTTTCGAACCCAGTCGCGGGAATGGCTTCTCCTATCGTATATGGAGCAACTTCCTTCGTTATCGTAAAGGTTGGTTCTTCGGGATCGTAGTAATTAATAAATTCAACAATAGTTACCGCACCTGCTTCAACCGATCCGGTTTTGTTGTAAATATTATCTTCCGGATAGAAATCTTCAGTGTAATCTTCCGTTATCGTATATTCTCCCGGCATAAGATCTTCAAGCGTTACAAATGCACCTGCTGTAACCGAAACCCTTTCATCATAATCATCCGGACCTGTTACAGTAAAATTAAATACTGTTTCTGCAGTTCTAAATTCGCTACTGACGTCCTTCGTTATTTTGAGGGATCCCGTAGTCGGTCCGTTGTAGGTGTTGTTAAACGTTACGTTGGTATTCCTGTTATGCCGAATATCTACTATTTGTACTCGTTCTGATTCTGCAATGCTATAATCATCACTAACTTGTTCTATTATTCTGTAGTCTCCTGTTTCTAACCTTATCTGTTCAGAATCTGCACCTACAATTGATACAGTCGTTTCAGGGTCATACCAGTATGGTGACCAGAAAGTACCACTACCATGGCGTTCCTCAATAACAAATTCAAAGGTTTCGTTTGCAATCGATTCCGGTTTATCAATTACATTCTTGATAACCGTTAGGGTGCCATATTTTTTCCCCCAAGACAGCTCCACGTTCATCTGTGCGTTCTCGTCCAATGGAGAATCACCATCACCCACTTTTATACCGTCACCGGAAACCACATCATCTGGTGATGTTTCAGTATTCGATGGATCAGCAGGGTTATTGAGTGGCTGCTCTACTATGGGTTGATCAGCGGGTTCATCCGCAAAAACCATTCCCGGTGTCATGGTAAAGAGCATGCACAATACAATTACAAACACTTTCCATCTTCTGCTTGAATTGTTCATTTTCTATCCTCCTTTTCATTCATTTCGATTCATTTCGTTCGTCTTTTTGCAGACCAATTGCTTCCTCGAAAGAGACGAAAAGATACAAGGAGTTTAACCCCAAGCATGACTCTATTCAGTTGTCAAAACTCCCCCTGTATTTCCATTAATCTCTTTCCTTTTCGAACAGTCCCTCCCCTCTCTGCCCTTATTATTAATCAATTTGACTAAAGAATACAAATCAATTAGTACTACATTTTCTCCGTGAAAACATTGAAATATAGCCATTTATGACAGGTTGCACTCAAGTAACCGAAATGCTGAGCAGCTTTTCCCGCAAAAAAGAAAAAAAACACCCAGGATATGAGTGTTTTTTTAAAATACGATTCCTTTAACGCTGATTTTTACGGAAAATAATTGTTGTTTCAGACGTGATATGGATCAGATCTACTTGATCGGCTCTACGACCACAAAGGGTTGAAGCTGGTAAGGCTTTGGAGCAACCGCCCTGTCATTCCACATATAGAACCATCTCTCAGCCGGATAGTAGTAATAGCCATCTTGCCAACTGTCCGAAGTATCATAGGGATCTGCAAATATGATCACATCATCACCGATTCCCGGGGTTCCCTGGGTATCATAGCCGATGATTGCCTGCCAGTGTCCGTCCCAGTCTACCCACTCCACCATGATCGGTCGGTCTGCATTTAAGTGCCCGGTGACCCATTTTACAAAATAGGAATCCTTAGCATCGTCAACCCATTTATCCGTATTTGGATCATTATCCGATGCATATAAAGAAACAGAGTTGAATGTACCGGGGAGATTTCCCCAATCATTAGCAGGTGCGCTGGTATCACCTTCCTGAATCAGATCGCTTGCCTTATAATCGGCTTTGTAGCTAGTCTGAATGACCTTGAAGCCACCAATGGTATCAAAGAACCGAATGATATCATCCACAGAGGTTCCGTATTCCGGGAAGTTGTTAGCAGAACCCGGCAGCGAGCCCGGCACATCTAGATCAACACCAGCGTTGGATTTCACAGCAATATCCCATTCACTGTAATCGTCTATACCGAAGTGCTCAAGCACCATCAGTGTCATAGCATTTCCGCAAGACCATTCCGAGGTTTGATGGAAGGTCTTGAAATTGCTGATAATCGTCAGTTCATCATCAGACTTCATGTTATAAAAATCAGGATTTACGTAGTACTTTGAATCAGGATGATCCCCGGCATTATCGTAATAGTCTGCTCCGCCGTATTCATCGATGTCAGATTTTGGTTCGATCATTTGAGGCTTTGCTTTTGCAACAGCTTTGGAGCTTCCGTCGTCAACGACTGCTTCCATACCACTGCTGCTGCCTGATGTTTTTAATACCTGTCCGGTAACAATTAAGTTGGGATTTTGAAGCTTGTTGATTTCAATCAACTGATCCATTGAAACATTAAGATCCCTGGCGATTTCCCATAAGGTATCCCCGGATTTTACGGTATAATCCCCGGCAACAACAGTTCCTATGGAACAAGTCATTACCATAACAAGAGTCAGTAAAATAATTAAATATTTTTTCATGTAGCCCTCCTTACTCCTTTTGGTACATCGTACCCCTGAATTATCTAAAAATTGTGAATTATCTATTCATTCTATCGTAACTGACACAAAATACAATCATTAGTTTGTTAGAGAATCAAAATTATTTTGCTATTGCGTAGGATTTTTGAGAAAATTTACTTCATAAAGAAAAAAACCAATCCAAATGAAACTCTGAATTGGTTTTCATATTTTTCTTATCTGAAGAGATACGATCTTTGTTTCTACTCTTTCAGTCCCATCTGCTTTCTTTTCTTCAATATATGAGCCTTGATGTCTTTCGCTGCCTCTACCGGATTATCTCCTAACACGACCTTTCCGCCAGTGAGTGCTTCCACATCCTCCGTCAGCAGCTTGACCAGCTTTGGTGCTCCTGTAATGAACGGTGTTGGGGAAAGATGAGTATAAGCGCCATAAGCGACGGCAAAGAGTGCATCAATGGTCGCTTTCTGCTCCATCCATTCCGGCGCGGTTACAGCGATTGGTAGATCGGAAATGTCAAGCTTCATATGGTCTGCCAATGCTGTAACCAGCATGGAGATCCTGCCCGTATCGGTGCAGGTGCCGAAGCTTAAGACCGGTGGTATCTTCAACGCTCTGCAGACACCCTGAAGCCCCTCTCCTGCAAGCTCAATTGCATCCAGATTACAAAGTCCGGCTACCTCAAGGGCATGATTGCCGCAGCCTCCTGCAACCACCAGAATATCTCCTTTGATCAATTCCTTCGTGAGGGTAATGGTGTTCCAATCCTGTGGACCGTTTCTCAAAGTGGAACAGTTGGCCAGCGCCACAATTCCTTTGATTTGACCTTTTGCAATGACGTCCACAAGATTATCAAGATTATTGCCAATGGCATCTAAGACAGCTTCTGTCGAGAAACCGGCAATTGCTTTGGTTTTATGCTTTGGCACCAGTGGTTTGATCTTGCCGTGACGTTTTTTAAAGTTCTCGATTGCAGCCTGAATACACTTTTCAGCCATTTCATCCGCCTTCTGCGGGTAATATGGCATTTCGAGTTCTGTCCCCGGTACACCGATAATGGTGCTGACACTGATCAGGGCAACCTGATATTTTTCCGCATATTGATCAATGGCTGGCGGAGAGCAGTTTTCCTCCATAACAAGGGCATCAACAGTTCCTGTCGCAAGAAATGGTTCGATGGCTAACCAGTTACCCATGAGTCCAACAAAGACATCGTCTACCGGAAAACGCTGCAGCAGCTCTTGGCCCGTTTCAATGGAACCGACGATCCGCAGACCCTTTGCACCGGCTTTTTTTGCCATCTCTTGATACTCCGGTTTTTTTGCCTTTTGGAGCGTTGCAACTCCGATCCACGGCTGGTGACCGTTAAATGCGATATTGACATAGTCGGGATCCATGATCCCAAGATCCACTTCCACTTCATGAGGGGTTGGCGTTCCAAACAAGATATCCTGTGTCATTTCCAAGCCGATTTGAGCAGTATAGATTGTTGAAAGTCCCAAACGCAATGCTTTTTTCGCCAAAGAAACATAATCACCATCTACGTTGGTCAGACAGCTTGCGATGGAATTTTCGACCTCATGCTGTACCCCGGATGGGTAAAGGTTCAGTTCTTTCCACAATGGCTTTCGTTTCACCGGAGCGAATATCTCCACCATTTTGCTGCCTTCATCCGGTGTGGCCTTCATCTCGTGATCGAAAAACTCTGCAAGTTGAATCGCCAGTTGATTGATATCCTGGTTGCTTACGATACCTACTGCAGCGCAAAGCTGTTTCAACTTTTCCTTATCTGTAATCTGATATGGTGTAGTACCTTCTCCGGTTGCTTTCAGGGTACGAAATGCTTCATAAGCATGGTGACCATAGGTTGCAGCACCCATGATATTCCGAATCAACATATTTCTCATGGCCATGGCATCAGGGCCGATACCGCAGACTCCTTTATCCGCTCCCGTCTTCCCGGCAATTCTGCAAGGCCCATTGGTACAAAGCCAACAGCTCAAACCCTCAAGACAAAATTTGCACCGGATCTTCTCCTGGGGATCCCATCTTGAAAATACGCTGGAAAGGCCATCATCCCGAATTCTGATGAGCATTTCTTCGACAGAGTCATGATAGCTTACCCTTTCACTCATCTTTTGTGATATTTTTTCCGTCATAACATCCTCCTAGAATTTATTTCTTCTAGTAGTATGTTCATTTTTCTGTCATATATTAGATTCGAAGTCTTTTTCTAGCCTGCTATAACAAATCTTCTCCATTGATTCGCTCTGCATAATCCGATAGTAGAAGGTCCACCATTCCGCCGTAGCTTCTCGTTCCATTCTGCGCGTTTGCTTTTAAGTATAGATTGTTGGCCGATTTGGAGACATCAGTGAGTATGGAATCACGTTCCAAGTTTAGTTCCTGAATGTAGTTTAATTGGAACCTTACCGGTTCCGGCAATTTTTGATATATTTCATAGAATTCGGCTGAGCCTGCTTCATTTTTCAGCGCATTTAATGTAAAAGTTAAGGAATGGAACAGGCCGCTATATTGAAAGACCTTTGAAGATGAGTTTCTGCAGGCCAGATAAGCGATGAATCCTGCATCCTCTTCTTTCATATAACCTTTAAAATGAGCCAGTTCATGACAGATGGTATAAGGGATTAAAAAAGATGTCCGATCGGTATTATAATTCGCTTCCATTGTAAATGGAGAAAAAATGCCATCTAATCCAAGTCCGGACATCGATTTTGAAAAGTATATAGGTTTCGGTTTCGGATAGTACCCAGCTAAAGACGGTTCCCGTTTTCCAAGCATTTTCATCGTATTCACTGCCTCTAATTCTATGTATGCAGCACTTTCTGCCGTCAGAAGGCTATAATCCCATTCCGGATTTGCCGTCAACGCAGTAAGCTCCTCTGCTAGAATCATGCTGAGTTTTATCAGGTTTCCTTTGGATGCTTCCTGCGCAGGCAGCTTAAGCACCGTTCCGATGCTATCTCTAGAATAATTTATTGCGCTTAACGAAAATACCAGAACGAGACCGGCTGAAAGACAGAGGATAGCCCTCAGCATTGTGAACTGTGATTTCCGGGATGATTTTTTTTTAAGAAAAATCCATATTCTCACGATTACCAAAGTCCCGGTCAGGAACAGAAGGAGCAGTATCCCAACTTCAAAAAAAGAAAAATCCCACACGGAAAAAACTCTTCCGATGGTATTCGGAAAAATCGGATACACAGTAACAGCATACCATTGGGCAAACCCTTCCATCGTTCGGGAGAACAAAATCAAAACAGAGGAAATCAACAAACATGCAGCGGTAAAAATGAATGTTTTTTTGAAATTCGAAATAGTAGAAAGCATCTTAATCATGGAACACCTCCGCACCTGCACCAGCAATATGATACTTCTATCATATCGAATTCTATGCAGAGATGCATCCTCTAATAATTGGAATTCAATTCGTATAAAATCTCTTCTGTATCAAATAGAAGGCGGAATACAATACAACCATGATAATTCCAGCAATTAGACCCGAGCTTTGGCCGGATATAAAGGGCATGCTGATTAGGATTAGCACCATGCAAATCAATACAACCCAGGATGAATAAGGGTACCACGGTATTTGACAATTCCCTTTCGGTGGACAGCCGTGCTCTTTCCGAAAGCGGATATGGGTTGCCATAATCATCGCATAAGTGAACAGAAGGGCAAATCCTCCTGAACTGATCAAAAACAGATATACTCTGGGAAGAAGGAGTCCCACCGCAAGCCCTGAGAGCATTGCCAGCCCGGAAAAAACAATTCCGCGGTATGGAACATCATTCTTGTCGATGAGCCATGGGGGTGCTTGTTTTTCATTGGCAAGAGATCGGATCATTCTACCTAAGCCAAACATAGATGCAAGCATCGTTGATATGATAGCCGTAATTAATACGATATTGATGCCGAAACCGGCCCAAACGATTCCCCATCTTTGCAGCGCGGCCACATAGGGGCTGATTTCTTCTGTTAGAACAGCCGTTGGTATCAGAGGAAGCATGACGGCGATTGATACAATATAAAAAAAGACTAAAATGAAAATCGTATAATTGATCGCCTTAGGTACCGTTTTGTGCGGGTCTTTTGATTCAGAGGCAGCCAAGCCAATAATCTCAAAGCCTGCATAGGAAAATACGACGATCAGCATACTACCCGCTATGCTTGTGATTCCTCCAGGCATCAACGGCTCCCGAAGCAACTCACCGGTTCCGATGGGCGTCGCCCGGATAAATAATCCAAAGATAAGCATGAACGCGATCAGGATGAAGGTTGCGATAGCCAACAGCTTTAATGCAGCCAATCCGCTTTCCAGTTTGCTTAATTTATCTGCTCCTAGAAGATTCAGCAGGGTAACTCCAACAATAATTCCGCTGCCCAAGATGGAAATAGATATACCTGGGAACCATTCACGGAGCAGGATAGATGCTGCAGTGGCTTCGCTGGACATGGCAAGTACCATTCCGGTCCAGTATACCCACCCAACGACAAATCCGGTTCCACTTCCAAAGGCATTTGCTGCAAAGGTGCGAAAGGATCCCGAATGTGGATTTGCAACTGTCATCTCAGATAGCGCAAATAAAATGAAATAAATGAGCACTCCTCCCAGAATATAAGAGATGAGAATAGCTGGCCCGGCCGCATGAATCGCTACCGAAGATCCGAGAAAAAAAGAGCCTCCGATCACGGTTCCGATCGCCAGCATTGAAAGTTGCCACGCTGACAGTCCGCCATGACTTTTTTCCATATTGGTCTCCTTTCAAAAAAATGGTTTAATCCGTTACCAAATCACAAATAGTATTCCTCAATCTCGAAAAAAAATCTGCAAAACCATAATGTAATTATTAAGGTTCTGCAGATCAATCAATTTATTCTCCTATTTTCAATTCAATTCATTTATTTTGTCTTTTGTTT
>CAKMKG010000001.1 GCA_927441425.1 uncultured Bacillota bacterium | reverse complement strand
AGAATCAGATTGTTCTTTTTTACCTCGATATGTCCATGTTCTTTTACTCCCATCAGTAATTTTATTAATTACATTTGATAAGTTTATCCGGACTTCCTCTGGGGGAACTGCCGTTGATTTTTTTATGTCAAGCGTCCAAAGGTCGTCCAAAGAGTTAGGTATATCAACCATAACTCTGGCTAATTTTGAAAGATCGCCTTTTCTCATAAGTCTAAACCATGTTCCCCATATTAACATCCTTTTATTTCTGTAAACATAGAATCCCTGGTTTCTTCTTAACCCTTCTTTGCCGCCTAATTCTTTAAGCTCTTTTTCTGATAACTTTGATATATGTGGAAGTATAAAAGGTTTTATTACAACCTTTTGATTGTGTACCGTTATTATCTCGTCATCCATTAATTGTGTACTTTTTTTTACTAAAAAGGGATCTTTACCGATAATTGGTCTATCGTTTATCCGTATATTAAGTCTTTGCAATCCAAGTTCTCCATTTAAATATCTGTGAAAAACAAGTGCCAAATGGTCTCTAACTAATTCTATTTTTTTACTGAACGCTAATGTTATATCACTTTCACCAATGCTGAATTTGTCGAGGTTCTGCCAGATAACAAGCGTTCCGCTTTTTTCTTCATTCAACTTATCAATACTTGGAAGGCAACTCATATCTTTTTCTTCAAGAATATTTAATGACCAGTCTTCCTCTTCGATAATATGATCAAGATCCCATTGTCTCCCTGATATCTCTCCCCCTTTCTTACTGACTACAGTAAGTTTACGACATTGTGATAATGATGCAGTCTTTAATCCCAAACCATATCGGCCTAGATCAGTAACATCCCTAACTTCATGAGGACTTTTACTCCCATATTGCATTGCGTTTGTTATTTCGTCTGAAGACATTCCCCATCCATTGTCTAAAATAGAAATGTATGCCTCACCAATTGGAAAAAAATCAATATCAACTCTGCTGGAATTTGCAGATACACTATTATCAATAATATCAGCTATGGCAGATTCTATTGAATATCCGATAGCTCTCGTGGATTCCATAAGAATTGGTGCATAAGGTGGAAGGCTAATCGATTTCATAATAACCCCCTACGGTACTACTTTAAATTGAATTCTTTGATGAGTAAATTTACAAGAAATTTCGCTGACTCACGATCAAATTGGAATGATTGGCTAATTTTTTCAGGCATTGCTCTTTCAAGTTTGCCATATGTATCGATCTGAAAGTATTTTTCATTATTAATTTCAAAGGTTGTATAAGTACCAATAGCACGATCATGAATGGTATTACGTTCTTTTTCAATTCTTTCAAACCTGTCTAAATATATTTGTGCCATAACATAACCTCCCAAATTTTAATAGATAGAACCAAATCCGACTGCCAAATTATAACACTGTTTTCTGGAATTTTCAATTAAGCATACCTTATACCTCTCGGTTCTTACCTTGCGACTTTTTATCCCGGATGTCAATTATTATAAATTATGGGCAAGTTTTTTTATACGCCTCCCCCAGCGCCATCTTCAAGCTTTCAAGATTCACCGGTTTGGCCAGATGGTGCTGGAAGCCGGCTTTTCTGGAGCGCTCGAAGTCTTCCGGCTGGGCATAACCGGACAAGGCGATCAGGTAGGTGTTCCTTAATTGATCGTCATATTGAAATTCTTCTGCGATTTCATATCCGCTCATTCCGGGCAGGCCAATATCGCTGATCAGGACATCGGGTAGACATTGTTTTGCCTTTCTGATCCCTTCCGGTCCATCCAGGGCAACAACAACCGTGTGTCCGAGATGGCTCAGCAGCTCTGACAGGATCTCGGCAAGATCGGGGATATCCTCAATGATCAGGATCTTTAAGGAATGGGCATCCTTTTCAACCATTTTATTTTCCTTTTGCGCTATCGTTTTCGCCCTATCCTTTTGTACCGGCAGATGAATCACGAATTGCGATCCAGTTCCAACACCGTCACTGAACACATGAACACTGCCATTATGCAGCTCGATAATGCCTTTGACGATTGGAAGTCCCAGACCTAGTCCGCCATAGCTGTGAGCCAGAGAAGCGTCAGCTTGTTCAAAGGGTTCAAAAAGACGTGAAAAAAAAGAAGGATCAATGCCCAAACCTGTATCTTGTACAATGATGCTGACTTGTTCGTCATTTTCACGGTCATATTTCACGGAAACCTTGGTTTGGTCTCCGCACTTGGTGAACTTAACGGAATTATGCAGCAAATTGCCGATTGCCTGCGTAAGCCGCACTGGATCCGCTTCCATCCATATATAATCCGGATTTAGCGTAAAATCCAGCTTCACACCCTTATCTGCAAATTGAGAATAAAAATCGGTAGCGACATGATAAACGATTTCATTCAGATCGATGCGCTGCTTCTTCAATTCTATCTTATTCTGTGTAATGCGGGTCACGTCAAGCAAATCGTCCACCAGGCGGGTTAGCTGCTCAGCTTGCCGTTCCATGATGCTGTGTGCCTTATCTGCCTGCCCACTGCCGGGAGCTGCATCCTTTAGAAGGGTAAGTCCCATTGAAATTGCAGATAAAGGATTTCTTAGTTCATGAGATAACGTATTGATAAACGTATTTCTTCTTTCATCCGCCAGTTCCAGCTTTGCCACCAGGGTCTCCAGATGCTTCTGACTTTCTCTTAAATTTTCCTCTATCATTTTACGTTCTGTTATATTGTTTGCGATACCAAACCATTCCACGATTTTTCCGCTGCTATCAAGCAGCGGAACTGCACGGGAAGAAACCCATCCGATGCTTCCGTCTGCAAAATAAGCTTTATGATCCATCTCCAATATGCTTTTCTCATGGATAGCCTGCTTGATCGCCCCTGTCAGCACGGGATGATCTTCGGGAGGCACATAATCCTGCATCCAAGTATGATTTGGATTATGTGTGTTTCTGACAAAACCGTAGCCACTCAGCACCGACATCTCGCTACAATCCCCATTCAAATGGTAAACCATTTCAGAAGTAGCCAGGGTAAGTGCTCTGAAGCGCGCTTCTCTTGCCGTCGTCTCCATTTCTGACTTCTTCCTATCAGAAATATTGATGTTCATACCGGCCCATTTTGTGACCACACCATTTTTGTCACGGATGGGTACTGCCAGTACATTCAGCCATTGCCATTCCCCGTCTGGATCCTTGATGCGGAATTCCATATTTATATTTTTAGCTGCCTCGTATGACTCCTTCCATAGTCTTGCCGTAGGTTCTAGGTCATCGGGATGGATTGAATTTAATACGCTGTTGATGAATAACCCATCTCCTATTAGCTCCGTATAATCCTGCCAGGAGGATATTACGGATGTAAAATTACCTGCTTCATCGGTTTCCCAGATTGCTTGGGCATAGGATTCGAGCAGCAGACGCATTCGCTCTTCATTTGGCATTCCTACTGTATCCAACATATTAAATTCCTTTCCCCAACACCTTCTCCACAAACACCCTTACGATATCCGTATCAAACTGTGTCCCAGCATTCCTTTCGATCTCTTCAATGGCTTCTGCCGGGCTAAGCTTCTCGCGATACACGCTCTCATTGGTCATGGCATCGTAGGCGTCGGCTATGGCGATGATTCTGGACTGACGCGGAATTTCCTCCGATGTTGCTTTGCTCGGGTAGCCTCTCCCATCGATCCGTTCGTGGTGATACAGGACGTATTGGGCGATGGAGGAATACTTACCGACTGCCCGCAGCAATTGATAGCCGATTTCAGGATGTCGTTCCATCTCCGCACGTTCCGTCTCCGTAAAGCTGCCGTTTTTCTTCAGTAGCTCTGAGCGAAGGCCGATATAGCCGATATTGTGCAAGAGTGCAGCCATCCTCAACTCTGCAATCTCCTGGTTACTCATCCCCAGGGCGATAGCAGTCGTTACGCAAAGGGCGCTTACCCGTTTCGCATGATACTTTTCTCTACCATATTTTGAAGTCAGTATCCGAATAATGAGTTTGAGGGTGTCACGCCTCATGGCGGGGCTTTCTGTCAATTTACGACGATACATCCGGGCTTCTGCGTTGATATATGTCTTGCGAATATCCTCTACGGGCTTTTTCTTTGTATCCCAGCCAAAGGAAACAGAGCAGACAACGGGATTGTGTTTTTCTTCCTTGATTGCTGCAATGATTCGCCCCACCAGTTTCTCCGCCTGGCTCGAATCGGTCTGTGGTAGCAGCATTATAAATTCATCTCCGCCGGTTCTTGCAACGATGTCATCGGCTCGGCTATGCTCCTTGATAATATCTGCAATGCGGATCAAAAGACGATCCCCCGCCAGATGACCAAAGGCGTCATTGGTGAGCTTCAGACCATTGACATCCGCCATGACCACGGTGATAGGGTAATTTCGCTCCGTGTCGAGCCTTTTGAGCTCTTCTGTATAAAATCTTAGATTGTACAGTCCGGTGAGCTGGTCGTAGAAACTCAAATATCGTATCTCTTCCTCTGCTTGTCTCCGTTCGGTGATATCTTCGATCATGCATAAAATACGCGGACTGGCGCAGTCGTCGTCGGTATGAAACAGCGCAATGGTTGTACTGACCCAAATCGTAGTTCCATCGGGCTTGATAAGCCGCCTGTCCAAAGAAAAGCTCGATATCTGATGCCGATTCAGAAGATTAATTTTATGCTGAATTTCTTCAATTTCTTGCGGATTGGCATTATCCTTGAGATTAATTGAGTAAAGTTCTTTTTTGGATCTCCCGAGGATCTCCGCATATCTGGCATTGACCTGATAGGTTTCCCCTGTCAGCGAGTCAAAAATAGCCATACCCAGCGGTGCTTCCTGAAATATCGTTCGGAATCGTTCTTCACTTCTCCTCAGTGCTTGTTCTGCCAGCTTTTTTTGAGTTACATCAACAATAAAGCCTTCACTTCCGATTACATTTTGATCTGCATCATACGTCTTCTGGGATTGTTCCATGACCCATTTTGTTTCACCTGACTTTGTAGTGATCGGATATTCATCGGTGGAAATAGTATCTCCGTCATCCTCCGCATCCCATTTTTCGATCAGTGCTCTCCGATACTCCGGATGGATTAGATCATTATAGGAAGGCTTCATGGAAAGCAGCTCCTCTGCGGTGTATCCCGTCAAATCGTAGCAGCTGTCGGATATAAAAATCACTGTATAATTGGGGTCATTATCACAACGAAAAGCAACTCCCGGCATATTTGACAGAAGGATTAATTGGTTCCGCTCACTTTCGGCGAGGGCTTCTTTTACTTTTTTGATTTGAGTAATATTTCTGGAGTGCCCCGTCGTACCGATCAGTTCTCCGTTCTCATCGAAGACCGGCCGCTTATAATCTTCATAGATATCATTACCCAGGTTTAATTCGTAATGCTGTGTATCCTCACGATCCATTACCGCACGGTCTCTTCCCACTAAAAAATCAGCCATATCCTCCGGATAAAGCTCATAGTCGTTCCTCCCCAGCAATTCCTCCTTGGGTTTTCCAAAGTCTTCCTCAATTTTCTTGTTGATGATTTGATAGTTTCCTTTGAGATCTTTATACCAAACTTCATAAGGCAAATTATCAATGACCGCTTCCAGACGTGAGATATAAAGCCGCAATTCTTCCTCAGTTTTTTTCATTAATAGATTCCCTCTCAACCACAAGGCTGACATGTATTCAACTTAAGTTTTCTTTTCCGGCTATTACAGGCTTGACTGATTTTATTTTACTCTGCTTTTCGATATTTTACAACAGTCGTTTCACGGATTCACCATGTGCGGGACATTTTCCCCTCAATAGAAAAATCGCCGTTTCCGGCGATTTTATGTTGCTGTAATGGCTATTTCAGCTTCTCTATGAGTCGGTTGGCTTCCGCAAGTGGGAATTGACCGTTGGCTTCCTTGAACATCTTAACGTCGTCCTGATATGCTTTCTTCAGGTTGTTCAGGGCAATTTGCTTAAATGCTTCGCAGGCTTTGATTTCATCTGAATAGTCATCCGCGCCTCCGGCTGCAAGCTTTTCCTTCAAGCCCTGGGTCATTTTGTAATGATCAAAATACTCAACCTTGATTCCTTCGGACCATAGGGTGTCGCGGTCAGGATTATTGGGATTGATGTTGTCTCTGTTGATCGAATACCAGGTTTCATAATCCTCATAGTCGGCATAATAGCTGCCCTTCAATTCAGACAACAACTCTGATGCCGCCCCACCGTCTTTCTTTTTCAATGCTGTGATTGCATCATCAAACAGCTGTGGTAACGTCTGATAATATGGAATTTCCAGTGTGACGGTTTCTCCGCTCAGCGCCAGTGTGCCGGTAAGATAGGACTTCACCGTATCTCTCACCTTTTGATTGTACGCTGCCAGGTCCTTTTCCAAATCACTCAGATCTTTGCCGGAGCTTATGGCTTCCTCATACAGCTTCAGGATCAGTGCATTTTTGAAGTACAGCTCTGTCGCATTCTTTTGATAGGTCTCCGCAAGTCCGTGGAGATCACTGCCAATGCCGAGCCTGCTCAATTCCTCAAAGTCGACACCAGCGTTATACTTTTCGATTCCCAAGGTCAGATCATATGGAGCAACGGGCATCTTGTCGAGCCTAATGAATAGCTTCGCATAATGAGACAGGGCTTCGGAATACTTCTCAAAGGAAGTCGTCTCTTCGTTATCGAACTGGGTATGATAAATGTTTTCAACCACATAAGGATCTGTATTTGTACGGAAGGTCGGAATACCGTAGTAGGCAAAGGAAAACTCGTCAGACATATTGGAGATTTCATTTTTCACGACTCCAAGATCTTCGTAAGCTTTATAATCAAAGCCTTTGGCCGTATTCAACACGTATTCATACAGCGTATCACTTGCACGCAGCTCAAAGTTCTTCGTCCCTTCGTAGGCAAACAGCTCGATGGTAAGACTGGCAACGGTTTTGCCCGCCCATTCTGTATTCTTATCTTTCATCATATTCCAGGAGCCAAGCAGCCAGTCCGGTCCAAGGTCAATGGCTCCAAATTCCTCTGCATCCATGGAAAGGAACAATATCGTTCTGTCCGGCGCATAGCCGCTTTTCTTCATGGCTTCTGCAATGGCAACGACACCGCCAATGGCGATGGAATCATCTTGGAAACCTTGAAAATGCGCATCGGTATGGGCATTCACCACCACAAACTCATTCGGGTATTTTTTTCCCGTGATTTTTCCGATCACATTATACCCGTCTCCGTTTTCATTGATCTCCACTTTGGAAACCAAGGTGGCCTTGTAAGCCTTCTTTGTTACCATATCCACCAATGCTTCGCCATATTTTTTCGGCGTATTTAGTACAGGGATATCAATTTCCGCCCCGCTCCAGTCCTGTGCATTAAATGCTTCCCCGCCTTCCAGCTGGGCGTAATAGTTTTCACAATAATAGATCACTCCTGCTGCGCCGCGGATCGCTGCCGCATAGGCTCCCTGAGACTGCCATGGGTGGTAATCCAGATCCATTTTGATCAAAGCGATCTTTCCTGTCAGATCAACTCCCTCCAGCTCCTGTTTCGTGGCGGTGCCAATGTACACAACCTCACCGGTAATGCCTGTATCCGGAGTTCCTTTCGTACCGACTGCGGAAACAACCGGAATTTCCATATCGGAACCCTCAAGTACAAATGAGGAATCCAAATACCGCCAGCCGTAGGTCTTAAATGTATTGTATTCCGGCTGAAGACCCAATTCCTGATACTTCTTGTAGATTACATCTGCAGCTGCTTTTCCTTCCGGTGTACCGCCAAGCCGGAAACCGACATCAGAGCTCCCGATTTTCACCAGCTCCTTTGCTACATCCCAACCGGTCTGCGGGTTTAAAGCTGCTAAAAACTCTTTCTCACCGGTTACCGGCTGTCGATAAATATCCAGCTTCGTCTTATACTCATCGGTCAGCAAATCGGCAGCATACTGAGGAATCACCGCAGAATCTTCCCCAATCGTCGCACCAAAGACATCACTGAGGGTTGATGCATCCACATAGGTTTTCCCGCCGAACAGCGCAGCCGCTCTGTCCATTTCAAAAGGAATCCCGTCGAACAGCATTGTTTTGCTGCCAATGGTAAATTTCAGTTCTTGATTCTGCCCGATCAGTACGGTTTTTGTTTTTTGATCCCAGTCCACCTTGACGTCTGCCTCTTCAAATGCCGTTCGCACCGGAATCATACCTGTCTTGTCATTGGCGTCTGCTGCAAACGCAAAAATGCTGGACGAACAAACCAGCACTGCAGCCATCGTCAACGACAACAGAAAATTGATCTTTTTCCTCATCTACGGTCCCTCCTCTTTCACATAAAAAGTGGATGCGCCACTTCCGCTCAAATACAAAGTGGCTTCGCCACTTCCGATTGAATAAAAAATTTGCAGTATTTCTACTGCAAACTATATAAAGAATCGGTTGCTTCCGCAATGGTCCATCTGTACTATTTTTGTGAATTTACGAGATGCACGAGCTCCATTCTCGTGGAGATATCCAGTTTATAAAAAATATTGTGAATATGGTTTCTGACCGTATTTCTGGAGATAAACAGGCGCTCTGCGATATCCGGGTTGGTGCAGCCCTGATATACGAGGATTGCCACTTCCCTTTCCCGTACCGTAAGGGAATGTTTGTGCGCCAAGATATCAAGGATCCCTTGATCCGCGCAAGTCTCCTTCTTTTCTTGGGGCAGTGTCTCTGCGGATAATTTGAACAGTGGGCTGAAATCCTTCTGATAGATAAAAATAAATAGATTCAGATTGATCAGGAAAAGAAAAATGGAGGTGGGATCTGTGATAGGAGTGATCCATGTTGACAGCATGATCTTGCCGGAATACAGGCCGATGGCCATCATGCTGTTCCACCATGCATTGAGGTGAATCAGGGTTGAGTTGACAATAATAAATATGATGTCAAGCTTATTGATCATTTGGTGATAGTATTTGATGATAAGATAGAAATTGATCACAAATGGGATTGTGCTTAACAGAAGATTGACAGCGATCACATAGGATCTGATCGCTGTATTTGCGACATAGTACTGTGAATCCATGAAGAAGCCAAAATTGATCACACACAGAACTGCAAAAATCAAAAATAGTACATCGATCATCCTCTGCAGCTTGTCGCTTTTTATCTCTACAATATCGAGCATGATTTTAAGCCAAAAATATTTCAAGCCAACAAATGCAATGATATCCAAGACGCGAAGGACGGCGTTATTGTCCAATTCCCCAAATACAAACCGGAGAAAGAGAAAAAGGAAATACATGATGACAAGCAGGAGCGCGCTGAATGAAAAATTTCTCGTAGCCCGATACAGCTTTCTGTTGCCGGAATCCTTGTATTTTGTTAGGAAAAGCAGAAAGCCAATATTCATAAGCCCGATAAAACCTGCAGATATGTAAATAAACAGCTTAATATAGGTAAAGGATAGCATGCCGTCACCTTCCGATCCATGTGTTTCTACTCTTGATACACAATCCTACCATAGATTGCATTCATCCTCAACCTGATTTCTTTCTGGGAACGTCTTATTAAATTCTTGTTATTCCGTCGGAAAAACTTGAAAACTGTTCGCCGTGCCAGTATGATAGTATTGTAATATGATGTTTTAGATAGGGGGAACCATGAATATTGATCATTTCGGAAAACAAAAGAAAATAGCTTTGATTGCCCACGATCACAGAAAAAAAGATCTGATCGAATGGGTGTTGGAAAATAAAGAACTGCTGAGCGGCCATTTCCTATGCGGAACAGGCACCACAGCAGGTTTGATTTCAGAGGCGACAGGGCTTCCGGTCACGCCTTACAAGAGCGGTCCTCTGGGAGGAGACCAGCAGATCGGGGCGCTTATCGCAGAAGGCAAGGTTAATTTTATGATCTTTTTCTGGGATCCGCTATCCTCCCAGCCACACGATCCGGATGTCAAGGCACTGTTACGAATCGCGGTACTTTATGACATCCCTGTGGCGATGAACCAGTCAACGGCGGATTATCTGCTCACCTCTCCATTGATGCATGAGGAGCACGACCGGCATATCATGACCGTTCGAGACATCCCTAGAGAACATAACTGAAAATAAAAAGCTCTCCGCATGTAGTCTTACACGTATCGCGGAGAGTTTCGTTTTTTAATAGCGTCTTCTTGGTCTGCGTGCCCCGCCGCTCGCTTTCTTCGGTGCTGCCGCTGCGGCCACCGGTTCGGGCATCGTCATTGGATAGGGATGATCCTCCACAACAGGAATCTTTTTCTCTATAAGCTTTTCAATATCCTTCAAATAAGGCATTTCTTCCCCATCACAAAAGGAAAGTGCTGTGCCTCCCAAGCCTGCTCTTCCGGTTCTTCCGATCCGATGGACATAGGTTTCCGGTATGTTGGTCAAGTCGTAATTGATGACATGAGACAACTCCATGATATCAATTCCCCTTGCGGCGATATCCGTCGCGACAAGGATTCTTGTCTTTCTCTCCTTAAAATTATTTAAGGCCTGCTGCCGTGCCCCCTGGGACTTGTTCCCATGAATGGCCTGGGCTTGTACGCCTGCTTTTGCCAGATCCTTGACGATTTTATCTGCCCCATGCTTTGTGCGGGAAAATACCAGCGCAGAAACGATGGATCGATCCTTTAAAAGATGAATCAGTAGCAGTTTCTTGTCCTTTTTGTCGACATAATAGACCGCCTGATCGATCATGTCCACCGTTGACGAGATCGGTGTTACTGCAACCTTGATGGGATCTGTCAAAATCGAATTGACTAGATTTGTGATTTCCATAGGCATCGTAGCTGAAAACAGCATATTTTGCCTTCTTTGGGGCAAATGGGAGATGATTTTTTTCACGTCATTCACCATTCCCATATCCAGCATCCGATCCGCTTCATCCAGTACAAAAAACTGCACATGATGCAGGTTGATGAACCTTTGATTGACGAGATCGAGCAATCTGCCCGGAGTTGCGACCAAGATATCAATGCCGGCTTTCAGCACATCCGTCTGCGGCTTCTGCCCAACACCGCCATAGATTACCGTATTTTTGAGGCCCAGATTTTTTCCGTAGGTGGAAAAGCTATCCCCGATTTGTACGGCCAATTCGCGGGTCGGCGTCAATATCAGCGCCTTGATTAATCTTGGCGTCCGTTGTTCCTTTTTTTCCAGTGCAAGCTTCTGCAGAATTGGGATGGCAAAGGCGGCCGTCTTGCCGGTCCCCGTCTGGGCACACCCGATCAGGTCTCTTCCCTCCAGCAATGGCGGGATAGCTTGCTGCTGTATGTCGGTTGGCTGTGTATAGCCTTCCGTTTTTAATGCCTCTCGAATCGGCATAATGAGGTCTAATTGTTCAAACATTTTTCTCCTTAAATTTTATTCGTAACATTACGAAAAACCCGGACGATCTTAAACTATCATCCGGGTTTGAATTATAGCTTGCCATATATGGCGATCTGCGTTTACTCTTCCGTCTTTTTTACAACTGAAGAGATAATGGTTGGAGTGGCAGTAACCTTTTTCGGCTTTTTCTTGTTCTTGTCCTTTTTAATGCTTTTGTCTCCCATTGGAAATTCCTCTGCTTTCTATTATGAATCCTTCGGATGAAATACCTGTTTTCATACCTGACATTATATTATACCACATATATGCGCTTGTGGCTCTATCTTTTTTCATTGTCACTTCTCGTTTTATTTCTTGCTATCATTTTTTATCTGTGCCATGTATTCCGCGGTTTCTTCAGGGGTGATCAGAGAAACCGTTGCTGCCAAATCTATTTTTGAAAAGACATAACTATAACTCGATTCATCTTTCCGCCCTTTTAAATATTCTTCGATGCTCTGCTTAATATCTTTCTTCGCATTTCTCCTGATATCTTCAAACGCCATTGTTCTCCTTTTATTTCATTCAAACCCTACCTTTGCGATAACTGCATACAGTAGTTATCATACCATAGTACAAGGGAAACTGCTATCTTATTCAGGATTCGCTCTCTGAGCGGTGCTCTTCAAATACTCCGAAGGAGACAAGGTGGTAAAGCGCTTAAATACGGAGGAGAAATAGTTGGGCGTAGAAAATCCCAGATCGATTGCCGCATCCGTAACGCTCATCCCTTTGTGCAGCATTGTTTTTGAGGTTTCCACCTTGTGGAAGTTGATATATTCCCTTGGAGTAAATCCAAGCTGCTGACAAAATTTCTGCTTAAATCTTGAAAGTGATAGTCCGGAAACCTCAGCCAAAACATCCAGAGATATGCTTTCGTAAATATTATTAATAATATAATCCACTGCTGCCTGAATATCCTTTGAAACTACCTTTTCCTGCTTTTTCGAATAGGCAATCAATTGATTCAGGAAATAAAGCAATACGGACGCTGCTTGAAATCTCTCGTGCGCCTCCTGATTGTAGGTCAATCTGAAAAACTCCTTCATCAGCTTTTGCATTTCACCTGTATTTGTGTTGATTAACCGGGTATTCACATTTCTCAGATCATCGATCAGTTTTTCCTTCCATTCGTCCCCGACAAATAAAAGGTTATCCACGCTGATGTCAAGCTGGAACCAATACATCTCATTCAGTGAGATTGGCACTGCGCCGGTACTGTGGACTTCATCGGGAAAGGAAATATAGATATCTCCTCCGGATAAATGATAGGTTTGGTTCTCAGAGATAAAGGTCATCGTTCCCTTGCCTAAATAGGTAATTTCGAACGCATTTTCGTGATAATGGGGGTAAAGCGCAGGAATTGCTTTTGTAACGTTGTGTTTTCCGAACATGCGCAGACCCGGAATGGTAAGCTGATCCTCTGTTTTGATGATTCTCAGCCCATCGTCAAAGGGAGGATCTCTCCAGTTAATCGGGTTCATACTCCATCTCCAATACATATAATTTTGTACTATGGTTAAAAGTAGATGCAACTAAATTATACTTATTATATAATTCAAACAAAATTAAAGCAAGAGGAAGTGATTAACTAATGAAACGTTCTACTATCAATCTACTCATAAAAGAAACCATCGCCTGGCTCGAAGAGAGAAAAGTCGCTCTCCCGCCTTTTGCTTACTGGACCCCTGCCGAATGGGCAGAAAAGGGACACGAGTATGATGAAATTCGTGAAAACATGCTTGGATGGGACGTAACGGATTACGGCCGGGGCGATTTTGATAAAGTGGGCTTACTGCTTTTTACAATCCGGAACGGAAATCTAAAAAAACCCGAATATGCAAAGCCCTATGCGGAAAAAATGCTAATTTCCCAGGTCGACCAGCTTTCCCCGAACCATTTCCATTGGAACAAAATGGAGGACATCATCAATCGCGGCGGCGGCACTCTGTTATTGCAGCTATGGAATTCCAATACAGAGGGGGAGCTTGACAATACAGATGTTACGGTTCGAATTGACGGCAAGGTATGCACCGTTCCTGCGGGAGGGAACGTGTATCTCACGCCGGGGGAAAGCATCACCCTTACTCCCGGGCAGTATCACTTGTTTACTGCCAAAGAGGAAAAGGTTTTGGCCTGGGAGGTTTCCATGGTCAATGATGACAATAAGGATAATCGTTTTCACGAAACACAGGAACGGTTTACCTCTATTGAAGAAGACGAGCCGGCGGCATATCTTCTCTGCAATGAGTATCCGGAGGTGAGATAGCGATGTTTGATATTACTGCATTCGGAGAGCTGTTAATCGATTACACCCCTGCGGGGAAGTCCCCTGCCGGGATGGACCTGTTTGAGCAAAACCCGGGGGGCGCACCGGCAAATGTCCTTGCGTGTGCATCAAGGCTCGGGCAAAAGACCGCATTTCTCGGTAAAATCGGTGTAGATCTACAGGGTGAGTTTTTGAGAAAAACACTGCAGGCTGCAAACATCAATACCGACGGTCTGATCAGTGATGAAAACTATTTTACCACCCTTGCCTTTGTCAGTCTTCTGGAAAATGGGGAACGAAGCTTTTCCTTTGCACGAAAGCCCGGCGCGGATACAAAAATCTGCAGGGAGGATATCAATCCATCGATTATTAAAAACAGCAGGATCTTTCATTTCGGCTCCTTGTCTTTAACGGACAGCCCTGCACGAGAAACGACTTATTTTGCCCTTGATGAAGCGAAAAAAGCAAATTGTATCATCTCCTATGATCCGAATTACAGGCCTCTTCTTTGGAAAAGCAAGGAACTGGCAAAGGAACAGATGCGTGCCGTACTGCCTTATGTAAGCATCATCAAATTGTCTGATGAGGAGACCACGCTGATCACAGATCATGCAGACCCTCAGGTGGCTGGAAAGTATTTAGTCGATCTCGGAATCTCAATTGCCGCTGTAACCTTGGGGAAACACGGTGTGCTGATTGCAACAAAGGACGGATGCGAGACAGTCCCCGGTTTTTCTGTCGATGCAATCGATACAACGGGAGCAGGCGATGCCTTTTGGGGGGCTTTCCTGTATTCTATCGGGGAGCTTAGGGGAACGATTGAAGAAATCAAGTTTTCGAAGGTCTTGGAAATCGCAAAATTTGCAAATGCCGCTGCGGCACTATGCGTTACAAAGAGGGGTGCAATCCCAGCGATGCCCCAGTTGAATGATATCGTAAAACTACTAGAAAAGTTGAAATAAAATGTGGGAAATGGCTAAAAATTTAGAAACGTGGTGGACAAAATGAATCAGATCAATACCATAACAAAAGACAATTTTGCCAAATACGGAACAATTATCGATTTTACAGGCAAGGAAGAGAATCCTTCCTTCGAGGTCATCATTACAAGCGAAAACGACCCTTGGCGTATCGCAATGCTCCGGGTTGAGGAAAGAGAGTATACTTTTTTGGAAAAGCACCCTTCCTCTCTGGAAACCTTTGAGCCTGTCGACGGTGTGTGCCTGCTGTTAGTATCCTTAGACACGGAAAATAGTGCGTATGAGTATTTTCTGCTGGACCGACCCGTTTGCCTGAATAAAGATGTCTGGCACGGCATTGTCACTTTGACCGATGTGTCAAAGGTTAAAATAACGGAGAATCTTGAGGTCGATACAGACTTTTACTATTTGAATCAGCCCATTCAGATCGTTATCCAATAACCTTCTTTGGAAGAGGTGGTGAAGTTATGTCAGAATGTATCGTAAAAATGGAGCATATTTCGAAGGCTTTCCCGGGGGTGAAAGCCCTTGAGGATGTATCATTTTATTTGAACTCCGGTGAGGTAATGGCTTTGCTTGGAGAAAATGGTGCAGGAAAGTCAACTTTGATGAAAATATTGAGCGGAGTATATACCAGAGACGAAGGAACCATTGAAGTATTCGGTCAAGGGATCCATGAGCAGCTCACACCAAAAAAAGCACAGGAAATGGGCATCGCAATCATTCATCAGGAGTTGAATATGTGCGGCCATCTGACCGTAGCAGAAAATATTTTCCTGGGCAGAGAATCGACCCGTTTCGGAGTGCTTTCCCAAGATGATATGAACAAGGAAGCAAAACGGATTTTGGACGACTTAAAAATCGATATCAAGCCCAGCACCATGATCAGCGATCTTCCCGTTTCCAAGCAGCAGATGGTTGAAATCGCAAAAGCCCTTTCAACAAATGCAAAAATACTTGTTATGGACGAGCCGACCAGTGCCCTTACCAGCAAAGAAATTGACGAGCTTTTCCGGATTATCCGTCAGCTGAAAGCGCAGGGCAAAGGGATCGCGTATATCTCCCATCGGCTGGAGGAACTCACGCACATCGTAGACAGCGTAACCATCATGCGTGACGGAAAATTCATTTTAACGACAAGGTTTCAGGACATTACAATGCAGGAAATCATATCCAACATGGTTGGCCGCGAAATCAAAGAAAAGTTCCCCCGGGTCGAATGTCCGCGCGGAGGAAAGCTGCTGGAAGTCAAGAATCTGAATGCCGGCAGAGCGGTAAGAGATGTGAGTTTCGAAGTATATGCCGGAGAAATTGTTGGAATAGCGGGGCTTATGGGCGCCGGTCGCACAGAAACAACAAGAGCAATTTTTGGAGCCGATCCAAAGCAGACGGGAGAAATCATTCTTACGGGAAAGCCTTTGAAAATCAGCAGGCCCATTGATGCAATCAAGCATGGTCTTGTCCTGGCCCCGGAAGACAGAAAAAAAGATGGTCTCTGTGTCCGATTGAGCATTCGTGAAAACATCACGTTACCAAATCTTGATCTGATTTGCGGCAGGCTGGGAATTATCAATAAAAAAACAGAGCACCGCATCGTCAGCGATGCAGTAAGAAATTTCAGCATTAAGATGGCAAATGCTGAAGCGGATGCAAGTAGCCTTTCCGGCGGAAATCAGCAAAAGGTCGTTGTCAGCAAATGGCTTGCAAGAGATTCCAAGGTTGTTATTTTTGATGAGCCAACGCGGGGAATCGATGTTGCTGCAAAGGTCGAAATCTACAACCTGATGAATCAGCTGAAATTACAGGGCATCGGCGTCGTGTTCGTTTCTTCGGAAATGCCGGAGATTCTGGGCATCAGCGACAGGATATTAGTGATGTGTGACGGCAGGATTACCGGAGAAGTAGATGCAAAGACAGCAACGCAAAGCGAGATTCTGGAGCTGGCAACCCGTTTTGAAAACAAGGTTGGTCTGCAGTAATAATAAGTTCGCCAGCATTTTGCACCGCAAATGGAGCGAGCGAATAGAGGAGGGTTCTGTACATGTTGAAAATAGAGAATCATGTTTCGTTAAAAAATGTAATTGCCGTTCGGGGAATGGCGCAGGTTTTGACAGTATCTTTCGGGCTCGTAGCATTGTGTATCATCTTTGGCGTATTGAATCCTAATTTTTTCTCAGGTGAAAATACAATCAACCTGCTCAGACAAATCGCACCGATCCTGCTGATCGGCATCAGTCAGGCATATGTTCTCATTACCGGCAACATCGATCTTTCGATCGGATCAGTGGTTGGCATGAGTACCATGATCGCATCCACACTGATGTCAAAGGGCGGAGTGAATCCCTGGCTTTCCGTTCTGATCACCATGGTGGCCTGCCTTGCAGTCGGAGTGGCGAACGGATTGCTCGTTGCCAAATGCAAGCTGCCTCCCTTTATTGCCACCCTTGGAACGATGACCATTGCTAGAGGTATCGCACAGCTTGCAAATAACAATTATAATACCGACTCTATTGGTAAAATCTTAGGCAACGATGCGGTACAGGGTTTTCGTGATTTCTTTTATTACGGCTCCTTCCTCAATGTATACAACACGATTTGGATTGCCCTAGTGCTCTGGTTCGTTTTTAATTTCTTTATCAGCAGTACGAGATCCGGAAGACATATCTACGCAATCGGCTCTAACGTCGAAGCGGCACGCCTGTCCGGCGTCAATGTGGTAGCAACAACCATAACGGCTTACGTTGTCAGTGCCTTCTGTGCTGGTGTTGTTGGTTTTATCCTGTGTGCACAGGCCGGCATGGGAGCAATGGATGCAGGTAATACCTATGAATTATATGCCGTAGCAGCGGCGGTAATTGGAGGTGTAAGCACCCTCGGAGGTCAAGGCCTCATGATCGGTACCGTCATTGGTGCCTCGATCTGGGGTGTGCTACAAAATGGCCTGCAATTCGCAAATGTAGCTGTAGCCTGGAGAAATATCATCATCGGTGCAATCGTAATTGTATCTGTTCTGCTGGACGTGATCGTAAGAACAGGCGCAAAAAGCAAAAAGGTTATTAAGTGATATCGAGTGGATATCATGAGATAAAAAATTTTAGGAGGAACGAAAAATGAAAAAGAATACGTTTTTAGCATTACTCGTTAGCTTATTGCTGATCGTGGGACTGTTTGCCGCATGCACATCAGGAGAAAGCGATGAGGCGGCTTCCTCAGAAGCAACTGAGAAAGCAAAAGTTTACCTAATCACAATGGACCAAATGGACCAACACTGGCAAAATGTCAACAAGGGTGCGGAGGAAATAGCCGCAGCGAACAGTGACCTCATTGAATACAAGTGGAGCGCTCCGGACAAAAAGGATGATGCGCAGCAAATTGACAAAGTGAATAATGCGGTAGCCGATGGAGCAAAAGTAATCTTGCTCGCTGCCAATGGTCCGGATGCAATCTCTTCTGCCTTAGAAGAAGCTGCTGCAAAGGGAGTAAAAATCGTATATGTTGACTCCCCTGCAAACTTCCCAAGCGAAGCAACTTTTGCAACAGATAATAAGGCTGCCGGAAAAACTGCCGGCGAGCAAATGCTGGCAGAGCTGACTGCACAAGGTGTTGTAAGCGGTGATATCGGAATCATTAATGTTAAGCCGGACACTACCTCCTGCGTATTGCGGGAAGAAGGCTTCCGCTCTGCTTTTGAAGGCACTGGCTTCAATATTCTCACGACACAATTTTGTGAAGGCGATGCTGCAAAATCACAAGATGCCGCAGCCAACTTCATCTCCCAAGGCTGTGTTGCGATCTTCGGTGCAAATGAAGGCGGTACCGTCGGCGTCGGCAATGCAATCAAATCCTCCGGTAAAGTAGTGGTTGGCGTTGGCTTCGATAAGTCCGATACCATTCTCGGTTTGATCTCTGATGGTGCGCTCCTTTGCACAATGGCTCAGAATCCTGACCAGATGGGAATACAAGGTATGGAAGCAGCGCTTATGCTTCTGAACGGGGAAGCCATCACAACCAAGAATGTCGATACCGGGGTTAGCGTTATTACAAAAGCGGATGTTCAATAATCCATTCATTTATTTTGATTCTTGCCTCCTCAATTGACGCACAAAAGGGCAGCTCCCAAGGCTTGTGGATCTGCCCTTTTGCTTTTGTTTTTTATAAATATGTTTTCAGGTCATAACTCTTTTAGTATTTGCCGAAGTCATCCCCCTGTAGCGAGATCTCACTACTCTCCTGTTCCTGTTCCCATTCCTGTTCCTCTTCCTTACTTTCCTGTTCGTATCTCTTCGGAGCGGCAAGCTTAAAAGCGTCTTCCTGCGTCCTTTTCTTCAGTTGAAATTCCTGGATCATACCTTTCAACATCTGTGCCTGTCCTGCCATTTCTTCGCTAGCCGCTGCACTCTCTTCCGCTGTGGCGGTATTGGATTGGGTTACCTTGGAGATTTGGTTGATTCCCGAATCAATCTGGGCGATCGACGTTGCCTGCTGGACGGATGCTTCCGATATCTTCTCAACGATATCAACCGCATCGGTTACGCCCGCAACGATCTTGCTCAGTGCTTCCGCAGTCTTGTTGGCGATTGCCGAGCCCTCTTCCACTTTCTTGATCGAATTGTCAATCATGTCCGTGGTTTCTCTGACAGCTGTTGCACTTCTCGCCGCAAGATTTCTGACCTCCTCGGCGACCACCGCAAAGCCCTTTCCGTGCTGGCCGGCTCTGGCAGCCTCAACTGCCGCGTTGAGTGCCAGTATATTCGTCTGGAATGCAATATCGTCGATCACCTTCACAATCTTGGAAATATTCTTTGAGGATTCGTTGATCTCTTCCATCGCATGCAGCATGCCCTTCATTTCTACGTTTCCGTTTTGGGCGTCCTGCTTGGCCTTCATGGACAGCTCATTCGCCTTATTGGCGTTGATCGCATTCTGCTTGGTCTGTTCCGCAACATCAGTGATCGTTGCACTGATTTCCTCCAGACTGCTTGCCTGTTCCGATGCACCCTGTGACAGACCCTGGCTTGTTGATGCAACTTGTCCCGCTCCAGCTTCCACCTGATCAGCTGATGCATTGATATCAGTCAGTACTTCATTCAGCTGCGCTTCGATGAAGTTAATAGAATCCTTCAGCTTGACAAAGTCTCCCAGATACTCTCTCTCGATTTTGCTTGTAAAATCCTTATCTGCCATCTGTCCCAGTATTTCCGACAGCTCATCGATATATCCCTTGATCGTTTCTCCTACAGAGTTCAGGGAATTCTTAATCTCGGCATAGTCACCCCGATAGTCTCCCTCTACTCTGGCGGTAAGGTTTCCTTTTGCCATTTCCCTCAATACTTCGGAGGTTTCCTGGACCGGACCGGTCATTGCATCGAGGGTATCGTTAATCCCTGTTACAATCCTGGCGAAGTCTCCATTATGCTTGCTTGCATCCGCTCTTGTATTCAATCTGCCTTCAATTGCCGCATCCACCAGCATGCCTGTCTCGGCAACGAGACTGTTGACGGCGTCAATGCAAGTATTCAGATTATTCTTGATGACATTAAAATCTCCGTTATATGTATCTGTTATCTTTTCTGGAATCTCACCCTTACTGATTCGATCGACGCAATTTGCCGCCATATTGAGCGGCCCGATCACGGCATCCAGGGTATGGTTGACGCCCATTATGATCTTTGCGAAATCTCCCTGGTGCTTGCCTCCATCCGCTCTGGTTTCCAGCCGGCCTTCCACTGCTGATTCGACCAGCATTCCGGCATCAGCGACAAGCTCGTTGACTGCATCGATGCAGGTGTTCAGATTATTCTTGATTAAATTAAAGTCTCCGTGATAGGTATCTGTAATTTTTTCCGGAATATCACCCTTACTGATTCGGTCGACATATTCGGCGGCCATATTCAGAGGCACGATGACGGCATCCAACGTTTCATTGACACCCTGCACCAAGGACACATATCCTCCTTTTAGCTTCGACACATCAGCCCGATGGGTCAGATTTCCTTTGACAGCTTCTTCGGTCAGTCCCGTTATTTCAGAAAGCATGGTCAAGAGGGTCTTTAGTACACTATTCAGACTGCTGATTAAATCGCCATAATACCCTTTGTACTGATCAGCATCCGGAATCAACTCCATTTGAGTACCGTCTGCTAATCCAATGATAAAATCCTTTGCAACATCCAAAGGCTTCGAGATAGCATCCAGGGTATCATTCATTCCCGCGATGATATGTTGATATCCGCCTTGGAACTGATCCTCATTTCCCCGTATTGTAAGTTTTCCTTCGACAGCTGCCTCTGATAGCATTTGTGCTTCATCAACAAGACTTTGCAAACTATGAACGACTTTTTGCATACTGAATGCTAAAACATCGTTTTCGGATTTTGGAACAATGTCAATGGAAAGATCCCCTTCCGCCATCCGTTCAGCAAAGGTTGCTTTTTCCTTAATGCTTTGTCCCAACTCTAAGAACTGCTTGGAGAGCAGACCTACTTCATTCCGTGAATTCTTGTATTTCTCCAATGCAGGATTGTCGGACACATCTCCTTTTGAAAGTTTTTCGGAGGATGTTTGCCATGCTCTCAATGGCTTAATGATCTTCATATTAAACAATATCGTAAATGCAAGAACAAATAATGCAATAGAGATAAAAAATACGGCAGAATAAACGGCAAAGAAATCCTTCACTGCTGCTACCGCTTCTTTTTCCGGCATCACAGTGACAAGTTTAAGCCCAGTCGTACCGATCGGCGTGAAAACCATATAGTCTTTTCCGTTTCCGGCATCCACGCTTGCAATCCCCGTCGCATCGTCATTCATCAACTTCGTACCAAAATCTTTTATTCCGGCATTTTCGTCTTCTGCAATCTTTTGAATTAAATTCTTTTCTTCATCCTTTGATGCCCAGTAATACCCCTGTTGGGTAATAATGAATGCATATCCATTTTCGCCAACCTTAATATTTTGTATATAGTCCTGCATCTCTTTCAGTCCGATGTCAAAGGTTGTAATACCAATTAACGTATCAAATTTATTGATGCCTGCAGACGCCGTGATCATGGTTACACCGGTGACCGCGTCCTGATACGGCTCACTGAAGATGACGCCGTCCCCGGCATTGACACCGTTTTGATACCAATCATACTGAAAATAGTCGTATTCATCGGTACTGTAATCCCAAGTAACGACTTGCTGACCATTGTCATGGTAGACATAAGGTCCATAATATTTTAGAGCAGGATCGACGACATAGGGCTCCATCCAAAATCCGCCACCGAATATCATCGGATCTTTTTTCATCTCGTTGCCGATGACATTGAATAAGGTACCTGCTTCGATCTCGTTCATAGATGCAGCCATATCAGCCAAACTGCTTGATGCTTTACCCACTCCCATGAGTTTTGAATTCAAAATGGCTGCTTCTTTTTCTGCTTGCGTTTTAAGATTCTCCTCTACCGAATCATAGGTTATCTTGCTAAATGAAACATAACTGATTGCTGCCTGGGTCGTAAAAATGGCGATCGTGATTAAGATCGTAATTGTAATAAAAAGCGTTCGAATACTTCTCATGTTTTTCCTCCATCAATTGCACCAACATATTAGAAAATTTTATACACCACATATTATATCGTCACGTATCTTCATTCACTTTACATGGGTTTTTCGACAAAGCAGAATTTTCTAATAATTTATTCTGTTAAAAACACAGCATTGAGCAGCATCAGCAGAAGCAAGAAAAAACTGAGCCCCGCATTTTGCAGGGGCTCTGATAGAATACTCCGTACTGGAAAAGCAGTTATTTATTCCGTTGGATCTGCTCTCTTCATTTTAATCTTTGTAATGATTTCTCTCCTCTTGTTTTTTGATGTTTTCTGTGACTGCTTCCTCGGACATGATCGCTTTTCTTTGAATTGATTTGATCGGTGTTCCATCCTCCGTATAATCGTGCTTAAAGGTGTCGTACTTTCTTGGATTCAGAGCGACTCTTACCAGCGCTATACAGATCATCAATTCCAGAATCAGCGCAGGGCCACCCCCCAGATTGGAAAGCATCTTTACTCCATTGATTCCCGCCGTTGTAATCATGATCCAGGTGACCAATCCGATCAGTATTCCCCAGAATACTTTCAGCCAAATGGACGGCTCCGGATCCTCCGGTGAGATTCCTGTTGTGCTCATGCCTCCCAGGGTGGATGTATAGGCATCGGAGCCGGTTACATAGGAAAGGAACATACAGAAGATAAAGATTGGAACAGTAAAGGCCGCGACGGGATAATGGTCAAGAAACGCATACACAGCGAATTCCGGTCCTGCCGCCATGGCCTCTGCCAGTTTTCCGCCGGAAAGCTCCATCTGAATAGCAGCGCCTCCAAAAATAAGCATCCAGAAGATGTCGAAGAGTGCCGGCAGTACAAACAGAACGACAAGGGCTTTCCGAATGGTTTGTCCATAGGAAATCCTTCCGAGAAACATTCCGGAAATTGGCGCCCATGCCAGCCAGTTGCACCAATAAAAGATTGTCCACCAGCCCGCCCATGGGTCATTCGCTGCAGCACCTGTAAAGCAGGCTTTCTCAAAGAAGGTTTGCAGGTGGTTTGCGAAGGATTCCACGCCCAGATTCAGCATGAAGGCAGTAGGTCCGAAAACAAATACAAATAAGGCAAGGAAAATGAATACGCCAAAATTGATTTCCGACAGCTTTTTTATTCCGTTGAATAACCCGGTTATGGATGAGATTACAAAGGTTGCCACGACGGCAATATCCACTGCAGCCCAAAGCAATGCCCCCGTTTGCACCCCAGTCAGATATTTCAAGCCTCCTGCTATCGAGAGTACTCCCGTTCCCAGGGAGGCTGACATTCCGGCAATCAATGCATACATACAAATGGCATCGATTCCCTGAGACCACTTTCCGAGAATCCTGCTGCCAAACAATGGCGTCAGTGTGGAGCCAAGGGAATAAGGTTTTTTCATATTATAGAATGCAAAGGCAAACATGATGGAAGGAACCGCATAGATGGCCAGGGGCAGAAACCCCCAATGAATGAAGAGCGTCGACATGGCAAAGACCGCTGCCTCGGGACTGTTTGGCACAAGATCTAGAGATACAGGCGGAGCAGTCAAATGATAGAGCGGTTCCGAGGTTGCCCAGAACAGGATTCCGATGGCAATAATACTAGTTAGGGTAATGGAAAAATATCTGATATTGTCAAGCATGGGGACTGCATTTCGTCCACCGATCCGTACATCTCCAAATTTAGAAAATAGGATAAAGAGGATAACGCCAAGCATGATCAGAACACCCAGACAGAAGGCCCAGGCGAAGTTGGTCATCAGCCATGCATTGGCACCATTGATCATATTGGAAAAACCTTCCTTGTCTGCAAAGTTGTAAATGCATGCAACAAGGAACAGAATCACCGGAGGCCAAAATGCGATGGGCTTGATTTTTTTCATTCTTTTCACTTCCTTTTCATGAAAGTCCCTTCACCATCAGATGGCGCCAAAGACTTCTGCCGGTTAGCCCCTGCAGAAGTCTTTTGAATTTATGAGCGATAGGATCAAATAAGGTTCTTAGGCCTCTTCTCTTTTTGCATTGGCAGCATTGGTTGCCTTCGCCTTCTTCACCACCTTGGTGAGTACCATCAAGCCGAGGAATGCAACAACAAAGAGGCCGATCATATACATGAAAATGATTTTATAGCCTGCAACGCCGGGGTTTTTATCCAGAATATTTCCCAGCAGTACAAAGTTGAAGGTGTCGGAAGCAAATGCAATCGTTGAGATCAGACCAACCGCCGCACCTAAAAGGGATACCGGGGTTCCGGCTTCTCCTACCGGAGCAAAATAGAGCCCTCTTAGCATAAAGATCAGGAATCCGATCAGAACGGTTACGCCGGAGATCAAGAATACCAACGCATTGCTGACCGGTACCAGCAGCATGACCAGCAGACATGCCACGGCTACAAGGATTACGCCCTGCATCACCGGGATCGAGGATCCAACTTTCTTTGAAAGGCCTCCTGCGAAGGCACCTGCAACAGGTCGGAAGATATGGCTTCTCAAGGTAGCTACCACTCCGGCCGCGACTGCGGATAACCCGAAGACATCGGTCATGTACGGAGTAAGGTAACTCGATGAGGTATAAGTAGTATAGATCGAAAAGATAACAACCGCAAGGATCCATGTAATCGGCATTTTAATAATGATCAAAATATCTTTCAATACATTGGCACTCACTTTTTCGTCCGTTTTGTTGTCAGCCATAAAGAACCATGCTGCAATACCGACCAAGATACAGACGGTGCCATATACCCAAAGGATATAGGAGAAGTTTTCAGTCAAACCGCCCAGGGAGTTAAACAGTGCCAGTGTGGAAAGTGCTACAACGGAGGTTACGATTCCTCTGCCGCCCTCACAGAAGCTGAAAAGTCTTCCCTGTTCGGACTCGTCACCCAGCATACTGACTGCCTTCAGCATAGTCGCCCAAAAGGTCAGGATTGTTGTGATGCCCCAAAAGCCGAAGAGAACCATGGTTCCCGTATAGGAAGGCCAGGTTGAGAGATAGAAACCTCCAAGACCGGTGCCAACCAAAGAAAACGCGATAAGTTTTCTGTGTGAAAATCTGTCTGCAAGCCAGCCGCCCGGGAGATAAAAAATCATTGCAATAATGCCATACATACTCATGGAAGCACCGAACTCAGCATTGGTGAGTCCGAGTCCTTCGATCAGGGGTTTGTAGTATGTATATCTTAGGTAGGGCAGTTCATATATAATTCCGCCGGCCATAGCAAGGATCGCCAGAATGATCCATTTTCTTTTTGAACTCAATGTCTTCTCCATAGAGAATTCCTCCTTAAAATTTTTACTATACTTCGAGAATTGAATTGGGCTTTCTTCGGGTTCCATCCACCACCTTTCCCTCTGCTGTTTCTGATTTACTTCATCGCTTCATAAATCGTTTTTAAAGTGCTCTCCATCAGCTCCGGCAGCTGACGGTATGCCTTGGAGTTGATTTGGGTGTAGGTTTTATGATTTTCCATGTCAGGCACAAATTCGTCTTTCTGTTTTACCATATGGGAAACGGCTTCCTTAAAATCCTTGTACACACCGGTTGCAACGGCAGCACAGATTGCCGATCCCAGAGCGGCAGCACCGTTAATCTGATTTCGAACTGTTTTAACACCATACATATCTGCAAAAATTTGCATATATAGATCGCTGTTGGAGCCTCCTCCCGAAACGATCATTTTTTCCGGACGGATTCCCAACTCGTGGTTCATGTCGTCATAGCTGTTCTTCAGGGTTAGGGCGATTCCCTCCAGCAAGGATCGATAGATGTGCCCGCGGGTATGCCGTTCATCAAAGCCAAGCATCACACCCTTACGATACAATTGATTTGCCGGCGCCAGCCAATCCGGAATGGTCAGTAAACCGTCGGAACCGGCAGGTACTTTTTCCGCTTCTAGGGCGAGATAATCTTCAACGCTATATCCCTCGGCTTTCGCTTTTTTCGCATATTCCTCGCCGATGATTCCCTTATACCAGGAAACGTGCCACATGCCGCGTCGGATCCCACCGCTTTCATAAAGGTAGTTGTGGGGAATGCAGGAAAGATTCGTCCAGAAGCTGCCGGCATCCGTAACATTTTTATTACCGAGAACCATGGATGTGATATAGGTCCCCAAGGATACCAGCCCCACATTGGGTTCAATCAGTCCCGAGCCCAATGCTTCCACTGCTTTGTCGTTGGCGGTTGCAACCACCGGTAGTCCGACGGGAAGCTCCGTCTCGGCCGAAGCCTTTTCCGTCACATAGCCCAGGATGGTTCCGGGCATTTGAAGCTCTACTAGCTTTTCCCTTGGGATCTTGAAGCTGTCAAAGTGCTGTGTATCATCAGACCACAGCCAGGTGTCCATATCCACCGGAAACTGTCCTTGGTATGCATTGGCAGCCGTGTCCTTGAATGCGCCCGTCAGACGGTGGGTAAGGTAGCCCGAGGTGGGGCTCGTGTAGCTTATTTCCGCCGCATCCTCGTAGGTTTCGTAGGCACGAATATCCATCCAGCTCATAACGGGCGCCGCCAGGCTACCGTCCGCTTTCATGAAAACCCTGCAGCAGCGAATGGAGCAAAGCCCCAAACCCATGATATCCTTAACCTCTCCCCGGAATGATTTCATCAGCTTTCGAAGAACGATCTTCAGACTGTCCCAAAGGTCATCGTCCGGATGCTCTACATAACCCGGTTTTCTCGACATCATCGGCTGCAAGCCTTCGCTTTCGCTGCAGACCACTTCCCCGTGCTGATTGAAGATATAGACTTTCGTACTCTGGGAACCGCTATCAATTCCGATTACATACTTGTCGCTCATCATGCCCTCCACAATTCGTTATCTCATCATGTCATTCTCTATTAAACCATTATCTCATTAAGTATCCACCATCTACCGTGAGGTTATGTCCGTTGACATAGTCGGAAGCCGAGCTGGCCAGGAATACGCAGGTCCCCATTAGATCCGCCAGGTATCCCCATCTGTTTGCAGGGATATGGGCAAGGATTTCCCCGTTTCTCTTGGCGTCGCTTCTGGTTTTCTCTGTCAGCTTTGTTGCAAAATATCCCGGGGAGATGGCATTGACTTGGATATTGAATTGCGCAAGCTCATCACACATGGACTTTGTCAGCCCGACGATCCCATGCTTGGTTGCAGCATACGCCGGAGACCATTGGCCGCCAAGGAAAGCAAACAAGGATGCGATATTGACGATCTTGCCGCTTTTCTGCTTGATCATATATTTACAGGATTCATGAATCATTTCGAATGCGGCTGTCAGATTGACGGAAACCATCTTATCCCATTCTTTTCTCGTAAATTGTGTCACATCTTCGATGTTGATACAGATTCCGGCGCAGTTGACCAAAATATCGATACTGCCCCAGGTGTTAACGCATTCGTCAACCACTCTTTTGCATTCACCCTCTGCCGTGATGTCAGCGTAAACATATTTGTATTCCACGCCGCAGGCTTCGACCCATTCTCTGGTCTCACCGTCATCTTCCATAACGCTGACTGCCATAACATTTGCGCCTCCCTTTGCCAGAGCTGTTGAAAAGGCCTGGCCTAGACCACTGTTTCCACCGGTTACAATTGCGTTCTTTCCCTTCAGTGAAAAGAAATCCATGTTAAAGTCCATAATGTTCATGTTGTCCCTCCCTATTTACACTCCGATTTATATTCTTAATGATGGTTTCGGTTCTCTTATTCCCTGCTTTGCTTTTCCCATTTGATTTTATCCGTCAGTCTTTCAATAAATTCCTCGGCATCCCCTTCTACGACGATGTCCGACCGGCTGCAGATCGGTGCATCCCTATTGGTATTCACCGAGACGATATTTTCAACGTTTTTCAGTCCTTCCATATGCTGAAGGGACCCGCTTATACCCAATGCCATGTAGAGCTTCGTACTGACCGTTTTGCCGGATTGACCTACCTGCATGCTTCGGGGAGCAGTTCCGCTGTCCACGGTTTTTCTGCTCGCTGAAACCTGGGCATTCAATTCATCTGCCAGATGCTTCAGCTTGGGGAAATAGCGGCCGGTGCCACCGCCTCCCGATATCAGGATCTCGCTCTCCCGGATGTCTCTGGTTTTTTCCTTTTCTCTGACTTCGATCAATTCGATTTTTCTATCCTCGATTCGGATCGGGCTATATTTGATTTTTTCTGTCTGTTTCTGTGATGCCCCCTGATAGGAAAACACATTCTGACGCACGCTCATCATCAATGGAACGCGATTTCGGTTGACGATTCCGGCCATGATCTTTCCGCTGAAGGCAGGCCGCACCATTTCAACAAAGCCGTTCTTATGCCGAATGGCAGTAACATCTGCTACCAGCCCCACATGAAGCCGCATAGCAGTTCTTGGGGCGAGCATTCTTCCCAGCTGTGTGGCGGGAAACAGAATGCTGTCAAAATGATAAAATCCCTGGAGCTCCTCCAGAACATTCGTCATGTTGATCACATCATAACTCCGAATGCGTTGATCCGGAACCTCGATGAGATAATCAAACAGTCCTTCCGCCTCATCGCAGCTTGCACCGAATGAAACCCCATAAGTTTCATATTCCTCTGCATCGTAAACCTGGCGGACAACCTCCAGCAGATCCATGGAGTTTTGAAAATGATTCTGTTCTATGTAAATCAAGCTCTTTTTCAAATCAGACAAATCCTTTATCTCTTAAAAATTGATATACCGTGTTAATTCCTTCCGAATCATTCCTTACAACCCGCTTATCCTTCTTCTCCATTATTTTTACGAAGGTGCCGGAAACCTGGGTCAGGGAGCCGCTGATGCCTACCTGATTTGACTCAAACCCTAATGTTTCATTGTCTATGATTGTGATCTGATCCTTCACATTTCGCTCCAGATCCTCGTATTTGATATAGGGCAGTTTATAGTTCCTTACTTTCTGTAGGCTTAAGATAGCCGGCATGCATATCTTATATTTCGCAAAGTTCCTTTCCTCGTCCACCTCGATCACGGCGCTTTCGCTTCCGAAGGTTTCTTCCTCAATCTCTACCACATTGGACATCTGGCAGATATTCAGTAGTTCACCAAGCTGGGAAGGTACATGGGAAGTGTCTCCATCCATTGCCCCGGTACCCGTTAAAATACAGTCGTAGGCGACGCTGCTCAGATATTTTCCCAGTATCCTGCTGGTAATATAGGTGTCACTCCCCACATACAGTTTATCAGAAATCAGTGTTGCCTTATCCACCTTCAGCCTTAGGAGGTCTTCCATGTGAGGGATGACACTTTGCGGCGCCATTGTGATGATCTCAATGCTGGTTTCCGGACGGCGATTCTTTATTTTCAACGCAAAGGCTAATGCGCTGGCGTCATCCGGGTTTAGGATCATTCTGACATTTTCTCTTACCAATACATTTTTTTCATAATCGTAGATAAAGTTTTCAACATCCGGGGTGAATTTCACCAGGCACATGATTTTCATTTTTGATATTTGGTCCCTTCCTCTTGCGGAAATATAGTTCCGAAATTCATGATTCCATTCGGATCAAATGCAGTTTTCAACTTTTCCAGCATATAGTATGCGGAGCCGTGCTCCTCTGTCGTCCATTCATTTCTGTATTTGCCGATTCCGTGATGATGGCACATGGAACCGCCTAAGATCAGTGTTTCCTCTACGATGATCGTCTGGAGCGGATGATGGTAGATTCTCATTTCATCTTCAGGATTGCATTTGATATCGTAGTTGTAAACGAAATACATGTTCGTACCGTTTATGTAGCTGTGGGAGGAGTGTCCCCCAAGCATGGTCAAATCATGGGCACGGGGGTATTCGTTTCTGATTCGGTTGATCACGTTGTGATAGATTTTCGGGATCGTTTCCCAGTCTGCCGAAATCTCAGTTGTGAATCCCGCATGGCTGTCATTCTCGATCATGCCTTCCACTTCGTCATCAATATCCTTTTGGGACCAGTTCAAGTGGTTGAACCACTCCTCAATCAATTTACTATCCACCTGCTCCGAAATCCCATCCGAAAATCGTCCAACCGCTTCTTCGATGCCGTTGCAGGTTGCATTGACCATGCTTGTATTCCCTTCCGCCATAAAGAGCAGCACGCATTTGTCTTTGTAGAAATGATAGAAATGCTGTCTTGCATCCTCTTCCGAATAGACCCGTGCAACAGAGGGACGATAGCCGTTGACCATCACCTCTCTCAAGATGCTGATTCCCGTTTCAATATCCTTTAGGAGGTACCCGTAAAATTTGTTGTTCTCGGGAAAATACCGAAACAGCTTGACAGTAACCTCTGTAATATAGCATAAAGTTCCCTCATTTCCAATTGCGATGTGCCTGATATCCGGCCCCCCTGCCCTTCTGGAAACATTTTTGATTCTCGAAATATGTCCATCGGGGAAAACGCATTCCAGTCCTACCACCATATCTTCAATTCCACCGTATAATGTGGAAAACTGACCGATACTTCTTGTGGCTACAAGACCGCCAAGTTTCGCAACCGGCTTTGATTGCGGCGAATGCCCTGTCGTATACCCTCTTTTTCTCAGTTCGTCTTCCAGCTCCTGCAATGGAACACCTGCCTGCACCGTTGCCTGCATGTTGTATTCATCAATTTTTATGATCTGATTCAGGTTTTCCGAATCGATCACAATGGTGAGTTTCTTCCAGTTTTCCAGCCCACCTTCTGTTGCAGTCTTTCCGCCTCTGGGAATTACATTTACCTGATTCTTGTTACAAAAAACCAACAAGCGGCTGACCTCTTCCGCAGAATTTGGATACACGATAGCAATCGGTGACGGAACATCCAAAACCTTTCTTGCTTTTGCATATTTTTTGTATCGGTCTGCTGCCGCATCATACAAATCATCAGGATTGGTATTGATTTGATTCTCCGGTAACATTCCCCTTAAATTTTTTAGTAAATTTTCCGCATTCATCATTGCGATCCTCCATTGTTATCTCCATGACTTAACACAGTGTGATTCGTCAGCCAGTCTAATTCTTTATTTGCGTAAATCATACTACTCCCCTTGATTCAAGTCAACAGGAATTTCGGAAAATTTTATTGTTTTTTATTGTATTTATTGATTTCGCGGAAAATTTTCCACATTTCTCTCTTTTAAAATGGCTTTCCTCATGTTATACTGATTGCATGGGGAGCGCCGTGTTGCAGGATTAATGCCTTTACCATCACAGGGAGAGATGTTAGAATGAGTATAGATACTAAAAATTGATCAGAAGGAGAGGAACAGAACCCAATATGATACATATTGACTTCAACAAATTGAATCCACTGGAAGAACAGATCTATCATCAGCTGCTTGCTTCCACAAAACTTCATTCTGATGTAAAAATTACACAAGCAGCCGAACTGTGCGGCTGTTCCATTTCCAAGATTTCTAAATTTGTGAAAAAGCTTGGCTTTACGAATTACAAACAATATATGGACTTCCTCTATGGAAGAGAAGTCGTTCAAAAAGAGCCCTCTCGTGAGCTGGAGCGGATCAAACACTTTATCGATGATTTTGATGATACACTTGTGGACGAGTTCATTGAAATGGTGAATGATCATGAGCGAATCATTCTGTTTGGATACGGGCCTTCCTTCATCTGTGCTCAGTATTTTGAATATCGGCTGCGGACCTGTTCCAGCAAGTTCATTCTCGCCGTGGGAGATGAAGTCTCGGTGGCGAACATGGTGGATCAAAATACGCTGCTCGTTATATTTACCACCACAGGAGCCTTTCGTTCCTTCGAAAATATTTCCAATATTTCCAAGAGCAAGGGCTGTGAACTGTTGATCATTGCTGAAGAATACAGCGCCGCCTTACTTGCGAATTGTGATCGGTTCTTTTGGCTTTGTAAATATCCACAGCCCAGTGATCTGCAGCCCTATGAGAAATCAAGAACGGTTTTCATTATTTTCATCGAAGAGATCATAAATAAGCTGTTGACTGCGCAAAAGGCTGGACAGGCAGATCAGGGAAACCCGATCGGGCAGATCGAAACGTAAAAAAATCCTTACCAGCCTGGTAAGGATTTTAACCGTGATCTCATCGTGATTTATTCATAGGGCATACTGACTCCATCAACTGTAATCATGTTTTTCCCTCTGGTCTTTGACAGATACAGATTATGATCCGCTTTAGAAATAATTGAACTTACATCCATTTCATTCAATTGGCTTGAAGAAAACTCGGCGATTCCAGCACTAAATGTAGGACACATATTGAGCTCCTTGTTGCACTCATCTCTAAAGTTGCGGTGAATCCTTTTTAATGATTTGATCAGAAGATCAGAAGACGCTCCCGGAAATACCAACATAAACTCCTCTCCGCCAAAGCGCGCAACAATATCAACCTTTCTGCAATTTTCAGCTGCCACGGAACAGAAGATGTTAAGCACTCGATCACCGGCCACATGCCCATATGTGTCATTGACTGCTTTAAAGCCATCGAAATCGATCATAGCGACTGACAGGCTTTCACTTCCGGCGGTCAGACTTTTCAAGGTACTCAAAAGAGTATACTTATTTGTGATTCCCGTTGCCATATCGATTGAAAGTTGATTATTCAGAATCTCTTCATATTCCTTTTGCGTCGTAATATCAACAAAGGAAACGATTGCAAAGGTATCTTCCTCGGAATCGATTCTTGTCGCACTGATTTTAAACCATTTTTTCCGGCTTGCTCCATCAATTATGAAATCATGATCCATAATCGTATCGGGAATTGTAGTGCCTTCGTTGAGCACCATTGTAACTCCGCTCCGCAGCCCGCAATTCTTGCATTCGTCTGCTTCTCCGCAAATTTCTTTATTATAATTGACAGCTTCACAATGAAAAACATTTCCAAACATTTTCCCTTCAATGGTTTTCGGAGGGAGTTTAAACACACTGAACATATAGTGGTTTACCTGTCGCAGTGTTGTATCTTGATTTACAATCACCAGGCCAACAGGGGAATTTTCAAAAATCGCTTGAAACATTTTTGCGGATTGTTCTGTCATGATGTTTTCCCTTCCATTATTGAAGCATCTCTATAAATAATTTTGCCAATTGGGGATCAAATTGTGATCCGGCGCACATCTGTATCTCTTCTAAGGCTTCTTTTTTTGAGAGTACTTTTCCATAGGCTCGATCTCCGGTCATTGCATCGTAAGCATCTGAAATTGAAATAATCCTGGCTTCGAGAGAGATCTCGTCACCGCTCAATCCCTTTGGATATCCAGTACCGTCCCATTTCTCCTGATGCTCAAGAACATACTCCGCTATTTCTGAAAATTCACTGACTGAGCTTAATATCCGATACCCGATTTCAGAGTGTTTTTTAATTTCTTCCCATTCCGCATCCGTTAACGTTTCACTTTTATTTAAAATTTTTTCATCGACTCCTATTTTTCCGATGTCATGCATCAATCCGGCTACTTTTACGATATTTACTTCCTCTTTTCCTATCCCGATCCACTTTGCAAAGGACTCGCACAGAGTACTCACTCTTTTTGAGTGGAGCATTTCACGATTATTTTTTTCATACAGCGTATTGATAATTAAATCAATCGTCTTGCTCCTGGCGCTCTTGCTTTCATATAATTTATAACGATACATATGATCTTCGGCATTCTTGAATACGGTTTTGATCTCCTCCTCAGCATGATTCTTTGTAGCAAATCCAAAACAGACAGAAATCTCAAGCCCGCCTACTCTTTCATTTGAAATGATACCCTTAATCCGTTTTATAATTTTTTCCGCTTCTTTCCTATTTGTTTTCGGCAGGATCAACGCAAACTCATCTCCGCCAAATCGGGATATGATACCATCCGGGCTGCATCCGTCACTAAGATTATTTGCAACTCGTTTTAGAAGTTTATCCCCCAGCTCATGACCAAAAGAATCGTTGATCAACTTCAAACCATTGACATCACACTGAACAATGGTCAGCGGTAGATTTCCGGACGAATCAAGCCTTATTAATTCTTCATTGAAAAATCTTCGGTTATATAAGCCTGTAAGTTGATCGTGGTATCCCAGATAGATTAATTCTTCTTGTCGTTGTTTCTCCTCCGTGATGTCAATATGACTTCCGCTTACTAACAGCGGTTGCCCTTTTGGCGTCCATGAATTTACAATTCCTCTACTCTCGATCCATAGCCAACGACCATCTTTATGCTTCATTCGGAACACTAAGCAGTATCGTTTTGTTTCTTTCATAAACAGCAATTTCAGTTTGCTCTCTGCCTCTTCCAAATCCTCCGGATGGGATAATTTTCTCCAAGTCTCGATACTGATTGGGGATAATTCAGCAACGGTATAGCCAATCATAGACGCCCAACGTTCATCAATCACCTGCTCGCCGGTTTTTACATTCCACTCCCAGATTCCGACATTGGCGCCTTTTATTGCATTCTCATATAAATGGACTTCCTTTTCATATTGTTTTATTTTGTTTTTATATTTTGTAATATCCGTAAATTGTGTGACAAAATCCCTGTCGTTTAATGCATAGGCCTTTACTTGAAACCATTTATCCAATGGTTCTGCGAATACCTCCAGATCAATACACTTGCCAAACATCGTTATTTCATAATACAAACCAATCCAATCAAATGAAACATTCTCAATTTTGGGGAGCATCGTTTTCATACTCTGGCCAATCAGGTCCGCTCTTTTTAAACCGATAATATGCTCAAAGGACGTATTGGTATCGATGAATTCATAATCGATAAAACCCTCCTTGTTTTCGGATACTTTTTTATGAACCGCGTAACCTGAAGGCGATTCGATAAACAACTTGTCATAGCATTGATGATCCTCCATAACCTTCAGCCTTTCTAAATTTACCATAAAAATAGCCCGTATCTCTAATACGCATTATAAGTCGGGCATCACAGTATTAATAAAGATATTAGCAATCTGCTGATCAAACTGGGTGCCGGAGTTCTCAAGAATTTGATGAATTGTCTCTTCTTTTGTCAATGCCTTGCGATAAGGTCTATCACTTGTCATCGCATCATAACTGTCTGCTAAGGAAACAATTCTTGACAGGATAGGAATTTCTTCTCCTTTTAGCCCTTTCGGATACCCCTTTCCATCCCATCTTTCATGATGACTCAAGGTTATTTCGGCAAGTTCCTTCATGTCGGAGGAAGCACTCAATATTCGATAGCCAATATCCGGATGCCTCTTGACTTCCTCGTATTCTTTCTGTGTCAGCGCACCAACCTTATCTAAAATACTACCCTCTACTCCAATTTTTCCAATATCATGCAGCAATCCAACCGCCTTCAATTTATTCACTTCCAGCTCGGGTAATTGGAGCGCTTTCCCTATACTCTGACTGATATTGCTGACCCTGATCGAATGCATCTCCTCTCTGGGGCTTTTTTCGTGCAAGGTATGGATTACCGTTTTTATGACATTGCCACGCAAGCCTTCGCTCTCAACGATTTTGTGCTTATACATCTGGTCTTCCGCATTTTTCATGGTTTTACGGATGTCGTACTCTTCCTCTTTTTTTACGTCCCAACCTAAGGAAATACTAATGTTGATCTCATTAATAACCTCCTTAGCGCATTTCTCTCTTATTTGATCCACGAGGGCAACGGTATCTTTCATGCCCGTCTTTGGCAAAATAATAACGAATTCATCGCCGCCCCATCGTAAGACAATGTCATCCGGCCTGCAGACTGATCGGATGATTTCAGCAACCCTCTTTAAAAGCTTGTCCCCTTGGCTATAGCCAAATGCATCATTAAAAAGCTTAAATCCATTCACATCTCCCACAATAATTGAAATCGGGAGATTTTCTTTTTGATCTAGTTTCTTTATTTCTTCCTCATAATACCTTCGATTATATGCATCTGTTAATTGGTCATGCATGCTGTAGTATTGGATTTCTTCTTCCGCCTTTTTATTCTGTGTAATATCCTCAAGCATCACGATGTGCATCTTATTATTATAATTTTCAACCTCAACTCTTGAAATCGTTAGGTTGGTCCAAACATAAGCCTCATCCTTTCGGATAAACCTTTTACTGGCACAGAAAGTGTCAATTTCACCCTTTTGAAAGGTATCCCATAATCCTATACTATCCAAATCCTCTGGATCGGTAATATTGGACCAATTCATGCTGTTAAGCTCCTCGATGCTCCATCCCAGAATCTCCACATACTTATTATTTGCTTGATAGATCCAATGGGATACCGAATCAACCAATGCAATCCCAAAGGGTGATTGTAAAAAAATTGTTCGGAAGCGTTCTTCACTTTCTTTCAAAATTTGTTCCGATTGTTTTTTCTTCGTGATATCTTGAATCACTCCGGATACTTTTGAGGGATTTCCGTTAGAATCATACTCTATGATTGCTTGGGAGTTCAAAATCCTTTTGCTCCCATCCTTCGGTCTGATAATTTGATAATCCACATTATAGTCGGCGCTTTCATTGATGAGGGATTTTAATGCGTCATCCATCCTAGGTCTATCTTCTTCCGCTACAATCTGCTGTACCTCTTTTAAATTTAAATAGTCAGATCGTTTTTCAATCCCATAAATTTTAAAGGCTTCATCAGAAGCCCAAATCTTATAATCCTTTAAATCCAGCTCCCAATTCCCGATATGTGCGATCTCCTGCGCTCTTCTCAGTCTGCTGTCGCTAGAAATCAAAGCTTGCTCCGTTTCTCTGCGTTCTGTAATATCTGTGATGTAGCCTTCACTGGCAATGAGATTGCCATGAGAATCGCATACTCCTTGAGACTGCTCCCATACCCATTTTGTCTTTCCGGACGCAGTGATAATGGGATACTCCACCTGAGAGACTTTTCTTTCAGCTAGCTCTTCTCCCCACAGTTTGTTTAACGCTTCCCGAAAATCAGGTGCGATGATTTCGGTATAGGAAATCTTGCTATTCTCCAACAATTCTTCCGGTTTATACCCGGTCAGTTCATAACATCCTTCCGAAAGAAAAGTCATTGTCCAATTCTCATCGTTTTTGCAGCGATATACAATTCCGGGCAAATTGGAAATTAGCGTTGCCTTGCTTCTTTCGGTTTCATGCAATGCACGCTCAGTTTCCATTCGTTCCGTCACGTCTCTGTCCGCGGAATAATAATATCTGCCTTCCTTGATGCAGCTCCATTCAACATAGCGATAAGAGCCATCTTTATGACGAAATCTCGGTGTAAATCCAATGTTTTTACCGGTTTCTTCTATTTGCTTCATCACTTGATAGTACGCATATACATCCTCCGGATGCAGATAATCTTGATAGCGCATCGTTTTTAAATCTTCTTCGGTGTATCCTAAAATACTCTCCCATGCTTTATTATAATTGTAAAAATTACCTCTGATATCCGTAATGCTAAACAAGTCTGAGGAAACGCCAAAAAATTTTTTAATCTCTTTATTTTTTTCTTCTAATTCTTCATTTAATTTTTTTATCTCAGCCTCATGCCTGTTCTTCTGCTCCAGTTCGTAGGAGAGCTCTGCAATGTTTTTTGCATATCTTGAGATCATTTGTGCATTTTTAAAGAGGAAATTGCTGATACTTTCAAATTGTGATCTAGGCATTCGCTTGACTTTCAATAATTCTTTCTGAAAAACTGCTTCATGCAACCCGATCGCCACAGCGTAATTTTTCAACGCTTCCTCTGGTTGATCCTCATCGATGATTTGCCCAATCATCCAATTCCCAATATGCTTACCCTCAACAATAATGCTTGCTCCGGCATCCAGCAAACCGCCGCTATAGCATCTTTGAATGTTGGGACCCACCTCATTTGTTTTTCCAATGATCGAATCAGACAGTTTACAGTGGATAAAACCCTTTTCGGTTTTTCTGATTTCATTGCATAGCCCGCAAAATCCGCTGGGTTCCGTGATCGGCGTCCCATCAGGCTCTGTGATAATCGAAGCAACTCCCGTGGCCTCAGAAAATAAATCCTGAATTTTTTGGAGCTCTGCAACATCAAAATAATCAGAAAAAGTATATTTTGATTCTTGATTCTTGGTATCAAAACTTATCCCATTATTATTTTCCATTTGTTATCCTAACTAAAGCAAAAAATATTACTGCTGTTGTGTTTCTCCGCTAATTCCCTATTACCGGACTAAATGGTTAAACTTTTATCTACAAAAATCTTGGCGATATGGGGGTCAAACTGGGTGCCGGAATGCTTTTTGATTTCCCGAATCGCATCTTCCTTGCTCAAGCCTCTTCTATATGCCCGATCTGATGTCATGGCATCATAGGAATCTGCAACCGCAATAATTCTGGCTTGTAGAGAAATCTCTTCCCCTTTCAATCCCTTCGGATATCCTTTCCCGTCCCATCTTTCCTGGTGTTCAAGAATATAATTTGCAATTTCCGAGAATTCATTTACGGAGCTTAAGATACGGTATCCAATTTCTGAATGCCTCTTGATTTGGTCCCACTCATCACGATCCAACCCACCCTTTTTGTTTAGGATGGTATCCAGAATCCCAATTTTACCGATATCATGCATGAGCCCGGCGATGCGCATTTGATCAATTTCATGCTTTGTAAAACGCATATTTCTTGCTATCGCTTCGCAAAGTTCTCCTACCCTTTGAGAGTGAAGCATCTCTCTCTTATTTTTTTCAAACAGTGAATTCATGATCAACTCTATGGTCTTGCTTCTCATGCTTGAGCTCTCTGATATTTTATGCCGATACAAGTCATCCTCCGCCTCTTTAAAGACAACCCGCATGTCATTGGTAATATCATATTTTATTGCAAAGCCGATTGCAACAGATAATATCACATTGTCTATTTTCTCATTTGCAATAGACTCGTTGATCCGTTCAATCAATTCATTCACTTTTTCAGCATCCCCGTGGGGAAGTAACAGAATAAATTCATCTCCTCCAATTCTTGAAACGATTCCATCCGACTTGCATTCCTTGCTTAAAATATCCGCAATTTTCTTTAAAAGCAAGTCTCCCGACTGATGACCAAAGGCATCATTGATTAGCTTAAGTCCATTGACATCAACCATAACCAATGCGATGGGTAAATTTATTTCTGTATCTATTCTCCTTAACTCCTCTTCATAGAATCTGCGATTATAGATTCCTGTTAATTGATCATGATTTAAGATATTGTATATTTGCTCCTCTGCCATCTTTCTTTCCTGGATGTCATGACTTGCACCTACCAGTTCTATTTCCCCTGCAGTATTATACCGAAATCTGCCGGAAACTTCAACCCAGATAGGCGTACCGTCTTTACAAGGCTGCTGCAGCTCCTGTCTGATCGTTATAGACTCATCTGGGTTATTGATAAAATCATTGATATGTCTTATTAAAGCTTTTCTCGCAATCTCCAGACAGTCAGGAGTGAAGGCTTCTTCCATGCGTTCCTCGATTGCCTCCTCTGCTGTGAAACCTCTCAGCTGGAATATCGATGGACTAATATAGGTAAACCTATTTTTCGTTATATTTAAAACCCAAATGACATCAGAAATATTCTCCGTTATCAGTCGATACATTTCTTCGCTTTCCCGCAACGCATTTTCTGCTTGAACACGCTCTGTGATATCCTGAAGAATACAATGGGTTTTATCAAAGCTCCCATCATGCTTATGCCCGATGCGTCCTTCAAAGCTTACCGTTCTACGCTCACCGTTCTTGTGAAGCATTTCAAATTCAGAATGAACTTTTCCGGCAGCCTTGAACATCGGAAATCTTTGACGAAAGACATCAACAAACTCCGGTGCTAGGAAATCCCCGAACCATTTACCAACGACTTCTTCTCGTTGATATCCAAGGGTTAAAAGCCAAGCTTCATTCACCTCATTGAATCTGCCATCAATATCCAGAGATTGATAGCCCAAAGGTGCTCTCTCAAAAAGATTGCTCAATCGCTCTTCACTTTCCCGCAGTTCATTTTCTGTTTTTTTAATCTCTGTAATATCACTATAATTAGCCAGGATGCCTTTGATATCCGGATTCTTTAAGAGGTTGATCGCAGTAAGTTGAATAATTGAATAGTCTCCGTCCTGATTTTTGTAGCGGTATTCGACAACAACCTTTGCACCATCTTCTTGCAGCAGCAATTGAAATTCTTTTCGCAGCATATCCTTGTCATCCGGGTGTGCTGTTTCTAAATAACTGAGCCCCACCAGGTCATTGGGATTCCAGCCAAACAACCCGGTTACATTGGGGCTTTTGTACTTTATAATACCATTCTCGTCGACAATTGTTATCACGTCTGAAATATTTGAGACAGTAGCCTTGAGCATTGCTTCACTTCTTCTTATAATTTCTTCATTTTCTCTTTGCTTTGAAATGTCAATCCCTACTCCCGCAAAGTAAGTCTTTCCGTCAATTTCAAGGCGTACCCCATTGACACGGACCAGAAGCTTTCTTCCCCCTTTGATCATAAGGTTAGCTTCCACCTCCCCATAACCGGTTTCAAAAACCTCCTTGACTGCATTGGCCACTCTAACGGCATCCTCACCTTCATACCATTTGTCCAAGTTCATCTGTGACAATTCTTCCGCTGTATAGCCAGTCATTTCCTCATGTTTTTTATTCCATTTGATAAGCCTTCCCGCTTCATCATAAACGTAAAGAAATCCCGGAATGCTTTCTAACAATGCTTCTGTGAATTTTATTTCTTGGTCTAACGAAGTTTCTCTTTTCATGGGCTCCGAATCTATTTCATCTGTCATGTCGTATAAAATAGCAAGTAAATAAATAGTTCCTTCTATATCAATGAGGCTCCCATGAATCTCAACATCATGAATCTCACCCTTTGCCGTTTTATGTTTTGAACAATAGCAATTTCTCTCTAGTAATCTTCCTTGTAACATTTCTTTCCTGATCGATTCATTTGCGAAAATATCGAGGATACTTAATTTCAGCATTTCAGGATAAGAATGTCCATAAAATGCGCACGCCGCCAAATTGCAGTCTTTCATCTCTAACGTTTCCGCGTTGATTAATACGATTATCTCTTGTTTGTCTTGAAACAGATTTTTCTCCTTTGTTTCTCGTTCCCCCGTGATGCAAGCATTCTTAATCATCATAATTTCCACCTTTACAAATCGACGACAACGAATTCTATGAAATCTTAGAAATTATAGCTTTTTAAAGAGTTGTGCATTAGAAATAACGGGTGCAAATAAGTGCTGCGCCTCCTTTGGAAGCTTTTGTGTCTGCTCCAGAGCCAAATATCCCCCGTCGGTCAGCGCTTCATGAAACATGCTGATTACCTTCAATCTTTCTGCATCATTAAAATGTAGCAATACGTTCTTGCATAGAATCAATCCAAAATCCTTGGCGGGCGGGATCAAAGTCAGTAAATTGTGTTTTTGAAAGGTAACGGATTTTCTAATCTCTTCATTCAATTTAAAATAGCCTGCCTTATCATCCTGACTGAAAAATTTATTGAAAATCCCTTTTGGAATCCGTTGGATCTGCTCTTCAGGATAAGCTGCCTTTGAAATAATCTCTTCAAACAGATTGCTCTCATCAATGTCGGTGGCAAGAATTCTTACATTTCGAAAATACATATATCCCATACTTTCATTCAGAATCATGGATAACGAATAGGGCTCCTGCCCCATGGCGCAGCCCGCATCCCATATGTCTATGAATTTTCTCGCTCTCAAGTCCGGCAAGGCATGATCTCTAATTGCCTCTATTGTCTGAAGATCTCTGAAAAAATAAGTGAACGCCATATTGTTCCCCTTTACAAATCCTTTGAGATTAGATTCATTCAACCTATTTGGACCGATCAAGTAATGCTCTCCTTGTAAAGTGTCTTTATTACTTGATCGGCCCTATGTTGTATTTCTAATAACTCAGTGCATATTCTGCACACATCTTAATCAATATTTATCGTATTCGTTATCGCTTAAAATGATTTTCGGGGTGGATTTTTTCTCCGCCTTTTTACTATTCCCGCTTCCTAACAGCTTAACGTCGTTGCCGGCAAAGCTTTGTAGCTTTCTAAGCCTGAATCTGCTGATCATTTCCTTTAGCATTTCAGCTTGTCCGGAAAGTTCCTCACTGGATGCGGCACTTTCTTCCGCAGTCGCAGCATTGTTCTGAACAACCTGTGACACTTGATTCAGTCCCGTATTGATCTGTGCAATTCCCATTGCCTGTTCATTGGATGATTTTGCAATTCCCGAAATGATCTCTGCGGTCTTTGTCACGCCTGTTACAATTTCCAATAACGCTTTTGCAGTATTGTTTGCGATGTCCGTTCCGGCAGAGGATTTCTTTATGGAACCTTGAATCAGCTCCGTCGTATTCTTTGCCGCTTCTGCACTTCTTGCCGCAAGATTTCTGACCTCTTCTGCTACTACTGCAAATCCTTTGCCATGCTGGCCTGCTCTTGCCGCTTCTACCGCCGCATTCAGCGCAAGGATATTTGTCTGGAAGGCAATATCATCGATTACCTTTATGATCTTTGAAATATTGTTTGATGAGTCATTGATCTCTTCCATGGCCTGCAGCATTTCGGCCATGTGCTTGTTTCCAAGCTCTGCACTGTCCTTTACAGTCAAGGTAAGATCATTCGCCTTATTTGCACTGGTTGCATTATCCTTTGTCAGCGACGCCACTTCCGTTACGGAAGCAGTTAATTCTTCAACGGAACTTGCCTGCTCTGTCGCACCCTGTGACAGTGCCTGGCTGCCGTCAGAAACCTGTTTTGAACCAATCGAGACTTGATCCGATGAGTTATTGATTTCACCGAGTACGGAATTCATCGATTCCAGAATCATATTCAAAGAATTGGATATGGTAACAAAATCTCCTTTGAATTCTCTCACATCGCTGACTGACAGGTTTCCATCAGCCATCTGTCCAAGGACCTCTGATATCTCTCCAACCACATCATTCAGATCTTTTGCCGTATTGTTTACCGCACTAGACAGGACCCCGAATTCACCTTGGTAATCGCCCTTTACTGCTACTCTCAGATTTCCCTCTGAGATTTCGTTCATCACAGCTGTCACTTCCTTGATTGGCTTTACGACTGCTTCAACCAGCATGTTTACGCCACTGGCAAGCTCTTCCCAGCCACCTGTGAAGCCTGCTGTATTTGCTCTCGCATCAAGTTGCCCATCCTGTGCTGCATTGATCAGCTTGTTCGTTTCACTTAGAAGACCACTCATGATATTGATGCAGTTATTTAAATTATCATTAATGCTTTTAAAGTCTTGCCCGATTAGTTTTGTATCCTCATCCACTTCATGCTCAACGGTTTTAATGTTCAGATCCCCTTGTGCAAGTTTTTTCAAATTCATAATCAAGCTTTGCACTTCTCTATTTTGGAATACAGTTTGTTTTTCCGTTTTTCTGATCCCGTTGACAACCTCTGTTTGGTCTACAATCAATTCAATTGCACCAATTACCTGTTGGTTCTCATCCGTAATTGGAATTCCCGTGTAGGATATTTCTAGTTCCATACCACTCGGACGCGCTGTGGTTTCACTCGTAGCCTTCTTGTTCTGTGTCATCGCTCTTGCGCAGGCGCAATTATCTGTTTTGCAATCATTCGTTTTAAAATGATTATGGCATTTGGTTCCTATAACCTGATCAAGCGGAAGACCGGTAAGGCTTAGCCCAAGCTTATTGATGTATTTCAATGTAAAATCTTTGTCAATGATCAATACCGGGGAAGGCAGATTATCGATATGCCCAACCAACGTACCGATGGTTTTATTCACGCCATTGATTAACAATCCCCAATCTCCTGAAAATGCTGCTGCATTTCCTCTTTGATCAAGTTCTCCGTACTGTGTCGCCTTAATCAGCATATTTGTCTCGTTCAACAAGCCATTCATAACATTGATACAGTTATTCAAATTATTTTTGATTTCATTAAAATCGCCGAGGTAAGTATCTGTGATCGTCGGAGGAATGTCACCCTTGCTGATTCGTTCCACATATTCAGCAGTTACATTGATCGGCGCTACAAATGCATCGATGAGACCATTGATTCCTTCAATGCATTCTTTCCAGGAACCACCATATCCGGAGGAATCCCCTCTGACATCCAGTTTTCCCTCGATTGTTGCTTGGATTAATTTCTTTACTTCTAAGTTGATCCCTCTTACCGTCTCAACTGTATTCTTTAGGGCAGGAGAGATTTCATCCTTCTCATCTTTGATCGCAATTTCCATCGTTACATCACCATCAGAGATCATGTTCATGACGCCGATGACATTTAGCTGCAGGTCATCTGCAAAAGCATCCATGGCCTTGGCCATTGTGCCCACTTCGTCTTTTGAGTCCATACTCATCCGCATGGATAAGTGACCTTTGCCCATTTCCTGGATCATTTGGACACCTTTGATGAGCGGTTTGCTGATGATGTTGGATAAGAAAATACCAAGACCTATAGCCAATACCATTGCAACGCCTACAAAAATACCCATCAGTAGCATGGTTTTATTGGCTTGTGTTGTATTGTCAGCTGCTGTTTGGGTAGCTGACGCAACTTTGATCTCCATCATTCTGCGATAGGCAACTTCAACAGAAGTCCGCAGCGTGTTCCCTTCACCTCTCATCAGTTCTATAGCTTCATCTTGTTTTCCTTCTTTTTTGAGTGTTATGATACGGGATACCACTTTTTCGTAGGCCACTAAATCGAGCTTCATCTGGGCTGTCAATTGTTTGCCTTCATCGGAAAACAAGGTGGTCTCATAGCTGGCTAAATTGGTGTCGATGTCCACTTTCCTTTCCTGTATTCTGCTTTCATAATCAGCAATAGCGACAGGGTCTGTTGTCAACATAATATCCCTTACATTTCCTCTCATCCGTTGAAAAGACTCGGCAATGAGTACCATCTCCCCGAGGGGCACTGTCATCATCTCGTGGACATAAGTGTTCTTGTCATCTAGTGCTTTGATGTTAATCATTCCAAAACCACCCACAGCCCCTGCTATGAGGGCAACTAGTATAAAACCAATCAATAGTTTGGCGCTGATTTTTAAATTAAGAAATAATTTCATTCCCATTTTCTCCTTTTCATCATATCGGTTCGAACATATTAAAACCTGACTTTAGGAATAACGAATGAAGATCTTCTTCCCTCCTTTGATATAGCATTAAGAAATGTTTAAATATGAATAAAAAAGTTCATTATTAATTCATTGAGTCGACTTTGTTCTACATCTTTCGACATATTTTGTAATTACTTTAGATTAATTTTTGTCAAATTTATCGTCATTTTTGAAATTTTGCATTAATTATCCAATTATCACCCTTGGGCCGGAGTTATTTTGCAACTAATAGTTGAAAAACAGCAAAATCACCATACCCAAATAATGGGTAATTATTCACACGGATTTATAAAGAAACTGTGAATTTTGGTTTCGATCAAAAAATGCACAAAAAAACCCCCGAGTTGCCTCGAGGTATAAACGCCCTCTGACTGCTACCGGGGATTCGGGTCTAGATCGATGTTTTACGCACGTCGGTATGCGGTTCGTTTCACTTTTTCAATGGTCTTGGTGATGTATTTTTCCAGTTTTTCCTCAAAAACCTCCTCTGTGATTTCATGATTCTCGATCATGAACAGGCCTTTTTCCCAGCTGGCGGTCAGGGTTGGATTCAGGAGCTCTTTTGCCGTGTGACGGACCAACTCCACAATTGCTTCCCCTTTTGGCTCAGGGGTCACGATTTGTGTCTTACTGTTGATTTTAATGTGGCCGATATCCACCAGCTTTTTAATGATTCCCGCCCGGGTAGCTGATGTTCCGATCCCGCAGGTTTTGATCTGCTCTCGCAGCTCCTCGTTCTCGATATACTTTCCCGCCTTTTCCATTGTGATAATCAGCGAACCATCGGTAAATCTGGCTGGGGGCTTGGTTTCTTTCTCCTCCAGATCCATTCCTGTTACATCGCACTTCTCTTTCTTGATCAGCCTTTGAATCGGTGATTCAGACAGTTCCTCGCCTTTTGAGGCTGTCACATCATACACCTCTTTCCATCCCTGTACATTCAAGGTTTTGGAATTGGTCACGAACAGTTCCGATCCGATGGCCGTCTCCACCCTCACCGTATTAAACTCTGCAGGAGGATAAAAAATTGCCAGAAATCGTTTCACAATAAGGCTGTAGATATTTCTTGTATCATCATCCAGCCTGGAAAGTTCAGTAGTCACATAGGTTGGAATAATCGCGTAATGGTCGGTAACCTTGCTGTCATCCACATATCGTTTCGTATTTTTATCAATTCCGAGGGTTCCAAATTCTTTGATCTTCGCTATGGACTCCTTAAAATCCGCATTTTTATATAAGCCGTTCAGGACCTTTGGCAGCTCCGGGATTACATCGGTGGAAAGTACCCTGCTGTCAGTTCTGGGGTAGGAGATCAATTTCTTTTCATAGAGGCTTTGCGCAATTTCCAATGTTTTATTGACGGAGATTTTAAATTTCTTATTGGCCTCGGATTGTAGCTCGGCCAGATTAAATAGCAAAGGTGCTTGTTCTTTTTTTATCTTTACCTCAACCTTTTTGACCGCAGCTTCCTGCCCTTCCAGTTTTTTTATAATTTCTTCCGCTTCTACTTTGCTAATATATTTTTCTTCATTTTCTAAATCATCCCCAGAGGCTTTGCTTTCTTTTTTCTTTTGCTGCCATCTTCCTTTATAGGCAATCTCGCTGTCTTTTGAAAGAAAGTTCGCGGTTACCCCGTAATAAGGTTTTGGTACAAAATTTCTGATTTCCAGTTCCCGGTCAACGATCAAACCCAATACACAGGTCATGACTCTGCCGATGGGAATGACCGAGGATTTCTCCTCTTGTAGAGAACTCGAGAGCTTTCTGCCGTATTGGCAGGTATAAATTCTGCTGAAATTCATGCCGAAGAGCCAGTCCTCTTTTGCCCTGCAGTAGGCAGCCTTTGAAAGAGAATCATACTCCCGGATGCTCTTCGCTTCCTCGATTCCTTTTTTCACCGCATCTTCTGTTTGAGAAGAGATCCAAACTCTTTTTGCCGGCGTATCGGTCCCGCTTTGATGATAGACCAGCCGGAAGATATATTCTCCCTCACGCCCACTGTCAGTACAGGAATAAATCATATCCACATCTTTCCGGCACATTTGCGCTTTGATTACTTCAAACTGCTTTGCCGTTCCTTTATTGTCTATGACGATATATTTGTATTCTTTTGGAATGATCGGGAGATGCTCAACCCGCCAGAGCTTATATTCGGGATCGTAAGCATCCGGGTATGCCAAAGTTACAAGATGACCGAAACACCATGTTATGATGGAATTTTCCGTTTCTGCATAACCCCTGCCTCTATCCGCTGATGAAATCTGCACGCCCAGAACATTGGCAAAGCTGGCTGCCACAGACGGTTTTTCAGTTATGTATAATTGCTTGCTCAAATTTTATCCTTTCATCACCTTTCAGTATGCTCCTTAAACTATTCTATTGCATCTTTCTCCTGATAGAAATGCTTCTATATTTTTAGAAACGGCCTGCATAAGGCGGCCTCTGGCTTCGACGCTTCCATAGCCGATATGGGGGGTCATGAATAAATGCTCCCTGTTTTTTAGCCTCAGCAAAGGGCTTTCCATCGGTAATGGTTCTGTCTCGAAAACATCAAGTCCTGCACCGGCAATCAGATTGTCATCAAGGGCTTCCGCCAGATCATTTTCCCGAATAATACCGCCGCGTCCGAGGTTTAACAGATATGCGGTTTTTTTCATCTGCCTTAGTTGTTCTATTCCGATCAGATGCTTCGTTCTGCTGTTCATGGGCGCATGGATCGATATCATGTCGCTTGTTTGTAGCAGCTCCTCCAGCTCAACCGATTGATAATGAGCATGCCGGTTTTTTCCCGATGTGGAATAATAGATTACCTTGCATCCAAAGCATTCGGCATAGGCTGCTACCTTTTTCCCTATTTCCCCCAAACCGATGATCCCCCAGGTTTTGCCTTCCAGCTCCATGAAGTCCTTTCCCGAATGGATTGTTTGTTCTGCCTTTGAAAAGTCTCCGCTCTTTACATAATCATCATAGTAACCGGAGTGTGAGATGAGATAAAATAGCATGGAAAATGTATGCTGCGCCACACTGCCCGCGGCATAGCCCGGTACATTTGCAACAGCTATGGTATGCTTTGCGCAATAGACCGTATCGATATTATCGTAGCCCGTTGCCGCCGCACAAATTAATCTTAGTTTGTCGGTATTTTTGAGATTCTTTTCGTTGAGGGTGTTTTGATTGGTTATAACAATCTCTGCATCTGAAATCACACCGCCTACCTCATCATCCGCAACATGATCATAGAGAAGGACTTCGCCAAATTTATGAAGTCCCGATACATCGATTTCGTACCCCAGTGTTTTGATGTCAAGAAAAACAATTTTCATTTTAAATCGTTCCATCCTTTGCTTCATTTACGCTTTCATCCTTCTCTGTCATATCTTATAATAATATCGTCTCCTCGCATATTTTACAATCCTTTTTGAAGTGATGAAATTTAACCCATAATAAGGAACAAAGTTTTACCCTCCTCCGTCAAATAAAAGGTAAGTTATGGAAACATAATAATATATGATAAGAAAAGAGGTCATTTTATGAATAAGAGAAGAGCCGCTCTCCTTTGGCTACTCATCGTGATCCTATTGGCTGCAAGTCTCACCGGCTGCCAGTCTTCCTCCCGAACCGGAACGGATCAGCCCCTTGCTTCAATCGAGACGGAGCCATCCGAATTTGCAAACTACCGAGAGGTTCCTGTTGACCTGAGACCATCCATCGAAGCCTACCAGGTATCGGCGGACCTGAGTAACGTGATCAACAAAGACCGCTTTACGTTCTCTACCGAAGCACAAAATCTTCTCAGTAAAAATGGTTTTGTGGTGGTTCCAAGTTCCTGGCGTGAATTTTTCAGCATCTATGAAATCAATCGTTATGATTCTATTCCAAATTTTATTACCACTGATTCGATGCTGCATAATTACCACCTATACTTTAGTCATTTGTTGCGGACGCTGGAGAAAGACAGCCTTCGTGGGGAATTGGATGCGCTGACAGAATCCTTGCTGATGAAAAGTGAAACCCACTATGAAGATCTGAAGGGAACGAATTGGGAAAACGCCGCGATGCGCAACGTGGCTTTTTTCTCCGTGGCTGCCCGTCTTCTGGATCCCAAATCAGATATCCCTTCTTTTGTTCACCAGGAGGTAGACAAAGAGCTTCAATTGATTGCCGACCATCAGGAATCCTTCCTTCCCTCTCCGGTCATGAATATGGGAAATTCCGGTGCTACTCCTGCGGAAGTCTTAAATGAAGATTACACCCAGTACCTTCCAAGGGGCCATTATGCCAAGTCCGATGCGCTTAAGACTTATTTCCGGACCATGATGTGGTACGGCCGCATGACCTTCCGCGCTGCAAACGAGGACGAGACGAAATCAGCAGCCCTGATCACTCTGCTCCTCAGCCAACAGCAGGAGTATGACCACTGGAATCACATCTACGAGCCAACCAACTTTTTTGTAGGCAAAAGCGACGATCTGGGCTTTGCCCAGTATCACCAGCTTTTCAAGGACTTCTATGCAGAAATTCCTTCTCTGGATAAACTGACAGAAAACACCAAGCTGTGGGATGCTTTCCGTGCCGGACTTGAAGAATTGGATCCTCCGGCGATAAACTCCATGCCCATCTATGATGCGACCATCCAGCCTGATCGAAAAAAGGAGATCAAAGGGTTTCGCTTTATGGGCCAGCGGTTCACTCCTGATGCTTCCATTTTCCAGCGCCTGATCTATAGGGAAGTTGGAGAAAATGAGATGGGTGCGCGGCGGATGCTTCCAAATGGTCTGGATATTCCGGCCGCCATGGGTTCTCCGGAGGCTTACGCCATCCTGAGCGAGATGGGCGAGACCAACTATCTGAAATACCCCGAGAATATGGATATACTGCGAAAAGATATTTCATCTTTGGATGCCGGAATCTGGACACAAAACCTTTACTGGACCTGGATGTACACACTGAAGCCGCTCACAGAACCGAAAGAGGAGGGGTACCCTTCCTTCATGCTGAACAAAGCATGGGCCTGCAAACAACTGGAGACTTATCTGGGAAGCTGGGCAGAGCTCAAGCATGACACCATCCTGTATGCGAAACAGGTTTATGCCGAAATGGGCGGCGGCGACGAACCCCAAGATGACAGAGGGTATGTGGAGCCTAACCCTGTGGTATATGCTCGCCTTGCTGCGCTTACCAGAATGACCATTGATGGTCTGCAGAGCAGAGGCCTGCTAAAGGAAAGCGCCGGAGCTTCTTTAGAGAAGATGGAGGAATTGGCGTTAAAATTGAAAGTGATCTCGGAGAAAGAACTTGCTCAGAAGCCTCTGGATGAGGAGGAATACGAGCTGATAAAAAGCTTCGGCGGCCAGTTGGAGCATTTCTGGCTGGAAGCCCTTGCAGACGAAGGAGTTGATCATCCGTCCGCCGTCTATGAGAATCCCGCCGCTTTGATCGCTGATGTGGCCACGGATCCCAACGGCCAGGTTCTGGAGGTAGGCACAGGGTTTATCAGTGAGATTTATGCAGTTGTTCCGATTGACGGCACATTGCGAATCGCCAAGGGGGCTGTTTACTCTTATTATGAATTCCCCTGGCCGTCTGCAGACAGGCTAACGGATGCGAAGTGGAAAGAAATGTTGGAAAACGACATCGCTCCCAAACCACCGATATGGACAAAAGTCTACACGGCGCCCAGGGAGGGACCGGTATGGTAAACGCACCGAATCTCCGGAAGATCTTTGTTCTGGTTTTGATTCTGCTCACCATCCCCTTGTTTTCCGGTGCGGATGATTCCGCACCGCAGTACCGCGCCGTGGGTGATCTTGACGGAAATGGTAGGACGGAGGACTATTTTCTGGCTGACGCTGTGCTCACAGTCAAGGAAGGAACCCGGTTGCTCTGGAAATCTCCGACCGATTATCGCGTGGACAGTTTCGTTCTGGGAGACATTGACAACGACGGGAGGGACAATCTGGTGATCAGTCTTTGGAAAGAGGGAAGCTTCGGCGAGATACGGCCCTTCTGGCACACCGGTGAAGATACGGGTTACAAGAATCATCTATTTGTATATGCGCTACAGGAGGACACATTCAAACCTGTCTGGTGCTCCTCCAATCTGGATCGCCCTATCCTTACCTTTGCCATACGAGACGTCAACGGCGACGGTCTGAACGAGCTGATCGCAGAGGAAGGGGAATATCATAAAGTGGCGGTCGAGCGGTACGCTGCGTATTCGGATGGGAATGTGCGGACTGCTGTCTGGCAATGGCAAGAATGGGGCTTCTCTTTACAAGAGCCCATATGACGAAATGCTATCCTATCTGGATAGCATTTCGTCTTTCATATCATTTATAAATTCACCGAGGTTCGTCCAAGCACTTTATACAGCAGTTGATATAATTGCTTTGCTTCTTCTGTCGTAAGGGGCATGCATTCTTTCATTTTCAAAGGGATATCAGCTGCTTTTTCCCTCAGCTGCTCTCCCTGTTTTGCAATGGTTACAATGACGTTTCGTTCGTCTTTTTCATCCCGGTTTCGCATTACCAGTCCTTGGGCTTCCATCTTTTTCAGAAGCGGCGTCAGCGTACCGGAGTCAAGGTATAGCTGTTCTCCCAAGGATTTAATAGTAATCCTCTTTTCCTCCCATAATACCATCATTACAATGTATTGCGTGTACGTCAGGCCAATGGCATCTAGAAATGGTTTGTATTTCTTCACCACTTCTCTTGCCCCTGCATATAAAGGAAAACATAGTTGTTTTTCGAGTTTTAAGTTGTCATCGTTCATGGATGGACGCTCCTTTTCGTTCCTGCAGTTTCTACCTACTTCAGCAGTTCCTTTATTCTACTTTCCAGCTTTTCGGGTTTTTCGGCGGGGCCAAAGCGTCCAACAACTTCACCGTCCTTATCAATTAGAAATTTTGTAAAATTCCATTTTATCTTCGAACCCAAAACTCCACCCTTCGATTTTTTCAAAAAAGTGAATAGGGAGGCTTCGTTTTGCCCATTTACGTCAATTTTCGAAAAACGCGGGAAGGTGGTTCCGAAGTTGATCGTACAAAAACTGTTAATCTCAGAATCGGTTCCGGGTGCTTGGTTCGCAAACTGATTGGAGGGGAAATCTAAAATCTCAAAACCCTGATCATGATAGTTCTCATATAGCTTCTGTAAGCCATCATACTGCGGTGTAAAACCGCAGCCTGTAGCAGTATTTACAATGAGCAAGACCTTACCTCTGTAGTCACTCATCGATACTTCTTCGCCCTGTGAATTTTTTGCTTTTATATCGTAGATATTCATACTTTATGACCCTTTCCTTTTGGCAGATTTAATTGTGCGCAATTTAATTATACACAATTTGTTTTTCTGTGTCAACTTCCTTGTCTCCGAGGCGCGATGATTACTCTTTATACCCTAAAACCTCTTCAACAAAAACCTTGACGATAGCAGGATCAAATTGAATACCGGAATACTTTATAATTTCTTCAACGGCTTCCTTTTCACTGAGTGCCTTTCTATAGGTTCTTTCACTCGTCATCGCATCATATGCGTCTGCAACCGAAATCACTCTCGCTTCCCAATGAATTTCCTCACCTTTTAAACCTTTTGGATACCCTTTTCCGTCCCATCTTTCGTGATGATCAAGTACAAACTCGGAAATTTTATAAAATTCATTCGCATTACCTAGTAATCTGTATCCGGTCTCAGGGTGCTTTCGCACATCTTGCCATTCAAGTTCCGTTAAGCTGCCGGCTTTATTCAATATTGTCTCATCCATTATAATTTTTCCAATATCATGAAGTTCTCCTGCTGTTTCCAACTCTTTTATTTGATCATTCTGAAGCCGGAAAGCCTGACCAATCAGTTTACAGAACATCCCTACTCTTTGTGAATGGCTCTTTTCCCGTGGATTTTTTAGCAGGAGCGTATTTAATATGGTTTGGATGACTACATTGCTTCTACTGTTGATGGACAATAGTTTTTTCTTATACATGGAATCTTCGGCGCTTCTGATTGTATCAAGTGCAGGTATTACTTCTTTCTCTTTCGTATCCCATCCCATAGAAACCGACAGACTAAGGTTGGCGACTTCTATTTGATCAACTTTTTCTTGAATCAAGCTTGCTAGTTTTTCAACCGACGCAAAATCACAATTTGGTAGCACTACTACAAATTCATCCCCGCCGGTTCTCGCGATAATACCCTCCCCGCAAGTTGCTGTCAACACATTTGCAAAGGCCTTGATCATTTCGTCACCGCTCCGATGACCAAATGCGTCATTGATGAATTTCAAACCATTTACATCTGCATAAAGAAAGGATAGCGGTAGATTTGTAGCAGTATCTATTCTGTCCAGATTTTCCTCAAAATACCTTCGATTGAATAAATCCGTCAGTTGATCATGATAGCTTAAATAAGCAAGCTTTTCTTCCTTATCATGCGCTTTCCTCTGCTCCGCATTAATTTTTGCAAGCATTTTATTTGTCGCCTGTCTCAAAGACAAAAATTCATGTTTCCCCTCCTCAGGTAATCTCCTGAATTCCGCTTCATTTAAATCAATCGTTATAATGTCATTAAATAATTTAATAAATGGTTTTGATAAGTATTTATTTAAAAGCAGAAAGACGAACAGCATGATGAACAGAAACAATATTGTAGTCGTGGTTGTAAACCATAGAACGTTTTTCATACCATATATGTACAAATCTCTGGTTTTGATCAATGTAATAAGAACAGAAGGCTGATAATCAAGGGTGTTGGTAATAAAAAAGGAAAGGACAATAGAATCCTTACGATCATTATAAGCAAAGTCCCGTAGGCCAACCGACCGGTCATGACTATCTTTTATTGTTGATATCGAATCAACAGTACATCCCAAATTTTTTTCAATCGTTTTCATGACATCTTGATCAATTTGCCTGCCGATTAGCATTTTGCCATTTGGGGGGCTCATCCTCGCTGAATCTGTTACATCAGCTGCCGCAACAAAATAGTACTCCTGACCAATCTTTAAAATTCCGGAAGGATCATCGGCAGACTTTGAAAACTGAAGCAACGTATTAAAATCACTAAAAAAATCCACCGGAAAATCCGTAAACGCTTCCTTACTAAAATTATAAAAGAAATCCTCAAACACGAAATCATTTTGATCTGTAAAAATAATAAAATTGATATCCAAATTAACAAATGTTTGTTCTTCTATATTCTCCTCAACGTATTCAGGATAAAGATTTTCCAGATAATAATACGTGTCATCCCAATGGCTCCAATCGTTTACTCTCCCGGTATATCTCTTTTGGTTTTCCGAGATATAGGATGATAAATTTTGCTCTATGATCTTTATTTGTCTATCCTCTTCGCTTAGAATAGAATTTTGATAGAATAAGCCAAACATAACGTTTAAAAGAATAATCCCTGCCGCCATGATCGGCAGAATGATCAGCATCATTTTATTTCTAATCTTCATGCAGTTTTCCTCTCCGTTGCCAATTACCATCAGAGGTTAGGATACAGTCCTACCATTTACTTTATCGGCTAAAAAGAACGGTTAATTAGGGATGTTGATGAACAAATCAATAAATATGGTATAATAGACGCAGGAAACAGAAATCCATTTGTAAGATAGGAGCAAAGCGCAAAAATGGGAAAGATATTGGTATTAGCAGAAAAACCTTCCGTAGGCCGTGAGCTTGCTCGTGTACTTGGCTGCACGAATGCAAAAGATGGTCACATCGTCGGTCCTAAATATATTGTCACCTGGTCCCTTGGACATTTGGTAACCTTGGCAGATCCCGAGCATTACGGGGATCAATATAAGAAATGGTCCTTGGAAACGCTTCCGATGATGCCTCCGAAAATGGATTTGGTCGTAATCAAAGAAACAGGAAAGCAGTTTAATGTAGTCAAAACCCTAATGAAAAATCCGGAAGTTACTGAGCTTGTCATTGCTACGGATGCAGGCCGAGAAGGCGAGCTGGTCGCTCGATGGATCATCCAGAAGGTTGGCTTTCACAAACCAATCAAGCGTCTTTGGATTTCTTCTCAGACAGACAAAAGTATCAAGGAGGGCTTTGCTCATTTAAAGCAGGCCGCGGAATACGACAATCTTTATCATTCCGCCCAGAGCAGAGCGGAAGCCGACTGGCTGGTTGGACTTAACGTTACAAGAGCATTGACCTGTAAGCATAATGCTCAATTATCCGCCGGACGTGTCCAGACTCCAACCTTGGCCATGATCGTAAAAAGAGAAGAGGAAATCAAAAATTTTATTCCCAGGGATTATTATACCATCCATGCTGAATTCGACGGCTTTCGTGGAGTATGGTCAGATCAAAAGACCGGGCAAAGCAGAATCTCCGAGAAGGATAGAGCGGATGCGATTGTCAATAAATTGAAGACGAAGGCCGGAAAAATTATAGAGCTGAAAAGGGACGCCAAACGAGAGGCTCCTCCATTATTATATGACTTGACCGAGCTGCAGCGAGATGCCAATATCCGCTATGGTTTTTCTGCCAAGCAAACTTTAAACCTGATGCAGCGGCTTTATGAGGAACACAAGGTCCTCACCTATCCAAGAACTGATTCTCGTTATATCAGCAGTGACATTGTTCCCTCTCTAAAAGATCGGCTGCGTGCGGTTTCATCCGGGGAATACAGTACCATAACAACTGAACTGATCAAAACCGGTATCAAGACCTCCAAGAGGGTCGTCGACGACAGCAAGGTGACAGATCACCATGCGATTATCCCTACGGAGGAATATGGGAGGCTCTCGAACTTAACCTCGGAAGAAAGAAGGATTTATGATCTGGTTGTAAAGCGCTTTTTATCCGTATTCTGTTCGGATTTCGAGTATATGCAGACGAACGTTAAGATCGAGATCGAACATGAAGTTTTTTCGGCGAAAGGCAAGATTGTAACCCAGAAGGGTTGGAAGAATATTTACGGTGCAAGCAACCTCGAAGATCAGGAAGAGTCTTCTGATGAGAGTGAGATGAAAAGTCAGAGCCTGCCGGACTTGAAGCAGGGCCAAAGCCTTCCTGTTCTGGCGATAAAGCTTGGAAGTGGCAAGACTAAGCCAGCTGGTAGATATACGGAGGCATCTCTGCTTTCTGCCATGGAACACCATAATCTGGGTACTCCGGCTACCAGAGCGGATATCATTGAAAAGATGTTTTCTGCGAACTCCGCGGAGAGAAGAGGAAAAGAAATTTTCCCTATGAGCAAGGGGATCCAACTGATCAATTTGGTGCCGGAAGAATTGAAATCTCCGGAGCTGACAGAAAAATGGGAGAGGCGACTGGCAGCGATCAGCAAAGGACAGGAAAAGAGTGCCCCCTTTATCTCCGAAATGAGGGCTCTCGCCTCAACCATTGTCGGCCGTGTGGTGGCTAGTGACGGAAACTATAGGCATGATAATATGACACGAACCCGCTGCCCGATGTGTGATAAATTTTTGCTTGAGATAAACGGAAAAAAAGGAAAAATGCTTGTCTGCTCGGATCGGGAATGCGGCTATAAGCAAAACTTATCCTATGTAAGCAACGCCCGCTGCCCCCAATGCCATAAGAAGCTCAATGTGATTGGCGAAGGAGAGAAGCGAATTTATTCCTGCCCTTGCGGCTTCCGTGAAAAGTTTGACCGATTTAATAAACAGCTTGCAGAAAACCGTGATAACATGGGCAAACGAGAACTGCAGGAATATATGAAGCAGCAGGAAAAGGAAAAGCCTCAGGAGTCGGCTTTTGCCATCGCCTGGGCAAAGCTGCAAGAGGAAAAGAAAAAATGAGGGAATGACAGCAACCTTTTCCCGAAGTGTTTCAGCCTTTGATACGATTACAGATTGAGGGTTGATTTACACTTCGGGCACCTTGCCTTGATTCTGCCCGCATTGGTTGGAACACGTATCGCCGTGCCGCAATTTTGGCATTTAACCATGCGATGATCAACCAATTCCAGTATCCTCGTTTTGTCAAAGCCGACAACAACATCGTTTCCTATTATGAACGTAGGTACCCCCGTGATATTTCTGCTTGTCATCTCACGGCGCGCTTGCGCATCTACATTTACGTCTTTTTCAATAAAATGAATCTTGTTTTGGATTAGAAATTCCTTCGCTATTTTACAGTACCCGCAAGTACTCGTTGTTAAAACTGTTACATCCTTCATTGATTGCTTCCCTCCAATTCATATCGATCTAAAATTCTATTTGAATGTCTTGTCTAATTTTTCAAGTAAATCTCTCTGCTCCGTCGTGACTTCTGTCGGAATTTTTACAAGTACCGTAACATATAGATCTCCTGGGTTTTTATTCTTCAAAACCTTTATTCCCTTGCCCTTTAGCCGGAAGACCGTATTCGGCTGCGTGCCTGCGGGAACTTTGTATGAGACCTTATCCTTCAGAGTCGGAACGATAATGCTCGCTCCAAGGACAGCTTGTGTAACCGTAATTGGCACATTGATGTAAAGATCAGCGCCCTTTCTTGTAAACGTACTATGTGGCTTTATGTGCATTACTGCAATCAAATCACCGTTAGGTCCTCCGTTGGCACTTGGCTGTCCCTGCCCCTTCAACGAAATCTTTGCGCCATTTTCTATGCCCTCCGGTATCGTGATAGAAATTGTTTTGCCGTTGAGTCTAACCTGCTTCTTCGTCCCGAAAGCAGCCTCTTCAAAGGTGATTGTGAGCGTTGCCTGGAGATCCGATCCTTTTCTTGGCGCAGCCTTTCTTTGGGCACTGCCAAATCCGCCTCCTCCAAACATCGTTCCAAACAAATTTTCAAACTCACTGCCGGAAAACCCTTGAAAGACATCATGATCAGCCCGATTAAAATTGCCGTAGGTCTGGTACTGATGCCCTCCTTGATTTCCAAAGCCCTGATCTTGTCCCCATCCTTGATTTTGGCCGTTAAAACCTGCGTTTGGATCTACTCCCGCAAATCCAAACCTGTCATATTTATCTCTTTTATCTGCATCTGATAAAATACCGTATGCTTCGTTTACTTCTTTAAATTTTTCTTCCGATGTTTTATCGCCCGGATTCTTATCAGGATGATACTTCATGGCCTTTTTCCGAAAGGCTTTCTTTATTTCATCTGTTGAAGCTTCTTTTTTCAATCCAAGCACTTCATATAATTCTCGTTTTTCTGCCATGATAAATCACCTCCCTCTATTTTCAATCCACTCGATTAGCACTCTTTGATTGAGAGTGCCAGCATGTGGTTAAAATATAACACCGCCGAATCGTAGCTTCAACAGTGTTTAAAACGGATAAGGAGACGAGGGATATTTCACGCCACCTTATACTATATATTTACCACAATACGCCCAGGATAAACATTTTGACAGCTCCAGTCCATACTAACAGCTGAATTTCGTTTTTTTCAGTTGATTCAATAGCTTATTTGCCGTTTTGCGAGATTTGCGCATAATACGCTTAGTTCACCGGCCGATAATTCCCCGAGGTCTTCGAAATAGCCACAGACTGAACATGCATAACTTTCCATTATTTCTCACTTTCCCTTTCTTTCGTCTCTGTTAATCGATCAATTATTTCTACAAGTCTATCTATTTCCGGTTTTGTTATTTGCTCGTCTGCGCCCAGTTGGTTCCCCTTAATACGCATTTCATCGCTAATTAAGGAAGAGAACAAAATCAGAGGAATTTCCTTTAAAACCGCATCCGATTTTACAAGTTTTGTTAACCTATGACCATCCATCAACGGCATTTCGATATCGGAGACAATGCAAGCAACATGATCTTTTATTGGATCTCCGCTTAATTTTGCTTCTTCTAAGTAGTTCCACGCTTCTTGTCCGTTATCAGTTTTAACGGTATTTTTGTATCCTGCTTTGTGCAGGCATTCTATGATCATCTTTGAAAGAAGCATGGAATCCTCTGCAATGAGTATCGTTTTATCTCTTATCTCTCGTTTTCCAAGCCGGTCTATTGAATCCGACCGTATACTTGATTCCGGACTGATTTCTGCGACAATTTTTTCAAAATCCAATATTGTAATCAGTCTTTTTTTATATTCAGCAATCCCCGTTGCAACGCCTTCATCTCCCCCATAGATTACTCGATCCGGCTTTTTGATTTCCGTCCACGATATTCGATCAATTCCAACCACGCTTTCAACGTGAAAAGCAAAATTTAAATTATTAAAATGAGTTAAGATAAACATATCACGGCTGTTATTCTGGCTTTTGGGCAGATTCAAATATTTGCCCAAGTCAATAACCGTAATAATTTCGTCTCTTGGTTTAAAAACACCTTCAACCACTTCATGGGAATTGGGCATCATCTTTACTTCTTGCGCCATCATGATTTCTCTCTTTTGCAACATTAATTCCAAAAATTTCACCTGAAATAGTAAATTCCATTAGTTCAAGTTCATTTGTGCCGGACTCTAAAAGAATTTTTGACTGCTCTATTTTTTCAGACATAAAATGCTCCTTTCTAAGCACAGTGATATTTTATTCTCCAATTATCTCTTGATTTCTATAACCTTTTCTAAGTAGCGCCTCCGCCTCCAGCTTTGGAATTGGCCTGCTATAATAATATCCCTGCGCAACATCACAGTGATAGGATGCAAGTGTATCCTTTTGTTCCAGGGTTTCAATGCCCTCCGCCACCACAGTAATCTCCCTCCGATGGGCAATTTCTATAATCGCACGTACCACCACTTCTTCGAAGGTCTTTTTCTGAAGGTTTTGTACAAATTGCTTATCAATTTTCAGATGATTGATGGGTATATTCTTAAGATAATTCAGAGAGGAATAGCCAGTTCCAAAATCATCCAGGGAGAAAACAATTCCCTTTTCCCTCAATATGTTCATAACCTCAACGGTTATCGTTATGTTCTCCATCGCAACACTTTCCGTAATTTCAAGGATTAAGTGCTCTGGTATCATATGGACTTCCTCAATAATATCAAGGATATCTCGTACTATACTTTTACTATTAATCTGCTTTACTGAGATATTAACTGACATCATAAGATTCGTTAAGCCTGATTTTTCCCATTCCATGCTCTGCTTGCAGGCTGTTCTTAAAACAAATTCACCCAGCGGAATGATTAATCCGGTCTCTTCTGCCAGCTCAATAAAGTCCCCTGGCATCATAAGTCCACGCAACGGGTGCTGCCAGCGCAGCAAGGCCTCCACTCCGATAATTTTCCCCGTAGCTATGTCTATTTGGGGTTGATAATATACAATAAATTCATGATTTATAATTCCCTGCCGCATTTCGTTCTGAAGTTCAATTTTCCTGACCATCTCGTCATTGATACTCTGTTCATAGAACTTATAACGGTTCTTGCCTTCTTTTTTTGCCTGGTACATTGCACTGTCAGCTTTCATTAGTAAAGTCTCTATATCCGTGCCATCCCCAGGAAATATCGCAATACCTACACTGCAAGATAAAGTAAATTCGTAGCCGCTCACGATTATGGGTGAACGCACCAGGTTCACAATTTCCTTTGCAATATGATTGGCCCTGCTGACATCACAATCCTCTAAAATAAAGATGAATTCATCCCCTCCTATCCTTGCAATTACATCATATTCCATATGCTTCTCTAACTCGCCTGCCAGCCGCATTAATATCTGATCCCCTATGGTATGGCCTTTGGTATCGTTAATCGCTTTGAAATCATCCAGATCCATAAAAATTATGGCACCGTTCATTTGAAATAGATGTTTTTGTTCCGCGAGCAGTTTCGTACTCTGCTCATACAGCATTGTCCGGTTGGGCAGTCCTGTCAGCGTGTCATAATATGCTAGGCGCTGAAGCTTAATATCCGATGCTACGATCCTTTGGAATAATACATTGATGCGATCTGCCAGTCGTCGGATTTCATTGCTCCCCTTCACATGAAGCCGGATATTCCTCTCCCCTTCAGCAAAGGCTTTTACGCCGGCATCTATGTTATCTAAGGCTGCAGTTATATCTCGGGTCAGAAAATACGTTATGAGCAATATAATAAAGCTCATGAGAATAGTTCTTAGAAAGCCAAACAAGATTTCCGCATTGATTTTTTTATCAAGGTAATAGGAGGTAACTACGACATGGATTTCTCCGATTTTAGTACCTTCATAGAATACGACCCGGTTAAATGCTGGATACAGCTGCTCAGCGCTGTACGCATCTCCTTTTTTGTCCGTATCATAAATTACAGTATCCTTCTCATCCAGTATCGTCACCTCTGCCACGATCGGATGTTCTGATATCGCATCCCCAATCTGAGTCAGTCCGACATCATTGTAGGTCCATAAAGCATCTGTCGCAGAGGCTACCGCCATATTCATCAGTTGCTCTGCAATATTATTTAACTCCTCCGACAACCGTTCTTTATTTTGAAATGCATTATAAAAGGTTAACAGCAACGGAATAACAACAATTGCAATTAAAATGGGATATATGTAGGTTGTACTAAGCTTTTTCCCTTTTGTTCCGATACGGATCACCTCCCTCTCACGGTCTCCTTCAGCCCTTCATTGAATTGCTCCAGATACATCTGTGAGTCCGGGTATTTCTTTGATACAATCAAATAGTAATCCTGAAGCTTTGCTTCTGCCTGCAAAGTCGCAAAGGCGTCCACATCTTTTGGAAACAGTCTTTTAATCGCTTCCTCACAGACCAGTTCATCCTCAATCATAAAATCGATTCTCCCGGAATAAAGCATTTTCAAAAGCCCATCCGTGTTCTTTGCCCATTCAGGCTTGACCCCCAAGGCAATAATATCTCTGCGGTTTCCATACCAGTACCCATTGGCACCACCAAATACGAAATCCCCAAAATCATCGATTGAATCATAATTGAGAGCATTTTGCTGAAATTTTTTATTATCCTTCAGATAGTAAAATTTATGCTTTGTGCTATATATTTTGTTTGAAAATAAAAACGCCTCGTCATTAAGCGCTGAATGTCCATAGGGATACGAGGCCCAAGCCAGACCGCTTTCCACCATTTCACGGCACCTTGCCCAGGGATAAAATTTTATCTCATATTCAACATCACAGTTTTTCATAGACTCTTCTATCAGCCTCGTCAGGAACCCCTGGTATTCCAGTTCTTCCCCCACATAAGGAATATATTCTCCGGTGACAATCAGCAACTTGTCTTCTGTCGCAGGTGATGGAGTCTCTGTCGGTGTAAGTATGGGTTTATCCGATTTTATCAATTCAACAGAAGGTTGACAGCCTGCAAGTAGTAAACTATTTAGGGCAGTGAAAATTACTATGGTTCCAAACATCAATCTTTTCAGTTTAGCGCTCATAAGATTTTCCAACTCCCATATCCATAGCGATCATTAGCCTTTTTTATCCGATCAATCTCGCAGATTATCATTAAAACACAGACCCACTACTCTTATACCTATTCTTTAATTCATTAAACACCACTCTTTTATGATCCGCATGAACTCCTGCCCATATTTCTCAAATTTAATGGCTCCCACTCCATTTACTTCCAGCATTTTTTCCTCCGTGGTGGGTAAGGAGGAACACATTTCCTTTAACGCCTTGTCAGAAAATATGATATAGGGAGGCTTATGCTCCTTTTGCGCAATTTCAAACCTTCTTTTTCGTAACCGTTCAAATAGCTCCGGATGTGTCGCATCACTGCCGCTTCTCTTTCCGTCTTTTTTCTTTGAAAGGACTTTTTCCTGTTCTTTCGGTAGTTTCATTGTGATCGGTTCTGACAGATTCTTTTCCTGCAACAGTTCTATGCCCTGCGCTGCAGCTTTCAATACGGGATATCCGTCTGTCGTTAGATATAAGTAATCCTTCACCAGCAGATGATTTGCGATCTGCCGTATTCTTACGATCGTTCTACTCTTTAAAGCGCCAAAAAATGGATTCTGTTCCAGCCGGTACTGCCGCACCTTGGCATTACTCGTTCCATGGACCGCATCAATCATAGCATTCATGCCATACCGCTCTCCACTGGTCCTTATCAGGCTTATCAGGCCTATCGCATCCGCCGCAACATCGATCTCCTCAAATTCTGTCAGGCAGTTTTCACAGTTCCCGCAATCATGATTGCCCTCTTCTCCAAAATAACGCAGGATACCATATCGAAGGCATTCATTTGTAAAGCAATAATAGGTCATCCTCCTCAGTCTGTCTCGATCCCTTTCACGGATGAGCTGCATTTCATTGTAATCCAGCTCTTCATTTTCTTTCTGCCGATCAATCAAAAACTCATTGATCCTTACATCCTGCCCTGAGTAGTAAAGGATGCAATCCGCCGCTTCCCCATCTCTTCCGGCACGGCCGGCCTCCTGATAATAGCTCTCAATATCTTTCGGCATATTATAATGTATGACAAATCTTACATTTGATTTGTCAATTCCCATACCGAAGGCATTCGTTGCAACCATGATGGGTGTCCTGTCATAAATAAAAGATTCCTGATTTTCCTTTCGTTCCAAATCCGATAGTCCCGCATGGTATCTCGTAACCGGGTATCCTCTTCGGAATAGTTCTTCCTGCACTTCTTCTACAGCTTTTCTGGTATTGCAATAGATAATACCACCCTTATCGCTATTCTTCTGTAGGTAATCAAGGAGCTCATTCATCTTACTTTGCGGCTTCTTCACTGCAAGATAGAGATTTTTCCTGTCGTATCCGGTAACAATAACGGTTGGATTCCTAAGGCCCAGAATGCAGAGGATATCCTCTTTCACCGCTTTTGTAGCGGTTGCCGTATACGCTGTGATTACCGGTCTCTTTGGGAGCATATTGATAAAATCAACGATCTTTAGATACCCCGGTCTGAAATCTTGTCCCCATTGCGAAATACAATGGGCTTCATCTACCGTGACCATAGAAATCTCCAAAGCATTCATCAAAGATAAAAAGGAGTCCGTCATTAAATGCTCCGGTGCTACATAGATTATTTTATACATTCTAAGGCGTGCATTCTCCATGACCTTTCTGAATTGTCCCTCCGTCAGGGAGCTATTGATATATGCCGCATGCACGCCAACCTCAACAAGAGCTGTTACCTGATCTTTCATAAGGGAAATCAGCGGCGAAATAATGATGGAAACTCCATCAAATGATAAGGCCGGTATCTGAAAACAAATAGACTTTCCGGCACCCGTCGGCATAATACCCAGGGCATCCTTTTGATTCAGTGTGCTGTCGATTAACGCTTCCTGGCCTTCACGAAACGTATCGTATCCATATACAGCCTTTAAAATTTTATGCTTGTCCACCGATGCCTCCTCCAATAACCCTGTAACGAATTCTCGCTCTGTAACTGCCACTTCATTACGCCTGTTTCCGCAATAGTCTATAGTATATACTAATAGAAGAATCACAGCAATTGCCATCACAGGAAAAGCCTCAGCGAGCTCCGCCGAGGCTTTGATTGTGAAGCAGAAATAATCCAAAATGTAGACTATCTTTCCTCCAGATTTATAATGGCGTGGTTTGAAAATCCCAAAACACTTGCAAACAAAGAGTTTGGGAACATATGGATGGCACGGTCTAATTCTGTTACGGTATTATAAAAAATCAGCATGCTTCTCTGTACCGTATTTTTATATTGATCAAGCACATCCATTGCTTTAACGTAGTTCGGATCTGCTGCTAAATCGGGGTAAATTTTTGCAACCTCTCTAAATTCCCTTATGGTCTCTGCAATGTTATTTTCCTGTTTTCTTACATCGTGGGGCATAGAGTACTTGGTAATAGAGCGTCTTGCGCTCATGGTTTCTATTATCGTCTCACATCCGCGGGTGGCATACCATTCAGTCAAATCCAAAAGTGAGGATAATATTTCCCATTGTGCGGATATCTGAACACCCATTTGTTCCATCGCGCTCATCGTTTTTTCTTCCATTCGATGCAGAGTGCGCTGTATGGAAAGGATCCAAAAGGAAATGGCGATTAGCATAACTCCAAATGCGGCAACTAAATACATAGGTTTTCCTCCTTCTTTACGCTGTTTTCATATTATCTTGAATAACAAGAACGGGAGCAAGCTTTTCATCACCGCAACATAGATGTTTTCGCCAATCCTGGCATAACCCGCAGTCCACTCTAGGGGATTCAATGCGCTGCCCCGGGGGAATATTGGGATATGTTTGCCTCCATCGGTAATGACTATGTCCTGTTCTGCATATTTCTTGATTCCATTGTTTATTTCTCCGATTATCTCGTAATCGCCATTTGGATACATCTCATTCATCGTTTCCTTTGAATAGTAGCGAATCACACTGCGGCTATGACGCTCCTTTATCAGGAGCATATGATTGCACTGGCCATAAAATCGGTAGATCAAAAAATCACCTCATCTCTCATGGGCGAAATCGTGTTTTCCTCTGTATTATACCGAATAAAAATGGAGGATCCGGTCAATAGCGAAATTGGAGCCTCATAGAGCGAAATTGGAGCCAATTTGATTGTATTAACACAAAAATAGCGGCTATTCGCCGCTATTCAAGGTTTCATCATCATCGATTCAAGGGATATATTATCTTTCCGGAATTGCTGCCATGAGGGTGAATTCCTTTTCATCATATTCTATCTTAATAAATCCACCATATGACTCAACTACTTTCTGCATATTTTTAATTCCAAGACCGTGGGATTTTCCCTCCTTGGAAGATATATAATGTCCATCTCTGATACTCAGTTTGTTACGATACGTATTTCTGAATTTTAATAAAAAATGCCCATTTTTACTTCCCACTTCCATGGATATCCTCCTGGTTTCATTGATTTCCATTTTCTGGCAAGCATCGATTGCATTTTCAAGAGCATTGCCAAGAAGGATGCAAAGGTGACTATCTCTCATTGCAGCCCTATGGTCAATCCTGGATCTGCTCTCAAATGGAATCCCACTTTCCTTCGCTCTTAGATAATAATATCCAATGATGGAGTTCGCAATAACATTCTCACAGAACACCGGAAGTTGATCCATTTCTGTTTTTTCGCAGTATTCATTTAAGAATGATCGGAGGTCTTCTAATCGGCCCTCTTCTGCCAATCTGCTTGCGGCTCCCACAAAATGACGGACATCGTGTTTCATTTCACGGATCTCATTCATCTGTCCACTCAGCGCTTCGTAATACTCCTTTTGCATTTCAATCTGGTTATTTGCCATTTCAAGTCTTGAGGAGGATATCGCAAAATCATCATAAAGATCCCCTAATCGCATTGCATACATCCAACTCATGATCAGCGTAAATATGGTTAAGCAGGTCAGGAGTGTTAATGACATGTCCATATAGATTTTCCCATTTAAATAGTAGCTGTCGATCGTCAGCCCGATCACAACAAACATTGCCCCCCAGAAAACCACCAAACCAAATCTCTTCATAGCATGTCTTCCACGGTATATTTTCATTACCAGATAGATCTCCAGAACATAGGTCAGCATTGGCACGATTACCGACAAATCGCTGTTGTACAGGCTTTGGGGTGCAAATAGATAAGCAAGATAGAGTATCCCATAGTACGTGAGAAATCCAACCTTTTCCCTTCGATTGAAGTGAATGCCACACTGTTCTTGAACTAGGTAAATCAACAGATATTTTAGCAGAAAAGTGGTAAAATACATGAGCTCATTTGTCGCCTCATAGGGAAGATGAAAGAAGAAAATCGGCTGCCAAAAGCTATAGAACTCTGACGTCAGCATGATTCGTAAAATAATAGAAAAGAGCATTACAGGTAGCCAAAAGGAAAGGATCCTTCTTCGTATCAATGCAGCATACATGGAAATCAAAGCCAGAAATGAAAAAATTGCAATGCCGAACATAATGAGTTCCGCAGTATTTCGATTGTTATTGTTCTTTATCGTGGTATGATAATCATTGATAACAGGTGTCATATAAAGACCTGAAAATCGAGTTGTAGCGACCTCTATGATTACTTCATGATCATTACTTGAGGAAAGCCTCAACGGATAGATCTCCGCCTTTGGAACGGTAAAAAGCTCATCCATTTCCTTAGAAAGTATCCCACTTTCAGCTGCAAGCCGTCCATCAATATAGACCCGGTAGGCACCGCCAAAATTCGGAATATATAAAGCAATCTCCCGGTCATAAATAAGATTTTCCATAGAAAGCTTATAACTCCCAAAGCCTGATGCCGGTAACTCTTTATCATCAATTGCATAATTTGACCAGGACTCCGGCACAGAAATGGAAAAATCCGGATTCGATGCCACCGACGGCTCCGATGCAATCAATTGGTTCCAGTAGAATTCCCATTGACCGTCTAAATAAATTCTTCCCTCTGCCAGGTTCGCGCCTGCCAGATCGATCCTGCCCCTTACAGCCTCGGGTGCTCCGGTAAGCTGGTGGTAAAATAAAGTATATACTGCCGGAAGATTCATGATCATGACTGCCACCACAAAGCACCAGATGATACCCCGCCTGCTTTTCTTATCTTTCATCATTTAGGCCCTCTGTTCATATGCTGAAACAGGTGCCCAAAATATTGATCCTTTGCCTCCTTCAGATACTTTTTCGATATGCTGATGGAAACAGAATCCATGCGGAAATAGGAATCTCCCATTTCCGATATATGAAAAAGATTTACAGCGAAGCTCTGATGGCAGCGAATGAAGAACCCTTCCGGCATCTTTTTTAATAGTTCGTCCAGTTTTCCATAACATTTTAGCATTGTTTTATTTTGCATATGAAATAGGATCATTTTATCACTGCTCTCTATGTACAGAATATCTCTGCAATAGACCCGGCAGGTCATTGCCTTATATGTAAAACTGAACTGTTCCCTGCGCTCCTTTGCGATGCTCACGAGAGCCTGATCGAGTATCGTATTGAGCTTTTCACGGTTGACCGGTTTCATCATGTAATTGAACGCAAACACATCATAGGCTTCCGGGTAATGCTCATTGCTCGAAGAGACAAAAATGATCATTGCATCCCCCATTTTCCCGCGGATTATGCCGGCAGTTTCGATTCCATTGATGCCGGGCATATAGATATCCAAAAAAAGAATGTCAAATACCACGGCAAGATCCTCAAGCTCGTCAAGAAGTGATTTGCCGCTTGTATAAGTCGATATTTTGAAAGACGGGTCGTAAGAATATAATGCCTCTGCAAGTACTCTACAATCCTCCGGATTATCATCACAAATTCCAATTTGAACAGACATAAAAAGCCCCCCGTCAAATTTTTTTCTCCCCATTATCTTACAATATTTTTGATCATATAACAATATAGGTCATAAAATCTAAAAGGCATTCACGGTGTAATAATCAGATGATGCAGCGCACATAAAAAGTAACGTTCCCATGGAACGTTACCTTTTGGCGAATCCTATCCTATAGAATCGATTCATCCCATAAGGATTTATATATCTGGATCAGGTCCTCTTTGGTCGGAGGTACTCTTGTATTACCCGGACTCCCACTTGCAATGGCATCCGTAGCCATTTTATCAATGGCTGCGAAAAATTCACCCCGGTCTATGCCGTATTCTGCCAGCGTCTGAATGTGCAATTGACCGCAAAGCTTCTTGGTTTCCTCTACAAAAGACTTTGCCGCATCCATATCGCTCATTCCCACTTGATAGCATCCGATTTCTTTGGCAAGAATGCTGAGTCGGTCAACCACGCAAGGTGCTATAAACTCCAAGCACTTACAAAGGAGCATGGCATTTGACAGCCCGTGGGGAACATGAAACAATGCTCCAATTGGCCGGCTCATTCCATGGACCAGCGTTACGGAGGAATTGGTAAAGCTGATTCCCGCTTCCAGGGAAGCTACTGCCATCTGATTTCTTGCATGAATGTTTCCGCCGTTTGTATACGCCTCATAGAGGTTTGCAAAGATTCTTTTGATGGCGGAAACCGCATAGATGTCAGACATCAGGAAGGATTTTCTGGACAAATACGCTTCAATGGCATGGGTCAGGGCATCAATGCCTGTGGCTGCCGTAACGGAAGGGGGCGCTGTTAATGTGAATTCCGGATCAACAATGGCAAGCTCCGCCATCAGCTTGGGATCATTCAAAAGCATCTTCACATTTGTTTTTGTATTGGTGATGACGGAAGCTTTACTAGCTTCCGTGCCTGTACCTGCAGTCGTCGGGATGCATACAGTCGGAGGCATCGGGTTCTTAAGGGGCTTACCGACATAGTCGCAGACATTCCCGCCGTTTCCGATGACTGCTCCGATGGCCTTCATGGTGTCAAGGGGGCTTCCCCCGCCGATTCCGATGAGAAAATTGCAGCCGGTGTCCTTATAAATGTCGATTCCCGCATCTACCATATGATTGGTGGGCTCACAGTTGATGTCGGAAAATACCTCGTACTCTATTTGTATTTCGTCCAGTACTTTGGTGAGTTTTTTTACATTGTTCAACTTGATCATAGAAGCGTCAGTGACCACCAAAGCTTTCGTACCGAGCTTCTTCATATGTTCCTTGCTATGTTGCAGAGCGCCTTCTCCCATGCAAATGTAATTTGGCGTTAAAAATATGTTTGCCATAAAATCACCTCCGTTTATTTTGTGGCCATTACCTTTCCTTCTCCGGCTACGACAATTTCCCCTCTCTGATTGGTAATGGTCATATCCAGATATCCAATTTTTTTTTCTTCGATTATTTTTATTACCACTCCGGTAGCGGTAATGGTGTCCCCGATCTTTACAGGGAGAAGGAATTTCAGCTCCTGACTTAAATAGATGGCATCAGCACCGGGAATACACATTCCTACGATGGTTGACAGAAACGATGCAGTCAGCATGCCGTGGGCAATTCGTTCCCCAAAACGCGTAGTTTTCGCATATTCTGCATTGACGTGAACCGGGTTTAGATCTCCGATGATTCCTGCAAAGGTATTAATGTCGCATTCTCCAATGGTTTTTGAGATACTGGCTCTTTGCCCTACATACATTTCCCGAATGCTGTATCCGCTCATGTTTAAGCTATTGTCATCAATCATACTGCTCATAATCAATCTATCCTTTCTTGCATTCTGCTAGATTTCAAAGCTACCATTTTTATCAATCGCCTCGATCATGGCAGGGATGACTTCGTTGATATCCCCTACAATACCGTAATCGCATACTTTGAAAATCGGTGCATTGGGATCCTTGTTGATGGCTACGATGTATTTTGCCTCACTCATTCCGGCAAGGTGCTGAATGGCACCGGAAATACCGCAGGCAATATACAGGTCCGGTCTTACTGTCGTTCCCGTCTGTCCCACTTGGTGTAAATGCTCTATCCAGCCTGCATCCACGCAAGCCCTCGAAGATCCGACTTCCCCGTTGACTTTTTCTGCAAGGGCACGGACCAGAGCAAACCCTTCGGGAGCCTTAAGCCCTCTTCCGCCCGATACGATGACCTTGGCATCTATGAGGTTGACTTTTTTCTTGTCACTCTTTACTTTTTCGATCAAGACAGTTCGAATCTCTTCTTCCTTCAGGGAAGGAATGAATATTTCAAGTTTCCCATGGATTTCCTGATGGTAAGCAGCCTTTTCCATCACTCCTGGTCTGACGGTAGACATCTGCGGCCTGTTTTTCGGGCAAACAATGGTGGCCATAAGGTTTCCGCCGAAAGCTGGTCTGGTCTGCAGGAGCTTGTGGTCTTCCCCGTCAACTTCCAGCTTGGTGCAGTCAGCCGTCAACCCGGTTCCCACTTTTCCAGCAATTCTTGGAGCAATGTCTCTTCCGATGGAGGTAGCACCAAGAAGCACCACTTCCGGCTGTTTTTCCAGGATCAGTTCAGAAATGGAAAGGGCATAGCCTTCTGTTGAAAAATCCTTTAATAATGGGTGCTTGATATAATACACCTTATCCACATTGTAGTGAAGTAGCTTTCTGGCTTCGTCTTCCGCATCGGCACCGGGCACGACGACGGCTAGCTTTTTTGCAAGGGAATCTGCGAGTTTTCTTCCTTCCCCAACCAGTTCGATGGTAACTGGATGAATTTTTCCTTCGTTCTGTTCGGCGATGACCCAAACATCATGATAGTCCGCAAGATTGTTTCCTTGATTTACTTTTGCTCTATTCATATTCTGTATCTCCCTATACTAACTTCAAGTCTGTAAGCTTGTTGATCAGTGCGGCGGCTTTTTCTTTTCCGTTCTGTCCTTCGATGATGAGTGAGTTCTTTTCCTTCACGGGAACAAAAGAACGGAATACATTAGTTGGAGAGCCCTTCAGACCGATTTGCGTCATGTCTATTTTCAGATCATCTAAGGTCCATACCTTCACGTCATCCGTGGAATATGCTTTGAATATCCCTCTCACACTGGGAAATCTTGGTTCATTGAGTTCTTTGATTGCCGTGAGCAGCAAAGGCATTTTTGCTTCAATTACATAGTCTCCATATTCAGTATACCTAGTAATCTGTACTCGATCACCCACCGCCTTGATGTGTTTTGCATAGGTCACCTGTGGGATGTTGAGGAATTCTGCCGTTTCAGGGCCAACCTGGGCCGTATCTCCGTCGATAGCCTGTCTGCCGCAGAAGATGATGTCATAACCTCCGATGGCTTCGATGGCCGCTGCCAAGATCGTTGAGGTTGCCCAGGTATCGGATCCTGCAAAAGCTCTGTCTGATAGCAATACTGCTTCATCTGCACCCATTGCTAAAGCTTCTTTCAGCGCCTCCTTAGCCTGTGGGGGACCCATGGACAAAACCGTCACATGACCGCCGTGAATATCCTTGAGGGCCAAGGCCCCTTCAATGGCATTTTTGTCATCTGGGTTAATAATGCTTGGTACTCCATCTCTGATCAGAGTACCTGTTTCCTGATTGATTCTTACTTCGTTTGTATCAGGAACTTGCTTCACGCATACGATAATCTTCATATTTGCCTCCATTGCGGCGCTTTGCGCCATCACAAATAATTAATGGAACCCCTCGTCTACCAATCATAAATCAAATTATGATGGAGGCGGGGAGTGCAGAGGGGGTACCCCTCGCCGATAAAGGAGGGTGCTCAGCTCGCGTAGCGAGCGCCGAAGGGAACCATAGGGTTCCTAGCGGAAAGTGTGAAAGTGTTTTCACACTTATCTTATACTCCTAGCCCAACACTGCTCTTGCAATAACAACCTTATGGATTTCCGATGTTCCTTCATATATTTCAGTAATTTTCGCATCCCGCAGCATTCTTTCCAGCGGATAATCCTTCATGTAGCCGTAACCCCCGTGGATTTGGAGGGAAAGATTGGTAACAAACATAGCGGTTTCAGAAGCATAAAGCTTTGCCATGGCCGCTTCCTTGGTGAAGGGCTGTCCGGATTGCTTTAAGAAAGCAGCATTGTAAACCATCCATTTGGCGGCTTCCACTTTGGTAGCCATTTCGGCGATGTACCAGTTTAGTCCCTGCAATGCAGTCAAAGGCTTTCCAAACTGTACCCGTTCCTTCATATATTTTACCGCTTCGTCTAAGGCTTCCTCTGCAATTCCAAGAGCTTGCGCAGCAACACCAATTCTTGCCCCGTCCAGTGCAGTCATGGCAATGTTAAAGCCCTTGCCTTCTTTTCCTACTAGGTTTTCCTTGGGTACTCTGCAGTTGTCAAAGATCAGCTCAACAGTTTCTGAGGCTCTGATTCCCATCTTCTCCTCGATTTTCCCGATGGAAAAGCCCGGCGTTCCCCGCTCAACAATGATGGCAGATAGTCCTTTCAGGCCCTTCGCAGGGTCTGTTAGAGCAAAGATAATCAGATACTCAGCCTGACCGCCTCCGGAGATAAAGCACTTGGTGCCATTCAGCACATATTCGTCCCCCTCAAGAATGGCCATTGTCTTGACCGCACCTGCATCAGATCCCGCGTTTGGCTCTGTTAATGCAAAGGCACTCAGTTTTCCTCCGTCTGCGCAAAGAGGCAAATATTTAGCTTTCTGTTCCTCGGTTCCAAATTTCATAATCACCGAAGGAAAAATGGAATGAATAGAAAGGGTTGCAGCCGTAGCGGCACACTTTCTCGCAATCTCGGTAACAACGACAGCCTTGGCAAGATCATCCGCACCGGATCCTCCGTATTCGATAGGGGTTCCAATCCCTGTAAATCCGCATTTTGCCATCTTTTCAAAGGTTTCTCTTGGGAATTCTCCCGTCAGGTCAAGTTCGGCCGCGAGAGGTGCAACTTCTTTCTCCGCGAATTCTCTTGCAACCTTTTGCAGCATAGCATGGGCATCTGAAAGCTTAAAATTCATATTCATCTCCTTATCATTCAAATGTTTTTTATTTTTGTATATTTCTATGGCTTAGCCTTTGAACAATCGTAGCACTTTGTTAATTTTATGTCAATTACTATTTCTTTATAATATTGTATACTTTCCTGTATACAATATCCTTTTTTATTGGGTTTCCGGTTATTCCGGCCACGGTATGCAGTATGATAATCAAATAGATATACTACTTTAACCTCACCAAAAGAGGTTTTAATGTTTATTTTTTCACAATTAATGGCAGCTCTATTCCTCCGGACGAATCCTATTTATAATTGAAAAATCAACGGCTTGGATTCATTGGTTGGTGACATTCTCTCGAGTCTATGTCATAATTTAATGAATGTTAATTGTATGGGAGGATATTTTTGCTTGAAATACTTTAAATTAGTCGCATCTGCAGTCATGTGCAGAACATAATTAGGGAAACGGATGTGTTTGCAAGATGGGGTGGAGAAGAATTTGTCGTTCTTATGCGAGAAACGAACGTTGATCATGCATTTGAAACTGCCGAGAAAATCAGAAGAGCTACCGAAAGAATCATTCACCCAGGCATTGGAACAGTAACCATCAGTATTGGCGTCGCCGAACACATCAAAGGAGAGGACCTCGAATCATGGTTTAAGCGTGCCGATAAGGAACTTTACCGGGCAAAAAAAGAAGGTCGGAATTGGGCTTGTTCCTAGGATTCATGCAGGATAGCATTTCCCAGAATAGGTTGAATCAGCAAAAACCTCAAGATTCTTGAGGTTTTTTTAATGGACGAGTTCAGATGTCACATCCTTTTGTATTCACCTGCTCATTTCAGCTAATTTTCGATTAATATACGATACATTCCCATTCTAGCCGAACTATTTATTAAATAAGATCCAACGCCTTGGTCGACCAGTGGTTATCCGTTAGATACTCAAATAACGCACTTTTGTCACCCTTCTCAAAAAGCGCCACAATCTCCATGTGCTCCCTGTTCATGGACGCACATATGGAGCTAAGCTCCGTCTCATCATTGCTGTAATAGGTATATCGATCCAGGTTCGCCTTTATCTGCTTCAACAGTGCAATCAACTGTTTATTATCACACTTATTGATGTACACATTGTGAAAATGTTCCTGTTGTTCGCAGTAGGCCGGATAATTATTATACTTGATCGCTACGTTTGCCAGATCGATATGCTCACGCATCTTGTTCAAGTCAGCACCGGTTATATTGGGAAGTGCCAGCTTAGCTGCCAGTCCGTCCAAATTTCCCAGGATTTCATAGGAATCCAGTTTCGTCTTCTGATCAAATTTCGTAATCGCATACCCTTTTCTGGGAACTTTCTCCAGAATTCCGTTGGCCACAAGTTCAATGAGTGCTTCCCTAGCGGGAGTCCTGCTGATATTCAATAATTCACAAACCATCGTCTCTGTAATGATATTATCTTGGGAGAATTCCCCGCTATGAATTTTTGACAGAATACTCTCCATTGCCATGTGACGCAGTGATGTAATGTCCAATGGACCACCCCCCTTTCCATACGTTTTTGCTGTTCCTTCTTCGTTTAAAATATAACACACTCGTATCGAGAAATGCAACAAAAATCTAAATATAAATATACATGTATACACTAATTTATAATGTTATTTAATACTAATTATAAATGTTTATATTCAAGCATTTTTTGGGGTATTTTGCATTAGAACACAGGTATTCGCTGTGTTTTTTATCGTTGACATTTATTCATGTATGCATATACACTCTAATCAAACAAGCGCCTGTTGTCAATTAACGGAACACAGCGTATCACGTGACAGTACATACGCGGACAATTTAAAACTGCTATCATAGACTGGCAGATTGTTATGGAGGAAGAAAGAATGGAAAAGAGACCTTATGCAATTGTCGAATGGAACGATGTGGAGAGCGATGCAAAAGGATGGCTTTGCGCCTACAATTTTGTAAACCATTACTGCGGAGGCGGAACCCGTATGCATCCAACGGTGACGAGAGAGGAAGTCGTCCGTTTAGCAACCACAATGGGATACAAATATAAAGCCTCGGAGTCAAAGACAACGGGAGGCTGCAAGGGCGGGATCGCCTATGATTACAAAGCTCCCGATGCGAAGGATGTTTTAAGAAGATACCTGATTGCTATGGCCCCATATATCAAGGCCGGCGTATCCATCGGCGGAGACCTGGGCGTTGATTACGGAGATGTGCTGGAGATCCTCGACGAGCTTGGGATCGGCCTGCCTGCGACAAAAGAAATGAAGACAGATCCCAGAATCATCAAATGCATTGAGGAGCACGAAGTGCTTTGCGAGATGACCTATGACGGTTTTAAGATGTACGATATGATTACCGGTTATGGCTGCGCCGCCGGCATGGATGAGGCCTGGAAAATGAAATCAGGCAAACCCGGTGCTCGGATTGTCCTGCAGGGCTTCGGCTGTGTAGGGGCTTCCATGGCCGTCAGCCTTGATAAAATGGGCTATAAAATCGTCGGAATTGCCGACGCCAACTGTCTGGTCGTTTGTCAGGACGGGCTGGATGTTACGATGCTTGTCGCAACAAGGAAACCAAAGGGTGAGTTGGATCAGAGTGCGTTTGAAGCAGGTTACCAGGTGCTGAAGAATACGGAATGGCTGGACGTCGATTGCGACATTCTGGTTCCTGCGGCACTGGAAGACGTAATCAATAAGAATAACGCCCACAAAGTGAAAGCCAGTCTGATCGTGGAGGCAGCCAATATTCCGGTTACCGAAGAAGCGGATGACATTCTAGCCGGTATGAACGTGGATATCTGTGTGGACTTCGTGACAAATCTCGGCGGTATCCGGATTTACGATGTAGCAGTCTTTGGGCTGGTTCCCTGCATTCCGGAAGCCATCGTTCAAGATACCGAATCCTTAGTCCGGAAGAATACCAGATTGGTCTTCGAAAAGGCAGCGGCAGAAAAGAAAACAACCAGGCAAGTTGCCCGGGAGCTGTTTGTTCCAGACACCTTTGACACCCCCGACATATAAATGGAGGAAATTATGGAAAAGCTTATCATTCACCGGGAATCCTGCAAGGGTTGCCAATACTGCATTGTCAACTGTCCAAAAGAAGCATTGACCATGACTGGACCGATCAATATTGCCGGGTACATGACAACGGAAGTTGATGCAGATAAATGCATCACCTGTGGAATCTGCTATAATGTATGCCCGGATTATGTATATGAAATACTAGAAGAGGAGGCGAAAGCATGACAAGGAAGCTGATGAAAGGGAATGACGCAATCGCCGAGGCTGCAATTCGCGGTGGATGCCGGTTTTTCGCCGGTTATCCAATCACCCCCCAAAGTGAAATTTTAGAGTACTTATCCTGGAGAATGCCGGAGGTTGGGGGCGTTTTTATTCAGACCGAGTCTGAGATTTCAGGGATTTCCATGGTATACGGCGCTGCCGCCACCGGTGCAAGAGCCTTCACCAGCTCCTCCGGACCAGGGTTCAGCCTGATGCAGGAAGGGATCTCCTATATCGCTTCTGCCGAGCTTCCCTGCGTTATCGTCGATGTTCAGCGCTATGGCTCCGGTCTGGCAGATATCTTTACCGGCCAGGGAGATTATTGGCAGGCAGTAAAAAACGGCGGGCATGGTGACTATCGATGTCTTGTCTACGCACCGAATTCCGTACAGGAAACGGTTGATCTGACGGTATCGGCCTTTGACAAGGCGGAAGAGTACCGCAATCCCGTACTCATCCTAACCGATGCCTCCATCGCGCAGATGATGGAACCGGTGGAATTTCCTGCGCTCAAAGACCATAATCAGGATGCCCTGCCATGGGCTATGAACGGAAAGGGCGACGGCCAGAACAAACGCCACACTTCTATTATGTATTACAATCTGGACTATGATAATTATCTGAAAAACAAATACGATAAAATAATCGAAAAAGAACAGCAATGGGAAGAAATCAAGACCGAGGATGCCGAGCTGGTGCTGGTGGCCTATGGGATCTCCTCCAGAATTTGCGCAGAGGTTGTGGAAATGGCGAGGAAAGAAGGGCTTATGGTTGGCCTGATTCGCCCCATCACCCTCTATCCATTTCCGGTAAAAGCCTTTGAAAAGCTGGAGAAGGTAAAATACTTCGCCAGTGTGGAAATGTCATGTCTTTCCCAGATGATCGAAGATGTTGTGATGGCTGCCAGGTGCAGGCCGACCTATCCGATCCGCGGCGGAATGAAAGTATATGAAGCTGAGGAAATTTTATCCGCCGTTAAGGACATCTTTGCCGGCAACGCAAAGGAGGTTTACTGAAATGAAAAAACGACGATCAAAAATCCTTTATGTGGATCATAAATTCTGTCCCGGCTGCGGTCATGGCATTGTGAACCGGCTCGTAGCAGAGGTTTTGGAGGAAATGAACGAAGACAAAGGCGCAATCTGCGCTGTTGCTGTCGGCTGTTCTTCTCTGATGCCTGATACCTATGGGGTTGACATTGTTCAGTCTCAGCACGGGCGCGCCGCTGCCGTAGCAGTCGGCATCAAGCGCTGCCGTCCGGATAACATGGTTTTCTCCTATCAGGGAGACGGGGACGCACTGGCCATTGGATTTTCAGAAACCATGTATGCGGCAATCCGCAACGAAAATATCACAGTAATACTGATCAACAATAATAACTTCGGCATGACCGGCGGTCAGATGTCTCCCACCACATTGGAGAATCAGCGCACCACCACCTCCCCATACGGCCGGGACGTTTCCTTAACCGGTAAACCTCTGGATGTGATGAAGCTGATGGGCACGCTGGATGTTGCTTATCTGGCAAGGGGAACCTTGACAGACATAAAAGAAATAACAAAGACAAAAAAATATATCCGCAAGGCCTTCGAAGCGCAGAAGAACAAAGCCGGATACAGCCTTGTCGAGATCCTGTCGCCATGTCCCACCAACTGGGGAATGACACCGCTGAATGCATGCAAGCACATCAATCAGGTTGTTCAGTCAGTATATCCGCTGGGAGAGTACCAAGGAGGTGGCAAATAATGAATCTAATTTTTGCCGGATTCGGCGGCCAGGGCGTTCTGACGGCTGGACTCATCATGGCCAAAACCGGCGTTGACGTCGGCAAGAACGTAACCTGGATCCCATCCTACGGAAGTGAAATGCGAGGCGGAACAGCCAATTGCAACGTAAAGATTTCCGACGGAAAAATAGCCAGCCCATTTGTGAATAAAATAGATATATTGGTTGTTATGAATATGCCTTCCTTGGTTAAATTTGAAAAAAACGTGGTTCCCGGAGGCATTATTATCACAAACAAAACACTGATTGATCAATATGATTTCCGCAAGGATATCCAGGTCTATGAAGTGGCAGCCACCGGCATCGCCGATGAGCTGAATAATCCAAAGGGCGCAAACATTGTTATGCTCGGTGCTCTGGCTGCCTCCGGAGCTTTATTCAACCCCGAGGTGACCTGGAAGGGTATCGAGGACTTCTTCCTGGAAAAAGGGAAAAACAATCCGAAGAATGAGTTGGTTTTCCGCAAGGGTTTGGCAGAAACAAGGAAAAAACAAGGATAAGGAGCAGTAGTATGGATATCAAAAAATTATTGAAGCCGAAAAAGGTGGCCGTCATCGGCGCCAGCGAAAAAGAAGGCTTCGGCGGTGATACCTGCAGAAATATCATTCGTTACATGAAGCCCGGGGATTATTATTTTATCAACCCGAAAAGAGACCAGGTTCAGGGTGTGCGCTGCTACCCTTCCATATCCGATCTGCCAGAGCCGGTAGAGCTTCTGGTCATTGCTACGCCAATGTCCACTGTGGAAGGCTTCCTCCGGGAAGGCGCAGAAAAAGGCGTCCGGGGAGCTGTGGTATTTGCCAGCGGTTACGGAGAAGTAGGCACGGAAGAAGGCACCGAGGCGGAAAATCAGCTTAAGTCCCTCTGTCAGGAGCTGGACATCGCTTTGATGGGTCCCAACTGTGCCGGCTACGCTAACTATGTGGATATGATCTATCCATACGCATTTATTTCAAATGAACGAGACAGAAAGGGCGCCGTCGGCGTGGTTTCGCAAAGCGGCCAGCTGGTTCTGTCCATGATGGAGGCTGCAAGCATCCGCTTTTCCTACGCAATTTCCTCCGGCAATGGAAAAATCACAACCATTGAAGATTATCTGGACTTTCTGGTCGATGACGAGGATACGCAGGTTATCGCCCTTTACATGGAAGGCAGCAAACAGCCGTCCAAACTGGCGTCAGTCCTGAAGAAAGCTGCCCTGAAGCACAAGCCGATTGTCGTGCTGAAAACAGGCCGATCCGAAAAGGGTCAGGCGTTGGCAGCTTCCCATACAGGAAGTCTATCCGGAAGCGACAAAGTGTTCGATGCTCTATTTGACAAGTTCGGCGTCCTTCGCGTGGATGACTTGGAAGAGCTAATTTCAACAGCGCAGGCTCTGGCGGTTCTGAAAAAGCTGCCGGAGAGCAGCGGCTTTTCAAGCATCAGCTTATCCGGAGGAGAGACAGGGATCTGTGCCGATCTGGGCCAAATCATCGGGCTTACGTATCCAGATTTCAGCGAGAAAACCGTAAAAGCTCTGGAAGCGATACTGCCAGGCTATGCCACCGTCAACAATCCTCTGGATTCAACGGCGTCTCTTTCCTATGATATCGATAAGTTTGCCTCGGTCTGCGAAGCAGTCATGAAGGATCCTTCCGTCGGTATCGTGTCCATCGGGTATACTCTGTTGGAAGAGATTTCAGACAATGCCATTTACTACATTTCGGAAGCGCTGGGAAGAGTCATGAAGGAAGAATGGGCCAAACCCTGCCTGATGCTTCCTTTCGCCGAAAACACCCGCAACAGTGATTATGTAAAGAAGTTGGAATCCATTGGTGTTCCTGTTCTCCCAACTTCGCTGTATGCACTGAAAATCATTAAACACATACTGGATTTCTCATGCTATAAGCCGGAGGACCATAATCTGGAGGTTGCCGTATTGACGAACCCAGCATTGAGAGAATCTGATTGCAATACTCGTTCTGCTCTTACGGAAAGCGAGAGCAAAAAGATGATTCAGAGATACGGCATCGACTGCGGCATATTTGAAGTTGCCAGATCTAGGGAAGAGGCCGGCGAACTATTTTCCCGTCTGAATCTCAGGAAGGCTGTCGCCAAGGTAGACAGCCCGGATATTCTTCATAAATCCGATGTGGGCTGCGTCATTCTGGGCCTAAAATCCCCCGAAGAAGCCATGGAGGCTTACGACACCATATTGGAGAATGCCGCGAAGCATTTCGAGCATCCCGACATCAGAGGAGTACAGATCTGCAATATGGCAGATAAGGGAACAGAAGTCATTCTTGGTGTGAACAACGATCCCCAATTCGGACCCTGCGTTTTGGTTGGTCTCGGCGGAGTCTTTGTAGAGATTTTTAAGGACACATCTATGGCGCTTGCTCCCGTATCAAAAGCCGAAGCCGACAATATGATAAGAAGTCTGAAAAGCTTTCGCATTCTGGATGGTTATAGAGGCACACCAAAAGGAGATATCGATGCACTTTCGGATGCCATCGTTCTGATTTCTGAAATGGCGGCGGAGCGGGCAGACGATCTGGCGGAACTGGATATCAATCCCGTGTTTGTTTATGAAAAGGGAATCTGCGCTGTGGATGCCCTGTACATAAAACAATAATCCCGAACCGGCGGGGTCCGTCGGCAGCTTTGCCTGCAGACCTCCCCGGGGAAGGAATGATATTATATACATAAGCTTTATCTCTGTTAATTTTTATGATTTAAGGAGGTTTCTATGAGTCGAGCTAGCAAATTTCTGGCAATCTTGTCTCTTGGTGTTGCCGGCGGATCCATTTATCTAATCCCATATATCCGTTATGTCTTTTATGACTGGCAGCTTGAGGCTCTGTCCATCACCAACACGCAGCTGGGCGTATTGTCCACAGTTTATGCCATCGGCTGTATGATACTCTATATCCCTGGAGGGATGATTGCCGACAAGCTGTCCACGAAAAAATGTATTTTGATTTCTCTGGTTACGACTACGGCTCTGACTGCAATCCTCGCCCTCGTTTCCGGGTACGGCGTCGCCTTGTTCATTTGGTTCCTGTTTGCGTTTTCCACAACCTTTGTATTCTGGGGTTCGCTGATGAAGACCATCCGCATGATCGGAACAGAACAGGAACAGGGATTTATGTTCGGTCTTTATTACTTGGGGAACGGCGTAACAGGGGCTATTGTGAACTCTGTCGCTCTGAATTTATCAAATATGGGCGTAGACGGATCGGCTAAATTCACGATCTGTGTATTGACCTATGCCGCCAGCACGCTGATTGCCGCCATTCTAGTATATATCTTCGTTAAGGAAAAGCTTTATGTCGATACAGAGGTTACAATCAATGAATTTAAAGTCAGCCAGGTTCGAGAAGTGCTGAAGAATCCGACAGTCTGGGTTTTTGCATTCATCATATTTGCTGCATATACCGTCGGATACAGCGGCGGAACCATGTTTACACCATATCTGACAGAGGTGGTTGGAATCACTCCGGAAGAGTCCGGCGTACTGTCCATCATCAGAACTTATATCTTCTATATTCTTGCACCCGTTAGTGGTATTATTGCAGATAAGGTATTCCATTCCACTAGCCGCTGGTTCATGATTCTATTCACCATTCTGGCTTTATTGTACTTCGGTGTACTGGCGATCCCATCAACAGCCAGTGTGACCCTGGTAAGCTACTACACCTTGCTGCCGGGACTGTTCGGTCTTGCATTGTACGGCATCATGTTCTCTATTGCAAGCGAAACCAGAATCCCTGCCCTTGTCATGGGTACTGCCGTCGGTATCGCGTCCGTAATCGGTTACTCCCCTGACTTCTTCATGTGGACCTTGTTTGGTTCCTGGCTTGACAACTATGGCGGAGGCGGATATGCTTACGTATTCATGTATCTTGGTGTTGTCAGTGTTATCGGTGTAGTTGCCTCCTTCTATATCAGAAGAAGAGCGGTTTCTGCACAGAAGCTGGAACAAATCGAAGAAAGCAATTAAAAATTGTGAAAGCGACTTCTCAAGAAGTCGCTTTTTCATCGCGGTTTACAGACATATAACGACGCTCTGATGTCAACATCGATCGTTTTAATTTCAAGAAAGTTTTCTTTGAGCTCCTGTCTGACTTTTCTAATGAAATTGAAATAATCTCCCCTCTCGAGCCATTCTAGGATATTTGTGAGAGGGGATCGATTCTGGTTATAATCATAAATAATAACCAGCTGCTTCGTGATCCTGCTCATTTCCGCATACATTTTCCCACGTTCACTCTCTTTTAGTCCGTGGGCAACATGTGAGGCGATTGATAGATCAAAGCTTTTATCATCAAAAGGCAACCCCTCTAGCACACTTGCATTCACAAATTTAATCCCTGCATATTTTTGTTTTTCCTCAGCAATCCGAAGCATCCTTTGGGATGAATCAACACCAGTTACACACAACCCTCTTTGATTCAGAACAGAACACAACGCCCCAGTACCACATCCAACATCTACGATACTATGGTAACCAGAAATATCTAATTCGCTTTTTATTTTATCCAAAGCTGCATCATAACGCTTTGTCTGATAATCAAAAAACCTTCCATAGATTGGTGCAATCGTATCAAAAACTGTATTTTCTTTTTTATCTTTTTTCATATTTTTCACGCTTACCATTTGTTCTGTTTAAAACTAACCGAATTCACGATGAGATTCATTCTCTCTATATTATAATTACCTCTGATCCGGAGACCATGCAAAAACTTCTTGAAACTTCGAAACATAAATGTACGTATCTACTTCGACAAGAATCGCAATATTCGATGAAGCCTCTACGAAATCATTCAGGTTTGGATGTTTTGACAAATACATCCTCAGCCATTGATCCATGAAAAGTTCGTTATTCATTACACTTGCCGTTCCCGTTATCGTTAGAGCGCTAATCTGGTTTATACTGCCAGGCCGGTCTGATCTGTTGTCAATCAGAAGCGTTACATTCCCATTCACAAGAATGTTATCATATTTTTTTGTATTCCTTGGTGTTATAAAAATAATATGCTTCAAATCCCTGCTGCCCGCAAATGCAACCAACGAAGCAAACGGTCCACTTTCGCCGTGAGTTGCCAGGACTGCAAACATCTGATTGTCAGACATTTTCCGTATTTCGTCAATGTATCTTTGTTCTGAATCTTTATCATTTGAATCAATATTCTTCACATCAATGAAGATGGGCTTATCATATTCTTTTCCCATTGTTACCCTCCTATTTTACTACTGAGTAAATGTATACCTTATACTGGCTCTTTCAAACAAATTTCAATCTTCTATACAAGTTACCCTGAAAAAAACACATCTCGAACTGAGATGTGTTTTATTACTGCCAAGTTTTGATATTTTCCAATGCGAACTCCCTAAAGCTTCTTTGCTTTCTTCCTGTCAGTTTTTCAAACTCATGTGTTACTTTTTCTGCTGTACCCATTCTTGTCATGAAATAAAGCAAGACGGTTACGTTGACGTAGCTCTTGTCCATACCCCTTCTATTGATGTAGGCATGACGATACTTGAGAAACGATGGCTTTGTATACGTTATTTTTTTTCTAAGCACCTCTGAAAGGATTGCTGCAACCTGATAATAATCAAGAGATTCCGGACCTGTTATCGTATGTGCAGTATTTTTGTGCTTTTCAGGCGAGCTAAGGATTGTTGCAGCTGCAAAGCCAATGTCTTTCGCATCGATAAAGCTGGTTTTACTTTTGCCTGCTGGTACGAATATCTGACTCTTCTCCTTTATTTCTAAGGCATGTATCCCAGACAGGTTTTGCATAAAAAAGCCGGGGCGAATGAATGAGTATTGAATCCCAAGCTGCTGAATAAGTTTCTCTATTTTATGGTGAGGCGGTATAGGATTGTTTTCTACTCCCATGAGGGATAGGAACGCCACCAACTTAATATTTGCTTTCTTCATTGCGTGGAGAAAGGGGAGTAAATCTTCCGGCTTCCCAAGATGAGGCGGACGCATCAAGAAGATCCTGTCAACTCCTTCTAAAGCAGCTTCATAGGTCTTTTTTTCCATAAAATCAAACTGTACTGTTCTTATATTTTCATTTCCGCCATAGGCTTTATTCAGTTTTTCTATGTTAGGACTTGCTGCCACTACCTTTTCTCCTAGCTCTAACAGACTTTCCACTACAAATCGCCCGACATTTCCCATGGCACCAGTTACTAATATGCGCATATTTCATCCTCTTCCTTCAATGGATTTCCCTCCATCTAATTTATTAGCTAGATTATTGAACTCATTTTATTTGCAAAATTTGCTTAAGTCAATTAAAAAATGTTGGAAACATGTTAAACTAATATAAAAGAGCGTTGCTTCAGATTCAAAGGAGAGAGAACCATGAAGTTCCTAAATGATTTATTGCCTGTTCGTACAAAACACACCTTATCATTTGTAGCGCATGTTCATGAGGTTGATGATGTGCACACCTTTCAATTCAAAACAGAAAAAGAATATATTTGGAAGCCGGGACAGCACGGACTTTTCACTATCCCCGGTAAAAACCTTGGAAAAGGCTCTTTCCGTGGTTTCAGCCTTGCTTCAACCCCAGCGGAGAGCATTATAATGATCTCCACTCGTGTTCCGGAGAAGCCAAGTGCTTTCAAGCAAGTACTTCTTAATATGAAACAAGGTGACAATATTAACATGCGAGGCCCTTTCGGCCCTTTCTATATAGATAAGCCGTTAAGTCCTGCCGTTTGCATAGCAGGTGGCATTGGAATCACGCCTTACAGGTCTATTATCAGCGATGCCGTTAGCAATAATACTTTTAAGTCAACTCCAATCGAACTATTTTACATTGACAGTAGAAAAACTTTTGTTTATAAAGATTTTTTTGATACATTGTTGGCTGATCATAGATTGATAAACATAAACTATCTATCTGAAAAAGATGAGCTGTCAAATGCAATAGATGCATCCGTTCAGAAGTATAATAACACCGCAATCTATTATTTGTCTGGACCTCCGGGAATGATCAAACAACTCAAAGAAAAACTAATTAACCAAGGCATAAAGAAGCGTAATATACGGCACGAAATGTTCTTAGGCTATTAATTCACTTGGCGGACAACTGATCGCCGAAATAATATGTCATTGCCTTAATTAAAAAAGCACACTGCATTTGCAATGTGCTTTTTTTTAAACCGGCGACGTCCTACTTTCCCAGGCAACGTTCGCTAAATAAACCTGTGTGCTCACTCCGACTCGCTCGCTCTCTTTATTCATAATTTCGCTTCACTCGCATGCTGTCCTGTTTTGCGCTGTGGCTAAAGCCACGCAAATCAGGCAGCATGCGAGTGAAGCGAAATTATGAATAAAGAGAGCGAGCGAGTCGGAGTGAGCACACAGGTTTATTTAGCGAACGTTGCCTGGGAAAGTAGGACGTCGCCGGTTTAAAAAAAAGCACATTGCAAATGCAGTGT